>NZ_JBBCUU010000004.1:0-229621 GCF_037147735.1 Microbacterium sp. MMO-20 | reverse complement strand
ATCACTCTTCTTGCTTCTTGGCGGAAACAACTGGTCATCCCACGATGGCCCTTCACCGTCTACGACGACGAGAACCCCGCGGGAATTGACACCACGCTATTGGACTCACCCCATAACGGCCGAATCCGCCCGCCGACCACCCGAGCTCACCCGCGCTCACCCGCCGACGCAAGGTAGCGCGAGAGCGAGATGTCGCGGCCGGTGGTGCCGCTCTGCCTCCCGGTGAGGTACCGCCACAGCGCCGTCCCGGCGGGCGGCGCGACCCGCACCATGGTGATGCCCTCGTCACGCAGCGCCGTCGCGGTCTCGCGGTCGAGACGCTGGTCGGGCGGGGCGGGCCGCCAGTGGGCATCGAGGTAGATCTCAGCGATACGTGGTGGCCGCGATCTGCTCATCAGCTCTCCTTGCGCGTGCGTCCACATCACCGGCTCACCCGCCGCGACGTGCCCCGCGAGCGGAGCGCAGCGCTGCGGGGGCTCCGTTTCCCAGAACGGAGCGATGCGTGAAGCCGGTCCCAGCCGGCGTTCGTGTTCATTGTGGCCGATGGCGCGGCGCGACACTCCCGCCGAAACGAAGAGTTAACCGACATCAACTGATTCGTCCCCGCGGCACCACTTCGGGCAAGTGCAGGGACCACCCACCCCGCACAGATCGCCTAGATGCCGTCGTTGACGGTGCGCGTGTGCTCGATGTACTCATCGGTCACGATGTCGCTGACCATCTCGCCGACGCCGGTGTGCACGGGGTCGGCGTAGGTTCCGCCGAGGATGCACTGGATGTACCCCGGTCCGTAGCTGTTCGACGCCGGGATCAGCACGAGCCAGTGCGGCTCGACGGTGCGGTCGTAGACCTGCGCCGCGCCGGTGGGCACGAGGCTCTCCCCCGCGCTCGCGTACTCGTCGTGCAGCCGCAGGCACACCTCGATCGCCTGGTCGCCCGTCATCTCCCCCTCGGATGCCTCCGCACTCGCCGTCGACGTCGCTGACGGCGAGGGGGATGCCGAGGGTGTCGCCGTCACGCTGGGCGCGGGCGTCGCGGTGCGGGTGGCGCTCGGCGTGGGCGTCGGCGTCGGCGCCGGGCCCGCGCACCCCGTGAACCCGACGGAAGCAACGATCAGCGCCGCGACGGCGAGGCCCTTCCCCCTGAAGCTCATGTGCAGATCCTATGGCGCGGTCATGGCCCGTGGTTGGCCGAGACGGTCCACTCGTTGCCTTTGAGGTCGACGACGGAGTCGACGGCGGGGGTGTCACCCATGGTGAGGTCGTTGCCGCGGAGCTCTCCGCCGGTCGTCCCTTCTTTGACATCGACGGCTTCTGCGGTGACGGCGAAGACCTTGTTGTCGAGGACGCGGTTGCGGTCGCTGCGGTCGGGTTCGCAGGCGCTGATGTCGCACCTGTTGGATGTCGCGGTGCCGATGTAGATGCCTTCGCCGTACTCGGGTGTGGTCTTGCCGGTGTCGCTCACCACGAGCCCCTGGACGAGGTTGTCGGAGCTGCCGGCCCCCAGGTGCACGCTTTCTTGGCCGGTGTTCGTAACGATGAGGCTCTGCAGCTCGTTGTGGGACGAGCCGTCGAGCATGATGCCTTTGGCAGCGCCGGTCACCGCGAAGCCGCGCACCACCCAGTGCGAGGCGCCGTCGAGGTGGAGCGCGTAGCCGCTCGCGGTGTCGCCGCCGTCGATCCGGGCCGAGCCCGGCCCGCACAGCACGATCGGTCGGTCGTCGGTGCCCGACACGGTGATCGTGAACCGCCCCGCATAGGTCGTGTAGGCGAGGCGGATGACTGCGCCCGGCTGCGCCCCATCGAGCGCTTCTTGCAGATCGGATGCCGAGGTGCCGATCACCACGGCACCGTTCGGGCAGGCATCGATCACAAGCTCCTGGTCAGGCGCACACGCGGCGAGCGCCACCGCCACCAGCCCCGCGGCGACCGCGACCACAGCAGCGCGCCGCGCGCTTGTCACGGCAATTCGCGGCACGGCGCATCCGTCTCTGTGCTCCCCGGAGCCACAGTAGCGGTCTGTGCGGTGCCACCACCGCGCAAGGTGTCGGATCATTGGCTGCACCGCAACCCCATCACAGGCCGTAACCGCGCGTTATAGCGCGTCCGCGTGGGCAGGGAAGTCGGCTTGCCGCGTCCAGCCACGAGAAACGCCCCGTGACCGATAGTCAAAGAGGCGCGTCTCCCGTGGCAGTCAGGCGCAGAAGGCCTGGTATTCCGACGTGTCGTACTCGGAGTGGGTGGAGATGCCTGCAGAGTTCTTCTCAGCAGGGTAGGAGTTACGCTCCTCCAGCCCGACACATGTGTCCACTCCGGCAGGGACCATGTAGGTCCACCTTGTGTCGTAGTACTGCGACCGCTTGCCGTTGCTCGACGGAACGCTGCGGTACGTCGGCTTGTTCGGCCCCACCCGCTCCCAGATCTCAGGCCCCACCCAAGTCCGCCAACCTCCTCCGGCTGCCTGCAGCGTCCGCGTGACACCGTCGGGGTAGGGGGTGTAGCGAGCCCACGTCGAGAAGCACTTCACGGAGTATCGCAATTCCAGGTTTCCGTTTCTGTAGTCCCTGCGGTCCCAGGTCACGGCGTCCTGAGCGCACCCCATGGCCACGGGATCCTTGCCAGCGCAGCTGTTCTGATAACAGCCCGGGGCTCCGTTCTTGGACGGGCCAACGGCCGAGGCCGAGCCTGCACTAGTAATGCTGGCAACGAGCAGTCCGATGCCGATGAGGACAGCGACACCGCGGCTGAGCGTTGTGGTGACGTCTGAATTGCGAGCGTGAGCGGGTGCAGTCTGATCGATCATCGGAGCGAGCCTTTCAACTTGTCAGCGGGTGAACTTCACGCCGCCTGGTTTGGTGCACCCGTGCACCGCGCCCGGCGTGGTCTTAGCCTCGCCCGATAATCATTCGATGTCGAACCTCGAAATGTCCGATTCCGCATAGGAAACTATGCCAATAATGGGATGATCATGTCGAAATCGAGATCCCTCCTGGGCGGGCTTTGGCGCGTGGCTTATTCAGGAGATGACCCGAGCTCAAGTCGGTTCAGCTTCGCTCGCCCGACTGCTCGACACGGACGGGCGCATCACCGCGGGGACCATCGCCAAGTGGCGGTCTGGCGTCCAGCATCCTCGGCTCGAGGATCTTCCCGCCGTTGCACGTGCACTCCGCCTGGACCCCGTCGACATAGCGATTAGGCTCGGCGTCCTTCCACCGTCCTATTCGGGTCGCGCACACGTCGATATGGCGATCAGGCTTTCCGAACTCCAGTCAGCAGTTGCGACGTTCCAAGCAGAGCAACTCCTCCGAATGAGACGATCAGCGATGACCGAACTCGTCGAAGCCGTACTTGCACAGCCGCGCTGGGGTTTGGCCGTCGAGCCCGCCTTCGAAGGGCCGGCCGAAGATCGCATCCACCTCGCGGACCGACTTGCTTTTCGCCGCACCGACGGTGCGGATACATCCGTGGCCGACGTACTTCACGAGTTCGGGCGCCACTTGCACGGTCTCCACGCATCCGAAAGTCGGGTCGGCGGCTGGCCGCTAGGAGGGAGTGGCACTCCTGCTCGATTCTCGGTGCCCGTGTACACGCGGCCGCGCGAGCCTCAAATCTCTGCTCCCAGTTACCCGCGATGCCCCGCGGTCGTCGTTATCAGCACAACCATCAAGGCTTGGACGCCTGTGTTCGCACGCCATCTTGCCGATTCTCTCAACTATGGCCTGACGAGCGGACTCGACATCGCAGCGAGCGTGCACAACAAGTCCATCGACCAGACGCTCTCGGCAGAGCGGGCCGAGCAAACGTTTCTCCTGATCCGGAATCCGCCAGGACGCTACGTCTCGTACCACTACGAGTCGTCCGCAGCCCGCGACTCGCGCACCCTTGAGGCGCTCGCCCTGCTGCCGGATGACGGCACTAGGGTCGTGTGGCTCCGAGAAGACGACGACCTTCTCGAGTTCGCCGTGCGGCACCGGTCAGACCTTGAGAGACGGCGTCAGGAACGCGACTTCGCCGCGACACGCAACTTCCGCGACGGGGTCGACGATCTCATCGCCACGAGCCCCCGTCTACAAGGCGCAGTGATGCGCGTGGATCTCACGCTACCCCCGGGCACTTCGCCCCAGTCAGCCCCGGATGTAGTCCGACACGGTTACATCGCGGAGATCCTCGCAGCCGCGAACGACACCTACGCCGGGTTCCGTGATCGACGATGGGTCACCTGAATTGACGTGTGCTACGGGGAGGCCTGCAGCTAGTGCCGTCTGACACCAGCTCATCGGTCCGTTCGTTTCGCACATGTTGACTTTCGCTCCCAGGTACGGAGAAGTAGCTTATTCGTCCCCGCCGGCCTGAAGTCATTTGTGCCCGTCTGATTCCGCCCCTGAGGCGACCCTACAGACGACGGCGCCGAGCTCGTATGACCGCTGCTGCCAAGACGATGATCGCAACCGCGAACGCCAGGCCCGTCGCGATGGCAACCCATCCCAGCGCGCCGAATGTCAGAACTGCGGCCAACAACGCGACCCCAGCCGTCGCCCATTCCATGAGCGACACGAAGTCCTCTTGCCCGTCCATGAGGATGAACACCGCCCGGATCAGCAAGAGAAGCAGGGCCAGAACGGCTGTCGTCACACCAGCCGAGAGAGCCCACATATCCATGACTCGATCCTGACTGCGAAAAGGCCGCAGCGCGACCCTACGGCCGCCCCATCCCGAAGTAGGTCCACCCCGCCGCGCGCCACGCCGCCGCGTCGAGCCCGTTGCGCCCGTCGACGACAACCCGGCCGCGTGCCAGCGTTGACGCGTGCTCCGGGTCGAGTTCTCGCCGGTACTCGTCCCACTCGGTGACGAGCACGACCGCGTCCGCGTCGCGCAGAGCCTCATCGCGGTCGAGCACGTAGGTCAGCTGCGGGTGCACGCGCTGCGCGTTCTCGATCGCGGCCGGGTCGGTCACCGTCACGTTCGCGCCGAGCCCGTGCAGCCGCACGGCGACGTCGAGTGCGGGAGAGTCGCGGATGTCATCGGAGTGCGGCTTGAACGCCGCCCCCAGCACGGTCACGTTCTTCTCGAACACCGATCCGCCCAGACCCTCGACGACGAGCTGCACGGCACGCTCGCGACGGCGCAGGTTGATTTCGTCGACCTGCCGCAGGAACGCCACCGACTCCCCGCGCCCGAGCTCCTCCGCACGCGCCGAGAACGCGCGAATGTCTTTCGGCAGGCATCCGCCGCCGAACCCGATACCCGCGCCGAGGAATCGGCGCCCGATACGGGCGTCGTGTCCGATCGCGTCGGCGAGCTGGGTCACGTCGGCGCCGGTGACCTCGGCGATCTCGGCCATCGCGTTGATGAACGAGATCTTCGTCGCGAGGAACGCGTTGGCCGACACCTTCACCAGTTCCGCCGTCGCGTAGTCCGTGACGATGAACGGGGTCCCCTTCGCTACCGACGGGTGGTACACCTCGCGAAGAATGGATGCCGCCCGCTCCCCCTCCTCGCCAGCCGGGACGCCCGCGACGAGGCGGTCGGGGTCGACCGTGTCCTGCACGGCGAAACCCTCTCGCAGGAACTCGGGGTTCCACACGAGCGTCGCACCGGTCTCCGAGACCCGCGGAGCGAGCCCCGCCGCCGTCCCGACCGGCACGGTCGACTTACCCGCGACGATGTCGCCTTCAGCGAGATACGGCAGCAACCCGTCGATTGCGGCGTTCACGTAGGTGAGGTCGGCCGCGTAGCCGTCCTTCTGCTGCGGCGTGCCGACGCCGACGAAGTGGACCCTCGCGCCAGCAGCCTCGGCCATGTCGGTCGTGAACCGCAGATTGCCCGCCGCGATCCCCGCCGTCAGGATCTCCTGCAGCCCGGGCTCGAAGAACGGCGCTTCGCCCTTCGACAGCGCGTCGATCTTGCGCTGGTCGACGTCGATACCGACGACCTCATGACCGATGGATGCCATGGCGGCGGCATGCACCGCGCCGAGGTAGCCACAACCGATGACAGAGAACCTCATATATACCTCCCAGTAAAACCGCGATCCTCACCATTTGCGTGAGAAGCACTCACTAGCAGAGACCAATTGGCTTAGAAATTACGCCCGGCCCCGATCACCGCGCCAACGACGCGACGCAAATACCCACAGAGAAATGAGAACTCCCTGGAACGGCTCCCGCAGCACCGAGGGCACGAGCGCCAACAGCAAGACAAAGACAATGGCACCCGCGGAGACGCAGATGGCAAGATTCAGATAGACAGACAGACCAGCGAGATTACCGAAGGCGCTAATAGCCCACACGACTACAAATACCGGCAGCGAGAAGAGGACGCCCACCAAATTGGATGTGATCGCAGACCGAGGACTCAAGCCGATCGTGTACACCAGAAGGAAGTAGTTGACAAGCATTCCTGCCAGACCTACGACGAACATCCCGTAGGCAACACCAATCGTGGACCACGACAAGCCGAAAACAACAATAATCGCAATCGAGACAATCGACTTCACCAGGTTCACCAGCGCACCGAGCTTCATGCGATCCGCTGCCATCAGTATCGCACCCATCGGATTGCCCACCGCCCGGGTGTATCCCGCTAGCGCAAGCACTTGGAGTACAGGAGTGACCCACAGCCAGCTCGATCCGAACACAGCCACCACAAAAGTAGGTCCCGCCGCTATGAGGCCAAAAAGAATAGGCCCATTGAGTATCGCTGCCGCTGAAATCACAGATGCAGAACCAGCTGCAAGGCGTGTACGCGAGTTCTGCACTTGTGATAGCACGGGGAAAGCAACTCGAGTCAAGATGGTGTTGACGCGAGCGGGGAAGTTAACTGCATACGTCGTCGCCAAGTTGTAACCGCCCAGCGCCGAAGGCGATACAACCCGACCAACGACTAGCGTGCCAGCATTTGCGGAGGCGAAGGAAATTAGCGAATCGAGGGACTGGAACACCCCGAAAGACAAAAAGCGTCGGGTTTCTGCAAACTTGAAGTGAAACTCCAGACGAAATGCCGAACGAGCCAAGAGCACCAGACATGCGCTCCTAATGATCACCGCAAATACATACGAGACAAGTACACCGAACGCCCCCGCATCAAAATAGGCAGCAAGTATACTCAAAACTGCGTACGCCAAGGTGAATGCTAGCTCAGTTAGTGCAACTGAGCGAAAGCGCAAGTCACGCTCCAATACACCTCGCGGTACTTGCGCAAAAGGACTTACAACAAACACCACAGCGAGCAGCGCCGTCAGCGTCGCAATCTGCGGGTCGCGGAAGAACAACCCAACCAGCGGCGATGTCAGCAGGGTTAGAATGGCCACAAGCACTCCGACCATCACGTTTAACCAGCTTAGCGATGAGAGCTCCGACGCAGTCGCAGTTTGTCTCTGTATGATCGAATTTGATATGCCCATCGTCGCGATGAGGTCTGCGAACGCCGTTATCACCAGTACGGCGGCCACAACCCCCAAATCATGGGGGGTCAAGAGTCGTGCTAAAACTGCGAGTTGGACAATTTGTACTATTGCCCCAAGCACAACTGCAATGCCTATCCATGCGCTTCCCCGAATCGACTTAGACGTTAAGGACATTAGTCCCCCAAGCTGCGGTTTGAGGACTTCGTGCGTTCGATGATTGCATCTATAAGGGATGCCGATCGCGACCAGGTATAGCGGCTCACATTCTCGTATCCCTTGACGCGCAACTGTTCGGCGAGACCCTTATCCGATACCACCCGCTGGATCGCCGCGCGGATTTCCTCAGTGTCATCAGGGTCGAAGTAGACGGCAGATTCCCCCAGCACCTCGGGTATTGATGCAGCCGCCGAAGCGGCGACCACGGTACCTAATGCCTGAGCTTCCAAGGGCGGAATTCCGAATCCCTCATAAAGGGAGGGGAACACAAAAACTTCCGCGCCCGCGTACAATTTGAGCAATTCCGGGTCCTCAACCGATCCCACAAGTGTTACAGATTTCGGCAGACTATATGTCTGGCGGGAAAAGGTTTTAGCCTGCGAGCCCACAATGACCAATCGTTCCACCGGTAATCGATCCGCATTGCTGAAGGCTTCTATGAGACGGGCAATGTTCTTATGCGAATTCGGCGAGGATACTGCTAGCGCGTAGGGGGCACCCGATCTGACCAAAACTGGTGACCGCCTGAAGAAGGCTGACACCCCATTGGGCACAACATGGATCTTACCCGCGGGAATCCGGTAATGGCTCGATATCTCCCGGCGGGAGAACTCTGACACAGTGATTATAGCCAATGAATTCTTTAGAAATGGCGGGACAATGAATCCGTAAAGGAGGCGAAATTGCCAACTGAAACTTTGCGGAAATCTGACGTAGGTTATGTCATGGTGGGTGACGATTTGATTTCCGTACCACACGGGGGCTGTACTCGCGAGATTAAGCAGGAGAGGCGAACCGTTCCTTCGAAGATATAGCGGGAGTTGCATCTGTTCCCACTTGTGACCCGAACCGGAACCTACGTGTACAACGTCGCAACCATCGAGGCCATCAGGGATAGCGGTACCGCTGGGAGCAACGATCACAATCTGTCGAAGACGCGCAAGTTCACGCAAGCTTTCAAGCGCAAACCTTTGCACCCCAGTTATTCGCTGGGTTAGAAAGCGTCCATTGACCACTACTGATCCGGATCCTGGCTTTTCACTGTTCAAAATTGCTACTCGCTCCGATTTTCCGTTTGGGCTAAGCCCCACTCGCTGTTCAATGAGGGCATACAATTTCGCATGCCGCGATCGTGCACCGAGCGAGGCCCATAGCGCAAAAAAAGACTCGCTCGGGTTCTGGGGTTCATCGCACTACAGCGCAACTTACCGTGGAGCCCGCGGGATTCGAATCAATCTCTCCCGCTATCAACTGAATATCTGAATCGTCGAATATCGCGCGGCTTTGGATGTCGTTCCCGCCACCGCCGACGTTCTCTGCTGCAAGTCCCGTACGTGAGCCAGCAGAACGAATATCTGGAAACGTCCAGTGTGGCCTACAGTTTAGACCAATGACCTTCAGACGACTCTTCAGTGAGCAGGATTTAAGCCACAGATCGTCAGCAGACGGCGCCAACGTCCAAAACAGCGTCCCTCTCGATGCAATTTGATCCAGAAGCGAAGGGGGATAGGCGACACCTCCCACGCCGATCGGCAAATGCCGATATCCGACTGACATCGGGGGGGATGGCACCCAATTGGCATAGGGAAGCAAGTCGTTGCCGTCGACCGCCATGACACGAGTTCGGTGAGCAACTATATGATCGGGGTACGCTTCACTAACGACCAATAGATCGCGTAGCCACCCACGTGGGTAGAACACATCGTCGTCACAAGTAACGAAGACGCTGCGGTCTCTAGTATGCGAGACGCAATAGGGAAAGTACTTCTTGTGCGATCGCCAGTCGTAACAAGTGAGAATTTCCAACCCCCTCGACGTAAGCCGTCGCAGAGCCGGCGTAATTCGTGGTCGGTCATCGTCGCTAATCCACAACATGATTCGCTTCGGTCGAACAGTCCCGGCGCCGATGCTCTCGATTGCAAGATGCACCGTCTCTAAGCGTCGGCCGTACGAGGTCAACGACACTACCGCAGGACTACTTGCGTCGACCAGGCGATGGTGGGATAGCCGGCTTGATAGCTCGAATCGAGCACGCTTGTAGTACGAGAGAAGCCGACTGCGTGAGGAACGCAGGTACCGCGCGGCCAGATTCCTGCCAGCAATCACTGCATAGTCCCGTCGGGTCTCAATCTGACTTTATCGTCGACCGTGAGGGATATCTCTTCGATCATTCTGTCCATCTCGTGTGCAACCCTGTCCCAATTGAATTCATCAGCGCGAATAACGCACTCCCGACGCTTGGCTTCAAGGAGAGATGGGTCGCGACAAAGTTCGGACATGTAGGCGACCATCTCCGAAATCGGGTCCGCGTTCAGTGGAGAAATCACATGACCGGCGCCTTGCACAACCTCGGCGAGCCCGCCTCGACCTATAACAACCGGTATGCATCCTCGCGACATAGCCTCTACCGCCACCATGCCGAACGGTTCATCCCATTGACAAGGAAACACAAAAAGATCCGAGTCCTCAAATTGCCTGAGGACATCTGCATGCGGTAGGGGACCCAAATAGGCGGCCGTGTGTTCACCATACGTCGCGTTGAGCCTTCCGATGTCATCTATGACTGCGGATAGGTACGCGGTTCGACCGGATATACGGAACGAGTGCTAGACGGTTTTACACGCAGACCGGATTCGAAAGCAGGCATCCCCCCATGAAGAACAAGCTCTCCCAGGCTGTCGCGGCGAGCATCGTCGCGGTGGGCCTTCTGTTCGCAGCCCCCGCCGCCGCGCAGGCGTACACGCCGACCGGCCCCAACACGACCACCATCACGATCACCGCTGGCGGAACGTACGACTTCAGCGGCTTCACGGCCGGCGCCGATGTCACGTTCACGCTCGTCGGCGAGAACGCGGCCGGTGCCTCGCTCGCCTACGCGAAGCTCGCCGTCAACTCCTCGTCGCCCGTCACCAAGACGGCGAGCGAGACCGGTGTCGCGACGGTGTCGGTGACGCTGCCCTCGAACGCCAGCGGTTCCTACGAGCTCTCCGCCACCGGAACCCGCGCGTCCTCCGAGGCCGGCGGCTCGTCTACGCTCCCCTCCACGGGTGGCGACAGCGACTCGCTGCTCGGCATCTGGATCGGCGGCGGCGCGCTCGTGCTCGCCGGCGCCACGATCGCGGTGGGCGCATCCGTCCGTCGTGGTCGCCAGCAGGCAGACGCCTGACGAACACCCTTCACACGAACCCCCGCTCGGCTCAGCCGGGCGGGGGTTCGTCGTTGGACGGGACTTCACCACGCCCAGCGAGCGATGCGCCGCCGAGCGCCCGCGGTATCCGGCGTCTCAGGCGGGCGACAGTGAGGTGACGGTCGCGGTCACGAGGATCGGCAGGTGATCGCTGCGCCCCTGCGGCAACGTCGTCACGGTCTCGATCTCGAATCCCACGCTCGTCGCGAAGTCGTAATGCCCGCGGAAGAACTTGTACCTTGTGTACGTGCGGGCATCGCTGAGGCTCAGCTCGTACCCTGCCTCGCGGACCTTCTGACCGAGGTTCTCCTTGAACACGGGGTAGTTGTAATCTCCGACCATGAGGATCGGCAGGCGATCGCCGAGCCCCGCGAGCTCTTCGAGCGCCGCCGTGATCTGCTTGCGCCGCAATGAGTTGAGCGCTGTCAGCGGCGCCGCGTGGAAGCTCGCGACAATGAGCTCGCGCCCGTGATCGATGTCGCGGACGCGCACCGCGAGCATCCGCTCCTCGGCAGGCTTGAGCACGCGATCATGCAGCGACTTCTTCAGGGCGAGGGTGCGCACCTCCAGCGCCGTGAACGTGTTCGCCCGCAGGTACACCGCAAGCCCCAGCCGGTTGCGCGCCGTCGCATCGACGAGCTGCAAGCCGGCGACCTCCGCGGGGAGCGCGTCGGTCTCCGCCTCCTGCAGGCACAGGATGTCGGCATCCGTCGACTCCACGAGATCGTCGAGCTCGCCGATCGCCTTGTGCTTGTTGAGGTTGTACGAGATCACCTTCATGGTGCCGCCAGCCTAGGCCCGCAAACCGGGGATCCGCCCAGTCTTGACACAGCATTGCGTGGGTGTCGGCCGCGTGTGGTCAGTCGGTGTCGAGAGAGCGATGCGCCCGGGTCTGCTCGGCGCGCGCGGCGAGCAGGTCGTCGGCGGGGTAGCCGACCTCGGTCAGCGTGAGGCCGCGCGCCGCGAGCACCTTCACCGCGGCCGTGCGCACGCCCTCGTCGCGGATGCGCGAAACGTCGGCGGCATCCAGCCGTCCTTCGCCGACGGCGACGCACGCTCCGACGAGTGCGCGCACCATGCTGTGGCAGAAGGCATCCGCCTTGACGTTCGCGACGAGGATGCCGAGGTCGTCGCGCCGCCAGCCGAACTCGAGCAGCGTGCGGATCGTCGTCGCGCCCTCACGCCATTTGCAGTACGCCGCGAAGTCGTGAAGGCCGCGCAGGGAGCGCGCCGCGGCATCCATCGCGGCGACGTCGAGGTGCGCCTTCACTGTTGTCGTGCGGGCTCGCTCGAGCGGATCGTAGGCGGTCGCGAGGTCGGCGACGCGGTACTCGTACCGGCGCCAGACGGCGGAGAAACGCGCGTCGAAGCCGGGCGCCGCTTCCGCGGTGCGATGCACGGCGACATCCGGGTAGGGGCCGAGCACGCCGGTCAGGCGGGCGGCGAGCGCCTCGGGCGTGGGGTTGCGCCCCTTGCGCAGGCGGGCGAGCTGCGCCTCGGTGAGATCGAGGTGGGCGACCTGCGCCGCGGCATGCACCCCGGCATCCGTCCGTCCGGCGACGACGAGCTGCGGCTCGCCGCCGAGCACGCGGGTGATCGCCTGCTCGAGCACGCCCTGCACCGTACGCAGCCCGGGCTGCCGCGCCCAGCCGCGGAAGGCGGTGCCGTCGTAGGCGAGATCGAGGCGCAGACGCACCCCGTCAGCCTAGCCGGGCGGGCGCGGGCCCTTCTGCGTTCAGGGTCGCGACGTACACTTGTCGTGCCGCCTCCTCCCCCCGTTCGACCCCTCACTTCGTCATGCCTTCCTCCCCTGCCCCCCGCTACGCGGGACTCGACGGTCTTCGCGCCGTCGCGGTCCTGCTGGTCGTCGTCTACCACCTGTTCCCGAGCGCGTTCCTGCACTCCGGATTCGTCGGTGTGGATGCCTTCTTCGTCATCTCCGGGTTCCTCATCACCTCGCTCCTGCTGCGGGAGCGGGCGGCGACCGGCCGCATCGCACTGCGCGCGTTCTGGGTGCGCCGCGCGCGGCGACTGCTGCCGGCACTCGCCCTCGTCGTGACGGTGAGCGCGAGCGCGGCGTGGCTCGTCGGCGGCGACGTGCTCGTCGGCCTCGGCCGGCAGGTGCTGGGGGCGGCGACCTTCTCGTACAACTGGCTGTCGATCGCCGCCGGCACGTCGTACTTCTCGGCCGGCATGGCGGGCGGCCAGCCCGAGCTGCTGCGGAACCTGTGGTCGCTCGCCGTCGAAGAGCAGTTCTATGTCCTGTGGCCCCTGTTGCTGCCACTCGTGCTGCTCGTGCGCGGCCGCGTCGCCCGTGTCGCCGTCGCGCTCGCGCTGGCGACCGGCTCGGCGGTGTGGGCAGTCGCCGCGCAAGCGGGCGGCGCGAGCATCACTCGCGCCTACTTCGGCACCGACACACACGCGTTCGGCCTCCTCCTCGGAGTCGCCGTCGCGTTCGCGCTCTCCCCCTCCCCCTCCCCCTCCCCCTCCCCCGAGGGTGCACTCGTTCGCCCCGAAGGTGCACTCGCTCCCGCCGCAACGCGCCGCATCGCCGCGACGCTCGCCACGGTCGGAGTCGTCGCGCTCACGGCGCTCGTCGTCATCTCCGCGTGGCCCGGCGGCGCGTCGAACTATCCGATGGTGCCGCTCGCGGCATCCCTCGCCACGGCCGTCCTCATCGCCGCGGCCGTTCACCCGGCATCGCCGCTCGGAGCGGCGCTGGACGTCGCGCCGCTGCGCTGGATCGGCGAGCGGTCATACGGAATCTACCTGTGGCACTGGCCCGTCGTCGTCCTCCTCGGGCAGGCGGCCGTCGGACGATTCACGGATGCCACGGTGCCGATTCCCGTCGGCATCGCAGCGGCCCTCGTCACGACTGTCGCGGCGGCGCTGTCCTATCGTCTGCTCGAGCAGCCCGTGCGACGCCTCGGGTTCCGCGGCGCTCTGCGCGCGCTCGGCGCACGCCTCGGCGGCGCGCCCGCACGGCGGTTCGGTGCCCTCACGACGCTCGCCGCCGGCGTCCTCGTGGTGGGCGGCACGACGGCCGCTGTCGCCGCCGCCCCGGCCGTCTCCTCGAGCGAGGCCGTCGTCGCCGCGGGAGCTCGAGCGCTGGCGGAGGCATCCGCAGCGCCGTCCGCCGCGACGACACCGCGAGCCGCATCGGAACCGAGCGCACTCGGCGCCGCGCCCAGCCCCTCGCCGACCCCCTCTCCTGCCTCGGATGCGACGCCACGCACGGGCCGACACGGCAAGCCACTGCCCCCGCCGCCCGCCGAAGTGAGCGGCGACCGCATCACAGCTGTCGGCGACTCGGTGATGCTCGCCTCCGCCGAGGGACTGCTGGGGCGATTCCCCGGAATCCAGGTCGACGCCGCCGTGTCGCGATCGATGTGGGCGGGCGGCGAGATCATCGACGGGCTGTCCGCGCAGGGCGCGCTGCGCGACTACCTCGTCGTCGGACTCGGGACCAACGGCCCCGTCGACGGCGCCGACCTGCAGGAGATCTACGACACCCTCGGCCCGCACCGCTCGCTCGTGCTCGTGACGGCCTATGCGCCGCGCGACTGGATCCCCGGCGTCAACGCGGAACTCGCCGCCTTCGCAGCGTCGCACCCGCGCGTCGTGCTCGCCGACTGGTCGCAGGCGATCGCGCCGCACCTCGACTACCTCGCCGGCGACGAGATCCACCCCGGCCCCACCGGCGGCCAGCTCTACGCCGCTACCGTCGCCGATGCCGTGGATGCCGCCGAGAATCAGCGCGCCGAGGTCGCCTACCAGGTCGCGCTCGTCCGCTGGGCGACGGCGCGCGCCCTGGCATCCGCCGCCTCTCCGACGCCCTGACGCGCGACGGCCGGGCGAGCACTTTCTCAGGAACGGTGGCGCCGTTGCTGGCGGCGCCGCGCGGCTTCGCGGGGATCCTCGCCCGAGACCCGGAGAATCTCTCCTGAGAACGTGCTCGCCGCTCGGCGCAGCACGATGCTGACGGCTCACTGCGGCCGCCGCGACGGCGCCCGCAGGATGCCCCGCAGGAGCGCGAGCACCTCGTCAGGGCGGTAGAGGATGTCTTCCGCGATCGGACGCACGGTGGTGTATCCCCGCGCGGCGGCCGCGAGGTCGCGACGGAGGTCGCGCCGACGTTCCGCCCACGTCGAATGAAAGCCCCGACTGTCGCATTCGACGACGAGCCATCCGTCGACCAGGAGGTCGACGCGGCCAACGCCGTCGATCTGCACCTGCACGTCAACGTGCGCTCCGAGCTGTCGGAGCATGAGTCGTACGAGCGTCTCGGTTCCCGATTCGGCGCGCGCATCGGTCAGCGCGAGGAGGACGCCGAAGCGCGCAGGAAGGGATGCGAACAGCTCCTCGAGGGCATCGCTTGTCAGCAGGCCGAGGTACAGCAGACTGTCGAGGGACGCGATCGCATGGCGCGGCTGCGTGCACCGCAGCATATCCCGCACGGCGTCGAGCAGGGAGACGACGCCGCGCGTAGGACCGCACTCCCACGCGTCCGACCAGTGGAAGCACAACCCCGATCGCGGCAGGCGAGCCCGCTCGCGGAGACGGCTCGCGTGCGCGCCGACGCGCACATGGAATCGCGCGTCGTCGAAGACGAACACCGACAGCGCGACCAGCAGACTCACACAGGTGAGGCGCCCACCCAGGCGCACCGCGCGGTCGAGGCTCGCCGTCCAGAGATCCGCTGCCCCATCGCCGAACACATACCGATCACGTCGCAGGCGGACCAACTCGCCTCGCTCCAGTGCCGCCGTCAGGCGCCGACGGGTGTACCCCAGCGCGGCGAGCTCGGCGCGTGCGAGCACGCGTTCGTGGGGACGGAAGGGCGCTGAAGTCGACACGCCCTCACTGTGGCGGCGTTGCATTACCCCCGGGCGGGACGAGTGGAGATCTGTGGACGGCTCCGCACAATCGCACCCTGTGGAGCAGTCGATTCGACTCCGGATCGGGCTTCGCACGCGCACTTTCTCAGGAGCGGCACCCCTCGACGCGCACGCACACCGCACCGATCTCCCTCCCGTGAACGCTCGCGCCCGCAGCGCTCCTGAGAAAGTGCACATACGATCTCGGTACCCCGCGACGGCCCAGCACCGACAGCCGCGCCGCCGGCACGATGCGCCGCCCGCACACCCGCACGCCCGCGCGCCCGCACACCCGCACACCCGCACGAAAGACGAAAGCCCGCACCCGGAGAACCGGGTGCGGGCTTTCGTGCGCGGGGAGGCTTACTCGGCCTTCTCCTCCGCGGGGGTCTCGACGGCGTCGGCCGCGGCAGCCTCAGCCGCCTCGCCCTCGGCCTGCGACTCGGCACCGGCGTCGGCGGCGGTCTCCTCGACGGGAGCCTCCTCGGCCGGGGCCTCCTCGACGACCGGCGCCGCCTCGGCGGCCGGAGCAGCCTTCTTGGTCGCCTTCTTCTTCGGCGTCACGGGCTCGAGGACGAGCTCGATGCGGGCCATGGGGGCGTTGTCACCCTTGCGGTTGCCGATCTTCGTGATGCGCGTGTAGCCGCCGTCGCGCTCCGCGACCTGAGGAGCGATCTCGGCGAAGAGGACGTGCACGACCTCCTTGTCGCCGATGACCGACAGCACCCGACGACGGGCGTGCAGGTCGCCGCGCTTGGCGAACGTGATGAGGCGCTCGGCGAGGGGACGCAGGCGCTTGGCCTTGGTCTCCGTCGTCGTGATCGCACCGTGCGTGTACAGCGCGGCGGCGAGGTTGGCGAGCAGCAGGCGCTCGTGGGCGGGGCCGCCTCCGAGGCGGGGACCCTTGGTGGGCTTGGGCATGTCAATTACTCCAGTGGAAAGGTGTCAGCAGACCGGTCGGGCGCCGATCAGATGGTCTCGTCGTCGTAGCCGCCGTAGAAGTGCGCGCCGTCGAACCCGGGCACCGAGTCCTTGAGCGACAGTCCGAGCGAGATGAGCTTGTCGCGCACCTCGTCGACCGACTTCTGACCGAAGTTGCGGATGTTCATCAGCTGCGTCTCGGAGAGGGCGACCAGCTCCGACACCGTGTTGATGCCCTCGCGCTTCAGGCAGTTGTACGAACGGACCGAGAGGTCCAGGTCCTCGATCGGCATCGACAGCTCGCCGGAGACGACCTCCGCGACCGGCGCCGGGCCGATCTCGATGCCCTCGGCCTCGACGTTCAGCTCGCGAGCGAGGCCGAACAGCTCCGTCAGGGTGCGACCGGCCGACGCGACGGCGTCGCGCGGCGTGATCGACGGCTTCGCCTCGACGTCCAGCACGAGCTTGTCGAAGTCGGTGCGCTCACCCGCACGCGTCGCGTCGACGCGGTACGACACCTTGAGCACGGGCGAGTAGATCGAGTCGATCGGGATCTGCCCCGCCTCGGCGTACTCGTTGCGGTTCTGCGTCGCCGAGACGTAGCCGCGGCCACGCTCGATCGTGAGCTCGAGCTCGAAGCGGGCCGAGTCGTTGAGGGTCGCGATCACGAGTTCGGGGTTGTGCACCTCGACACCCGCGGGAGCCGAGATGTCGGCGGCCGTGACTTCACCCGCACCGGTCTTGCGCAGGTACGCCGTGATGGGCTCGTCACGCTCTGACGAGACCACGAGCTGCTTGATGTTGAGGATGATCTCGGTGACATCCTCCTTCACGCCCGGGATGGTGCTGAACTCGTGCAGCACGCCGTCGATGCGGATGCTGGTGACCGCAGCCCCGGGGATCGAGGAGAGCAGGCTGCGACGCAGCGCGTTGCCGATGGTGTAACCGAAACCGGGCTCGAGCGGCTCGATGACGAACCGGCTGCGGAACTCGCCGATCTTCTCCTCGGTCAGAGTGGGACGCTGTGCGATGAGCACTATGTGTTCCTTTCCGTCACGTGCCCGCTATATGACACGTGCGATTGCATGAGGTGTTGAGTTGTGTAAGACGACGGCGGATGCCGGGGCATCCGCACACGCGTGTCGACAGGCTCAGGGCGTCCGGACGGGGCCCTGAGCCTGTCGAAGGATCAGACGCGGCGGCGCTTCGGCGGACGGCAGCCGTTGTGGGCCTGCGGCGTCACGTCGTTGATCGAGCCGACCTCCAGGCCGGCGGCGGTCAGCGAGCGGATGGCGGTCTCGCGACCCGAACCCGGGCCCTTGACGAAGACGTCCACCTTCTTGACGCCGTGCTCGGCGGCCTGGCGGGCGGCCGACTCGGCAGCCATGCCGGCGGCGTACGGGGTCGACTTGCGCGAGCCCTTGAAGCCCACGCCACCCGACGAGGCCCACGCGATGACGGCGCCGGTCGGGTCGGTGATCGAGACGATCGTGTTGTTGAACGTCGACTTGATGTGGGCGTGGCCCAGCGCGATGTTCTTCTTCTCCTTGCGGCGCGGCTTGCGCGCGGCGGTCTTGGCCTGTGCCATGAGTTTCTCCTAACCTGGGACCGCGCCTTAGCGCGCCTTCTTCTTGCCGGCGACGGTGCGCTTGGGACCCTTGCGCGTACGCGCGTTGGTCTTCGTGCGCTGACCACGGACGGGCAGGCCACGACGGTGGCGCAGGCCCTCGTAGGAGCCGATCTCGACCTTGCGGCGGATGTCAGCGGCGACCTCGCGGCGCAGGTCACCCTCCACCTTGTAGGTGCCTTCGATGTGGTCGCGCAGGGCGACCAACTGGTCGTCGGTGAGGTCCTTGACGCGGATCGACTCGTCGATCTCGGTGGCCTTGAGGATCTCGGCCGAACGGGTACGGCCGATGCCGTAGATGTACGTGAGGGCGATCACCACGCGCTTGTCACGCGGGATGTCGACGCCGGCAAGACGCGCCATGCGATGCTCCTAGGAGTTGTGGAGGTGTGGAGCAGGATCGGTGCCCGGGCCTCCGCCCCGGGGTGTCCCCCAATTCGACGAGCGGACTCGACGTGCGAACGGGATCTGAACCTGCCTGTGTGTTCGTATTGAGTTGTGTGCGAAGGGATGCCGGGGAGCCCGGCATCCACTCAGCCCTGGCGCTGCTTGTGACGCGGGTTCGACTTGCAGATGACCATGACGCGACCGTGACGACGGATGACCTTGCAGTGGTCGCAGATGGGCTTGACGGAGGGGTTGACCTTCATGATTTTCTTTTCTCGCTGTCTTCACCGGGCCTTCGCGCGAGCGCGGAGGGGGTGTTACTTCTCGACCGGTCTAGCGGTAGCGGTAGACGATGCGACCGCGCGTGAGGTCGTAGGGCGAAAGCTCCACGACGACGCGGTCCTCGGGGATGATGCGGATGTAGTTCTGCCGCATCTTTCCGGAGATCGTCGCGAGGACCTTGTGTCCGTTGGTCAGCTCGACGCGGAACATCGCGTTGGGCAGCGCCTCGGAGATCACACCCTCGATCTCGATGACTCCGTCTTTCTTCGCCATACGCTCGCTTACGCTCGGCAGACCGGCCGGTCTGCGGTGGATGGGATGGTGGTGCCGGAGACACGCCAATGAAGGCGCAAGGCACCAAAGATCCAGTGTACGTGATATGCCGGGTACCGGCAAACCGCGCGCTTACTGGAACAGCGTCGCGAACTGGCCCTTCGCCGGGATGGTGCTGTTGGCGACGGTCTCGCCGTTGACGGCGATGGTCGGGGTGCCGATGCCGCTCGATCCCGGCGCGATGGGCGTCTTCTCGGTCGTCGATGTCACGAACTTCTTGTACGTGCCGTCGGTGACGCACGAGTCGATGCCCTCGACGCCGACGCTCTTCGCGATCTCGAGGATCTGGTCGTCGGTAAGGCCGGTGGAGTTCTCGGCCGGCTGGTTCTTGAACATGGCCTGCATGAACGGCACCGCGGCATCCGGGTCGGCCTCGGCGACGCAGTACATCGCGTTTGCTGCGCGCGTCGAGAACGCCGTCCCCTGCGAGTAGCGGTCGAGGATCGCGATGGGGTGGATGTTGAGCGTGATCGTGCCGTTGTTCACGAGGTCGAGGATCTCGTCGCCGTACGTCTGCTCGAACTGATTGCAGATCGGGCACATGAAGTCGATGTAGGTGTCGAGCGTCTGCTCGCCCGAGCCCACAACGACGGCGCCCGTCTCCTGGTTGACGCCCGACCCGCTCGGGGGCGTGCCCGGGTCGGTCGCGGCGTTGTTCATCCACACCACGAGCGCGATCACGAGCGCCACGACGGCGACGACCGCCACGCTCACCCAGATCGCGAACCAGTTCGTCTTGCCCGCTGCTGCCTGTGCCATCGATGCCTCTCCTCGTCGCGGCTTACCGCCGCACCGACTTCTATTCTCGCCCATGCACCCCTATGGATCGCCCGTGAATCCCGCGGGAGACGCGGCCCTCAGGGGATCGGAACGGGGATCACGCCGTAGGGCGCGAGGTCGGCGGCACCGCCGTCGTGCGCGGTCAGCACCCAGATTCCGTCCGCGTGCACCGCCACCGAATGCTCCCAGTGGGAGCCATCGCTGCCATCGACGGTCGTGACGGTCCAGTCGTCGTCCTCCACGAACGTCGCGTCCGAACCCGACGTCACCATCGGCTCGATCGCGAGGCACAGACCCGGCTTGACCTCGGCGCCGAGATCGGAGACCCGGTAGTTGAACACCGTCGGCCCCTCGTGCATCTTGCGGCCGATGCCGTGCCCGACGTAGTCGCGCAAGATGCCGTACTCCGCCCCGTCCGCAGCCTCGGCCCGCTCGATGAAGCCCTGCACGGCGTCGCCGATCTCACCCACCCGGCGCGCCGACGCGAGCGCGGCGATGCCGGCCCAGAGCGACCCGCGGGTCACCTCGGAGAGCCGCTCTCGGCGCGCGATCACAGCTGGGTCCACAGCCGGGGTATCCCCCGGCACGACGACCGTGATCGCCGAATCACCGTTCCAGCCTTCGAACTGGGCACCCGCGTCGATCGACACGATGTCGCCCGCGGCGAGCACGCGCGCGCCGGGGATGCCGTGCACCACCTGGTCGTTCACCGACACGCATGTCGTGTGCCGGTAGCCGCGCACGAGCTGGAAGTTCGACTCCGCACCCCGCGCCACGATGACGGCGGATGCCGCGGCATCCAGCTCTTCCGTCGTCACGCCCGGAGCGATGAGAGCGCGTACGGCGTCGAGTGCGGCCGCCGTGATGAGACCGGGCTCGACCATCGCCCGCAGCTGCGCGGGCGTCTTGTAGAGCGAACGGCGGAACGCCACGATCAGGCGACGATGCCGCGCGCCGCGAGAGCGACGATGATGCGCTCGAAGACCTCGTCGAGACTGCCGACGCCGTCGATCTCATCCACCACACCGCGCTCGCGATAGACGTCGAGAATCGGAGCGGTCTCGGACTCGTAGATCGACAGTCGCTTCGCGATCGACTCGTCGTTGTCGTCGGCACGGCCCTGCTCGCGCGCGCGCAGGGCGATGCGGCGGATCGACTCGTCGCGCGGCACGCTCAACTCGATGACGGCCGTGAGCTGCTCGCCACGCTCGTCCAGGAACGCGTCGAGGTCGCCGACCTGACCGAGGTTGCGCGGGTAGCCGTCGAGCAGGAACCCGCCCGCAGCGTCGTCCTGCGCGAGGCGGTCGCGCACGATCGCGCCGGTCAGTGCATCGGGCACGAGGTCGCCGGCATCGATGATCGCCTTGACCTCGAGGCCGAGGGGCGTGCCCTCCTTGACGTTCGCTCGGAAGACGTCTCCCGTCGAGACGGCCGGGACGCCGAACGCGCCGGCGATGCGCTCGCCCTGCGTGCCCTTGCCCGAGCCCTGCGGTCCGATGATGAGGAGTCGGGGCGCGGTCATCGCAGGAGCCCTTCGTAGTGACGCTGCTGCAGCTGCGCGTCGATCTGCTTCACGGTCTCGAGACCGACGCCCACGATGATCAGGATCGAGGCGCCCCCGAACGGGAAGTTGGAGTTGGCGCTGACCGTCGCGAGCGCGATGAGCGGCAGCAGGGCGATGAGACCGAGATAGATGGAGCCCGGCAGCGTGATCCGCGTCAGTACGTAGTCGAGGTACTCGGCGGTCGGCCGTCCGGCACGGATGCCGGGGATGAAGCCGCCGTACTTCTTCATGTTGTCCGCGACCTCGACCGGGTTGAACGTGATCGCGACGTAGAAGTACGTGAACCCGACGATGAGGAGGAAGTACAGCAGCATGTAGAGCGGGTGATCGCCCTTCGTCAGGTAGGACTGGATCCACGTCACCCATCCCGGGATGTTGCCATTGGCATCCGGCGTCTGGTTGAACTGCGCGATGAGGGCGGGGATGTACAGCAGCGACGAGGCGAAGATGACGGGCACGACGCCGGCCATGTTGACCTTGATCGGAATGTAGGTGTTCGTGCCGCCGAGCGTGCGACGGCCCACCATGCGCTTCGCGTACTGCACCGGGATGCGGCGCTGCGACTGCTCGACGAACACGACGAGAGCGACGACGACGATCGACACGGCGAGGACGAGCAGGAACACCTCGAAGCTGCGCGCCTGGGCGATCGCCCACATCGCCGCCGGGAAGGTCGCGGCGATCGACGTGAAGATGAGGATCGACATGCCGTTGCCGACGCCACGCTCGGTCACCAACTCGGCGAACCACATGATGAGTCCGGTGCCGGCGGTCAGCGTGATGATCATGAGCAGCTGCGCCCACCACGCGTCATTGGTGAGGAGGCTGTTGCACGACGCGATCGAAGTGGTGCCGAAGAGCTGGCCCGATCGCGCGACCGTGACGAGGGTCGTCGACTGCAGGAGTGCGAGCGCGATCGTGAGGTACCGGGTGTACTGTGTGAGCTTGGCCTGGCCGGCCTGCCCTTCCTTGTACAGCGTTTCGAAGTGCGGGATGACGACGCGCAGCAGCTGCACGATGATCGTCGCGGTGATGTACGGCATGACGCCGAGCGCGAAGATCGACAGCTGCAGCAGGGCGCCGCCGGAGAACAGGTTGACGAGGGAGAGCAGCCCCTCGCTCGCCGAGCCCGTCTGCTGAAGGCAGTCCTGGACGTTCGGATAGCTCACGAACGGCGTCGGGACGTGCGCGCCGAGACGGTAGATGGCGATGATGCCCAGAGTGAAGGCGATCTTCCGCCGGAGATCCGGCGTGCGGAAGACCCGCGCGATGGCGCTGAACAAGGATTTCCTCCAGAGGTGTGGCGGCATCCAGCCGCCTGGGGCAGGGACACCGCCTACCAGAGTACGGCAACAGGGGCCGGAGGACTGTTCTCGAGCGAGTCGAGAGACCCTCCGGCCCCTGCCGTGGACTTACTTGATCGAGCCGCCGGCGGCGACGATCTTCTGCTCGGCCGAACCCGAGACCTTGTCGACGGACACGGTCAGCTTGACCGAGATGTCGCCGGTGCCGAGCACCTTGACCTTCTCGTTCTTGCGGACGGCGCCCTTGGCGACGAGGTCGCTGACGGTGACGTCACCGCCCTTCGGGTAGAGCTCCGCGAGCTTGTCGAGGTTGACCACCTGGTACTCGACGCGGAACGGGTTCTTGAACCCGCGCAGCTTCGGCGTACGCATGTGGAGGGGCATCTGCCCACCCTCGAACCCGACCTTGACCTGGTAGCGGGCCTTCGTACCCTTGGTACCGCGACCAGCGGTCTTACCCTTCGAGCCCTCACCGCGACCCACGCGGGTCTTGGCGGTGTTGGCACCCGGGACGGGACGCAGGTGGTGCACCTTCAGGACACCGGGGCGCGAGACCTCGGCATCCTTCCCCTGAGCAGCCTTCGCTGCGGCCGGCTTCTTCGCAGCAGCGGGCTTGGTCTCCGCAGCCGGCTTCTTCGCAGCAGCAGGCTTCTTCGCGGCGGTCTTCTTCTCGGCGACCTCTTCGGTCACCTTCTCAGCCTTCTCGGCCATCAGTCGATCTCCTCAACCTTCACGAGGTGAGCGACGGTCTTGATGTAGCCGCGCGTCTGCGCGTCATCCGGACGAACGACGGAGTCGTTGATCCGCTTCAGACCGAGCGAACGCAGCGTGTCACGCTGGTTCTGCTTCTCGCTCACCTTGGACTTGACCTGGGTCACCTTGAGACGGGCAGCCATCAGGCACCAACCTTCTGCGCCTTCGCGGCCTCGGCCTCGGCGCGGATCAGACGGGCCGGAGCCACCTGGTCGAAGTCGAGACCACGACGGGCGGCGACGGCGCGGGGCTCCTCGAGGCTCTTCAGAGCCGCCACGGTCGCGTGCACGATGTTGATCGTGTTCGACGAGCCGAGCGACTTCGAGAGGACATCGTGGATACCGGCGCACTCGAGCACGGCACGGACGGGACCACCGGCGATAACACCGGTACCGGCGGCGGCGGGGCGCAGGAGCACCACACCGGCAGCGGCCTCACCCTGAACGGGGTGGGGGATCGTCGAACCGGCGCGCGGCACGCGGAAGAAGTTGCGCTTGGCCTCTTCGACACCCTTCGAGATGGCGAGGGGGACCTCACGCGCCTTGCCGTAGCCGACGCCCACGAGCCCGTTGCCGTCGCCCACGACGACGAGCGCCGTGAAGCTGAAGCGGCGACCGCCCTTGACGACCTTCGACACGCGGTTGATCGTGACGACGCGCTCGAGGAACTGGCTCTTGTCGGCGTCGCGCGACCCGCGGTCACCACGGGTCTGGCTGCGCTCGCGGCCACCACGACGCGGCTCGCGCTCGCGCTCCGCGGGAGCCTCGGCAGCGGGCGCCTCGACGGCAGCCGTAGCCTCAGTGGACACTTCGTTCTCCTTGATCTCGCTCACAGGTTCAGACCTCCCTCGCGGGCGCCCTCGGCGATCGCAGCGACACGGCCCGCGTAGCGGTTGCCACCGCGGTCGAACACGACGTCCGAGACGCCGGCGGCCTTCGCGCGCTCGGCGACGAGCTCGCCGACCTTGCGGGCCTTGGCGGTCTTGTCACCATCGAACGTGCGCAGGTCGTTCTCGAGGGTGGATGCCGAGGCCACGGTGTGGCCCTTGCTGTCGTCGACGACCTGCACGAAGACGTGGCGGGCCGAACGGGTGACGACCAGACGCGGGCGGACCTCGGTGCCCACGACCTTCTTGCGAAGACGCAGGTGACGACGCGAGCGCGCGACGGACTTTGACGTGACAGCCATGATTACTTACCACTCTTTCCGGCCTTGCGGCGGACGACCTCGCCGGCGTACCGCACACCCTTGCCCTTGTAGGGCTCGGGCTTGCGGATCTTGCGGATGTTGGCCGCGACCTCACCCACTGCCTGCTTGGAGATGCCGCTCACGGTGAGCTTGTTGTTGCCCTCGACGGTCAGCGTGATGCCGGCCGGGGGCTCGATGAGCACCGGGTGCGAGAAGCCGAGCGCGAACTCGACGGCCGAGCCCTTCTGCGCGACGCGGTAACCCGTGCCGACGACCTCGAGGCCCTTGGTGTAGCCCTCGGTGACGCCGATGATGTTGTTGTTGATGAGAGTGCGGGTCAGGCCGTGCAGCGAGCGCGAGGCGCGCTCGTCGTCGGGGCGGGAGACCAGAACCTGGCCCTCCTCCACCGTGACCTCGATGGGCTTGGACACGGTGAGCGCGAGCTCGCCCTTGGGGCCCTTGACCGCGACATCCTGGCCGTCGACCGAGACGGTCACGCCGGCGGGGATGGTGATGGGCAGGCGTCCGATACGCGACATGTCAGATCACCACACGTAGGCGAGGACTTCCCCACCCACGCCCTTCTGCTCGGCCTGACGGTCGGTGAGAAGACCGGAGGAGGTGGACAGGATCGCGACGCCCAGGCCGCCGAGGACCGTGGGGATCTCGGTCGAGCGTGCGTAGACACGCAGACCCGGCTTGGACACGCGCTTGATGCCGGCGATCGACCGCTCGCGGTTCGGGCCGTACTTCAGCGTCAGCGTGAGGGTCTGTCCGACACGGGCGTCCGAGACCTCCCAGGAGGAGATGTAGCCCTCCTGCTTGAGGATCTCGGCGATGTTGGTCTTGAGCTTGCTGCTCGGCAGCGCCACGGTGTCGTGGTGCGCCGAGTTCGCGTTGCGCAGACGGGTCAGCATGTCTGCGACCGGGTCTGTCATCGTCATTTCTTGGTTTCCTTTGTTCAGTGGTTTCGGATGCCGTTACACGACAGCCGACCTTCTTGATGGGTGTTACTGCGCGGTCTCTTCGGACTGGAACGGGAAGCCCAGCTGCTTGAGCAGCGAGCGACCCTCGGCATCCGTCTTCGCCGTCGTGACGATCGTGATGTCGAAGCCGCGGACGCGGTCGATCTTGTCCTGGTTGATCTCGTGGAAGACCGACTGCTCCTGGAGACCGAACGTGTAGTTGCCGTTGCCGTCGAACTGCTTGGGCGAAAGGCCACGGAAGTCACGGATGCGGGGCAGCGCGAGGTTCACGAGACGGTCGACGAACTCCCACGCACGGTCCCCACGCAGGGTGACGTGCGCGCCGATGGCCTGACCCTCGCGCAGCTTGAACTGCGCGATCGACTTGCGGGCCTTCGTGACGATGGGCTTCTGACCCGTGATCTTGGTGAGGTCCTCGACCGCACCATCGATCACCTTGGAGTCACGGGCGGCCTCGCCGACACCGGTATTCACGACGACCTTCACGAGACCGGGGATCTGCATGACGTTCGCGTAGCCGAACTCGTCCTGCAGCGCCTTCTTGATCTCGCTCTGGTACTTCTGCTTCAGGCGGGGCTGGATCTTGCCAGCCTCCACGGCAGTTGCGTTGCTCATGCTCAGAGGTCCTTGCCGCTCTTCTTCGCGTAGCGCACGCGAACGGTGCGCTTCACGCCGTCCTTCGTCTGCTCCTCGACGCGGTGACCGACCTTGGTCGGCTTCTTGCTCGAGGGGTCGACGAGGGCGACGTTGGAGATGTGGATCGGGGCTTCCATCGTCTCGATGCCGCCCGTCTTGGTGCCGCGCTGGGACTGGCCCACGCGGTTGTGCTTCGTGACGTAGTTGACGCCCTCGACGATGACACGGTTCTCCGCGACGAGAACGTCGAGAACCTTGCCCTGCTTGCCGCGGTCGCCGCCCTTGTCCTGCTTCTTGCCAGTGATGACCTGGACGAGGTCACCCTTCTTGATCTTGGCCATGAGGTCAGATCACCTCCGGTGCGAGCGAGACGATCTTCATGAACTTCTTGTCGCGAAGCTCACGACCGACCGGGCCGAAGATGCGGGTGCCGCGGGGCTCCCCGTCGTTCTTCAGGATGACGGCGGCGTTCTCGTCGAACTTGATGTAGGAACCGTCGGGACGACGGGTCTGCTTCTTGGTGCGGACGACGACGGCCTTGACCACGTCGCCCTTCTTGACGTTGCCGCCCGGGATCGCGTCCTTGACGGTCGCCACGATGATGTCGCCGAGGCCCGCGTAGCGGCGGTTGGAACCACCGAGAACACGGATCGTGAGCAGCTCCTTGGCGCCGGTGTTGTCGGCGACCTTGAGGCGGGACTCTGTCTGGATCACTTGGCCTTCTCCAGGATCTCGACCAGACGCCAGCGCTTCGTGGCGCTCAGCGGGCGGGTCTCGTTGATGAGCACGAGGTCGCCGATGCCGGCGGTGTTCGCCTCGTCGTGGGCCTTGACCTTCGACGTGCGGCGGATGACCTTGCCGTAGAGCGGGTGCTTCACGCGGTCCTCGACCTCGACGACGATCGTCTTGTCCATCTTGTCACTGACGACATAGCCACGACGCGACTTGCGGTACCCGCGAGCCTCGGCGTCGCGGACGTCGTGCGCCGCGTGCTCGTGACCTTCGACGACTGCTTCTTCAGTCTTCTTGGTGGCCATCACTCAGCCTCTTCCTTCGCAGCGGCGTCGTCGGCGGCATCCGCCTTCTTCGTCGCCTTCTTCTTCGCCTTGGGCGCAGCCTCGGCGGGAGCGGGCGTGGCACGGATGCCGAGCTCGCGCTCACGGATCACGGTGTAGAGCCGCGCGATGTCGCGCTTGACCGCACGGATGCGGCCGTGGCTGTCGAGCTGGCCGGTGGCCGACTGGAAGCGCAGGTTGAACAGCTCCTCCTTGGCCTTGCGCAGCTCCTCGACGAGGCGCTGGTCCTCGAACGTGTCGAGCTCGCTGGGTGCGAGCGTCTTGGTACCGACGGCCATTACGCGTCGCCCTCCTCGCGCTTGATGATGCGTGCCTTCAGCGGCAGCTTGTGGATTGCCCGGGTGAGGGCCTCGCGGGCGAGTTCCTCATTGACACCGGCGACCTCGAAGAGGACGCGGCCGGGCTTGACGTTCGCGACCCACCACTCCGGCGAGCCCTTACCGGAACCCATGCGGGTTTCGGCCGGCTTCTTCGTGAGCGGACGGTCGGGGTAGATGTTGATCCACACCTTGCCGCCACGCTTGATGTGACGCGTCATCGCGATACGAGCGGACTCGATCTGACGGTTCGTCACGTACGCGGGCGTCAGGGCCTGGATGCCGAACTCACCGAACGACACCTTCGTGCCACCGGTGGCAGCGCCCGAGCGACCCGGGTGGTGCTGCTTGCGGTACTTGACCTTGCGGGGAATAAGCATCAGGCAGACGCTCCTTCTGCGACGGGGGCCTCGTTGCGGGGGCCACGACGACGGTCGCCACCGCGGTCATCGCGACCGCGCGGCGGCTTGGGGGCGTTGGCCTGCTCGCGAGCGAGCTCCTTGGCCGTGAGGTCGCCCTTGTAGATCCAGACCTTCACGCCGATGCGGCCGAAGGTGGTCTTGGCCTCGTAGAAGCCGTAGTCGATGTTCGCGCGCAGCGTGTGCAGCGGCACACGACCGTCGCGGTAGAACTCCGAGCGGCTCATCTCGGCGCCGCCGAGGCGGCCGGAGACCTGGATGCGGATGCCCTTGGCACCGGCGCGCTGCGCGCCCTGCAGACCCTTGCGCATCGCACGGCGGAACGCCACGCGAGCGGAGAGCTGCTCGGCGATGCCCTGCGCGACGAGCTGAGCGTCGGCCTCGGGGTTCTTCACCTCGAGGATGTTCAGCTGGATCTGCTTTCCGGTGAGCTTCTCGAGGTCGGCACGAATGCGCTCGGCCTCGGCGCCACGGCGACCGATCACGATGCCCGGACGGGCGGTGTGGATGTCGACGCGGACGCGGTCACGCGTGCGCTCGATCTCGATGCCGGACACACCGGCGCGGTCGAGCTGCGTCTGCAGGAGCTTGCGGATCTTGATGTCCTCGGCCACGTAGTCGGCGTAACGCTGGCCCGGCTTGGTCGAGTCGGAGAACCAACGCGACACGTGGTCCGTGGTGATGCCGAGGCGGAAGCCGTACGGGTTGACCTTCTGTCCCATTACTTGCTCGCCTTCTTGGTCGTGGCACCGGCCGTCTCGGCGACCTCGGGGGTCGCGAGCTCGACGGTGATGTGGCTCGTGCGCTTCTTGATCTGGAACGCGCGGCCCTGTGCGCGGGGCTGGAAACGCTTCAGCGTCGTGCCCTCGTCGACGTACGCGTTGCGCACGTACAGGTCCTGCTCGTCCAGGTACTCGCCGTCACGGTCTGCCTTCACTCGCGCGTTGGCGACCGCGGACTCGACGAGCTTGTAGATCGGCTCGCTGGCGCTCTGCGGGGCGAACTTCAGGATGGCGAGAGCCTCCTGAGCCTGCTTGCCCTTGATGAGCGCGACGACACGACGAGCCTTCTGAGGGGTCACGCGAATGTGCTTGACGCGTGCGATGGAATCCACCATGTCTCTCCTCCTCTGTCCTCTCTGGAACTGCCCCCGCGTCAGCGGCGGCGGCCCTTCTTGTCGTCCTTCACGTGGCCGCGGAAGGTGCGGGTGGGCGCGAACTCGCCCAGCTTGTGGCCGACCATGGTCTCGGACACGAACACGGGGATGTGCTTGCGTCCGTCGTGCACGGCGATGGTGTGTCCCAGCATGGCGGGGATGATCATCGAACGGCGCGACCAGGTCTTGATGACGTTCTTGGTACCGGCTTCGTTCTGCGAGGCGACCTTGCGGAGCAGGTGCTCGTCGACGAAGGGGCCCTTCTTCAGGCTGCGAGGCATCTTCCTCTACTCCTACTTGCGCTTCTTGCCGGCGTTGCGACGACGGACGATGTACTTGTCGCTTTCCTTGTTGGCGTGGCGGGTACGACCCTCAGCCTGGCCCCAAGGAGTGACGGGGTGACGACCACCGGAGGTCTTACCCTCACCACCACCGTGCGGGTGGTCGACCGGGTTCATCGCGACACCGCGGACGGTCGGGCGGACGCCCTTCCAGCGCTTGCGGCCGGCCTTGCCCCAGTTGATGTTCGACTGCTCGGCGTTGCCGACCTCGCCGATCGTGGCGCGGCAGCGCGCGTCGACGTTGCGGATCTCGCCCGAGGGCAGACGCAGCTGCGCGTAGGGGCCGTCCTTGGCGACGAGACGCACCGAGGCACCCGCCGAACGCGCCATCTTCGCGCCGCCGCCGGGGCGGAGCTCGATCGCGTGGATGACGGTACCGGTGGGGATGTTCTTCAGCGGCAGGTTGTTGCCCGGCTTGATGTCCGCGCTCGCACCCGACTCGACGATGTCACCCTGCGACAGCTTGTTCGGCGCGAGGATGTAGCGCTTCTCGCCGTCGAAGTAGTGCAGCAGCGCGATGCGCGCGGTGCGGTTGGGGTCGTACTCGATGTGCGCGACCTTGGCGTTGACGCCGTCCTTGTCATTGCGACGGAAGTCGATGACGCGGTACTGACGCTTGTGACCGCCACCGATGTGACGCGTCGTGATGCGGCCCTGGTTGTTGCGGCCACCGGTCTTCGACAGCGGGCGCAGCAGCGACTTCTCGGGCGTCGATCGCGTGATCTCGGCGAAGTCGGCCACCGACGAACCGCGACGACCCGGGGTCGTGGGCTTGTACTTGCGAATAGCCATGTTCTCTAGTCCTCTATCCCAGCGGTCAGCCGACGGCCGTGAAGATGTCGATGGTGCCCGACTTCAGCGTGACGATGGCGCGCTTGGTGTCCTTGCGCTTGCCGGTGCCGAAGCGGGTGCGACGGGCCTTGCCGACGCGGTTGAGCGTGTTGACCGAAGCCACCTTGACGCCGAAGATCTTCTCGATGGCGAGCTTGATCTCGGTCTTCGAGGCGCGCGGGTCCACGAGGAACGTGTACTTGCCCTCGTCGATGAGCCCGTAGCTCTTCTCCGAGACGACCGGCTTCAGGATGATGTCGCGCGGGTCCTTGTTCAGGGCGATGTTCGCGGTCATGCCGAGACCTCCTCGGTGGCGGCAGCCTTGGCATCCGACTTCGCGGCGACGAAGGTGTCGTAGGCGGCCTTGGTGAAGACGATGTCGTCGGAGACGAGCACGTCGTAGGCGTTGAGCTGGCCGACCTCGAGCACGTGGACGTAGCCGAGGTTGCGGACGCTCTTGAGGGTCAGCTCGTCGTCGCGGCCGATGACCACGAGGACGTTCTTCACCGCACCGAGGGCCTTGAGCACGGATGCCGCGGCCTTCGTCGAGGGCGCACCGTCGATGCCGAACGAGTCGACGACGTGCAGACGGCCACCCCGGGCGCGGTCGCTGAGCGCGCCCAGCAGGGCGGCGGCGATCATCTTCTTGGGGGTGCGCTGCGAGTAGTCGCGCGGCTTGGGACCGTGCACGATGCCACCACCGGTCATGTGCGGCGCGCGGATCGAGCCCTGACGGGCGTTACCCGTGCCCTTCTGCTTGAAGGGCTTGCGGCCGGCACCGGAGACCTCACCGCGACGCTTCGTCGAGTGGGTGCCCTGGCGAGCCGCCGCGAGCTGCGCGACGACGACCTGGTGGATGAGGGGAATGTTCGTCTTGACGTCGAAGATCGCGGCGGGCAGCTCCACGGAGCCGGCCTTCTTGCCGTCGGCCTTCAGCACGTCGAGCGCGAGAGTCGAGTCAGCCATGATCAGGCACCCTTCACTGCGTTGCGGACGTAGACGATGCGGCCGCGCGCACCGGGGACGGCGCCCTTGACGAGCAGCAGACCCTTCTCGGCGTCGACGGCGTGCACCGTGAGGTTGAGGACGGTCACGCGCTCGCCACCCATACGGCCGGCCATGCGCATGCCCTTGAAGACGCGGCTCGGAGTCGACGAGGCGCCGATCGAACCGGGCTTGCGGTGGTTGCGGTGCGCACCGTGCGAAGCGGAGACACCCTTGAAGTTGTGACGCTTCATGACACCCGCGGTGCCCTTGCCCTTGCTGGTGCCGACGACGTCGACCAGCTGGCCGGCCTCGAAGGTGCCGTCCACGGTGAGCTCCTGACCGAGTGAGTAGTCAGCGGCATCCGCGGTACGCACCTCGGTGAGGTGGCGGCGGGGGGTCACGCCCGCGGCCTCGAAGTGGGCCGTCAGGGGCTTGTTGACCTTGCGGGGGTCGATCTGGCCGTAGGCGATCTGGACGGCCTTGTAGCCGTCGCGCTCGGGCGTGCGCACCTGGGTGACGACGTTGGGCGCGACCTCGATGACGGTGACGGGAACGAGCTTGCCGTTCTCATCCCAGACCTGGGTCATACCCAGCTTCGTGCCGAGCAGGCCCTTGGAAACCTTTTCGTTGATGTGTGCCATGACCGGGACCTCAGAGCTTGATCTCGATGTTGACGTCGGCCGGGAGGTCGAGACGCATCAGCGAGTCGACGGCCTTGGGCGTCGGGTCGATGATGTCGATGAGGCGCTTGTGGGTGCGCATCTCGAAGTGCTCGCGGCTGTCCTTGTACTTGTGGGGCGACCGGATGACGCACACGACGTTCTTCTCGGTCGGAAGGGGCACGGGGCCCACGACGGTGGCGCCTGCGCGGGTCACCGTGTCGACGATCTTGCGCGCCGACGTGTCGATGACCTCGTGGTCATACGACTTCAGGCGAATGCGGATCTTCTGTCCCGCCATTGTCTGCTCACTCTCTTTCTCGCGTCGTACCTCAGGGGCATTGGACGCACATGGCACAGGAATCCGTGCCGGGCACTACTCTTTCGAGGCGCACCACTGTTCTGATGTCAGGCCCGATCGCCGCGCGCACGCGCACGGAACCCTTTTGGGAGGGGATCGGATTGTGGTGTTCTGCTGCCCGCGGCCTAGGCTCTCGCCGTCATCTCGAGGATGTCGGCCGGCCTATGCACTGCCCTGGCAGTGATCCCGCACGCCGCGCGACTTCACAGAAGCGCGCACGCAGGAATGTGGAACCTGACTAGTCTACGTGCCGCCCGGGCGTGTCGCAAACTCGGGCGTGTCGCGCGACTCGGTTCGCGCGAGGGTGCACTCGTTTCGCGCGAGGGTGCACTCACGCCCGCCACCGAGGCTTCCACCCCTGCGCGACGAGAGTCTTCCAGAAGACGTCGGCGTCGGCGGCCTCATCCCATCGCCAGTGCATCCCCCGCCACCCCGTGGCCAGCTCGATCGCGCGACGACGATGTACCTGAGCCTCCGTGACCTGCATCGGCGTGCGCCCCGATGCCATCGCGGGGTCGAACCGCTTCACTTCACCGTCGAACTCGCCGAACATTCGCAGTTCCGGCCAGGAGAAGTCCGGCAGGTAGACCCCTTCGTCGGTCACGACCGGCAACTGGAGCTCCGGCATCGGCAGACGCGTCTCCCACATGCGCGCAAGTGATCGGCTCTCGCCGGGTGATTCCACGCGACCGTCCGCGAGCTCCAACACGAGACGGGCATTGTGGATGCCGCGGCTGCCGACCGCGGCATCCACACGCGCGGCGACAAGTGCGCGCAGCTGCGCCTCAGCGGCGCGATCGACCGCCGCTCGCTCCGCGCCCCCGATGCGGCACCGGTGCAATCCGGCGCACATCGCGGCGAGCGCAGGCTCGAATCGCAGCCGGCGAACGAGATCGAACAGCGTGCGGTCGAGCGAGGTGACCCAGAGCCCGTCTCGGATCGTGACATCACCCGCACGGAGGGGGATCTTGTGCCTCACGACATCGCGGTGCGTCTTCGATGGATTGTCGCCGAAGGGGATGGTGTGCACACGACGGGCGTCGACGCCGACCAGCGGGATGTCGTGGAAAGCCGCCGCGGTGATGTCGGAGAATGCGAAACGCTCGCCGCGCGCCAGCGACGCTACGGCGTGCGCGTGCATCCGCTGACGAGCTTCGTCGTGGGCGAGCCCCCACGGCGTGGTCGCGACGGCGACGCCGTAGCGCAAGCGGTTCGCGCCGCTCAGCGGACGGGTGAGTGAGCGGTGCGGATAGACATGCCGCGCCTCGGCGTGGGACTCCATGAAACCGATCGTGCGTTGCCGGCCCGTCCAGCGGTGACGTCGACGTGAGATCGGTGGAGGGATCCGCAGTTCGGCACGCTGTGGAGAAGACGATGCGAGCACACCCTCGGCGAGAACGAATGCACCCTCGGCGAGAACGAATGCACCCTCGGCTGGAACGAATGCACCCTCGGCGAAGGATGAAGGTGAAGAGGGTGGGAGGAGCGGGCCTTGGGGGTTACCCGCCCCTCCCACGGGTGGCGCGCTTTTTCAGAGCGTGCCGGCTTCGCGACGGCGTCGGGTCACGACGAGCACGACCCCGGTGCCGACGACGACCGCGGCCAGGGCGGTCCAGAGCACCCAGAGCGCTGACGTGCCACCCGTCGCCGGCAGCAGCGATACGAGGATCACCGCGTCGTCGGCATCCCGGCCGCTGTCCTCGGGATCGCCGAAGGTGTAGTAATCCACGACACCCACATTGGTGATGGCCCCCACCGGCGCCGACTTGCTGATCATCGCGTGCAGCGTGATCGTCGGGGCGGAGCTGCCCGATTGCCCGGCGGGCTGCAGCGGTCCGAACAGGGTGCAGGTGAGCTGCCCGCCGTAGCCGGAGGCGTCCTGACCCGTGATGGTGCAGGCGTTCCAGTTCGGGAAGACGCTCGCGTCGCCCTTGCCCGGCCAGGTGATGTCGTTCACCTTGACCGTCGACGGGATCGCGTCGGTGACGACCACACCGTCGGCGGCACTGTCGTCGCTCGTGTTCGCGACCGCGAGCGTGTAGCTGAACGGGTCGCCCGGCATGGCTTTCTGGGTGGATGCCGTCTTCTCGATCTCCACGGTGCTGTGCCGCGCCTGGTAGCAGTCCTCGCTGGCCGGCGGGTAACTCACGGTCGTCGAGAGCGACGGGTTGACCGAGAAGGTCACCGTGCTCGGCTCGCGCCACGCGAAGTCGAGCGTGCTCGGGTCGAGGATGAGCCCGTTGTACACGTACTCCGCCTGCTGCGCGGGCGTCATCACGGTGGAGGTACCCGGCAGGTAGTACTGCGTCGGGTTCGACCCCGGCACGAGGTCACCGGCGACCAGCGGACGCCAGCCCGGGTAGTCGATCGCGATTCCGCTCGGCGTGAACGCGGCTCCTGGCCAGGTCGTCGACCCGGTCCATTGGAGCGTGCCTCCCGGCTGCGACATCTCGACGTTCGCGGGCGTCGTCGACGGTCCCCCGGACGTCGGCAGCCAGCTCATGTCGATCGGAAGGCTCTGCAGCGTCTGCGACTTGCGGACGGTCCAGTTCAGCACCGCCGCGTCGCTCTGGCAGGTCGTCCAGACGGATGCCGTGATGTCGCGCACCGGGATCTCGTGGGTCGCGCAGTCGGGCGTGCCGTCCTCGGCCGAGTCCACACAGGCCTCGTTCTGGAGCGATTCCACGGGCGCGCTCGCCTCGCCGCCGCTCGTCACCGGCGCCGGCTGGAACTCCACCGTGATGCGGATCTCCACCGACTGCCCGACGCCGAGCGAGGCGATCGTGAGATCGACGTCGCGTCCGATGTACCCCGGAGCCGGACCCCACGTGACGCCACCCGAGACCGTCAGCGCTTGGATGTCCAGGCGCGCGTTCAGGTCGTGGTCGGTCACGTGCACGTCGGTCGCGGCACGCGTGCCGTCGTTCGTCACGGTGAGGACGTAGTCGAACGTGTCGCCCGGCTCGACGCTCACCTGCTCGCTGGGCAGCTGCGCGGTCTTCTCGATCGTCACCTCGTCCCAGTCGACGGAGCCGCAGGCCCGGTCGGAGGCCGTGTTCTCGCCGATCGAGAGCTGCACCTCGTTCCAGATCGCGATCCCGGTGCCGCCCTCTTCGCAGGGTGCCGGCTCGGACGGCCGCTCCGTCACGTCGATATCGGCCCAGATGCGGTAGGTGTGCGTCACCACGCCCTCACCGCGCTCCTCCGCGGTGAACTGAGCGCCGGAGACGACGTTCCACTCCCCCGTGCCACCCCAGGTCGGCTCGTCGATCGTGAGATCGCTCGGCGCCACCGCGACGGCGTGCCAGTCGCCGACCAACACCGTGCCGCTCGGCAGCGCGTCGGGCTGCTCGGTGAGGCTGTAGCCGAGGTTCGACACGGGGTCGCCCTCGACCGGCGCGGGCGCCGTGACCGTCACGAGGTAGCTCACACGCTGCGAGCCGTCGGGGTTGTCGGTCGTGGCCTGCGCGGACTTCTCGATCGTCGGCAGCTGCGGCTCGGCGCAGTCGAACGCGGTGCTCTTCTTGCCGCCCGACGTCATCAATGCCGTGTTGAGGAAGCCGCCCGCCTCGGGGCCGCTCTCGCCCCGGATGCACGTGAGACTGTCATCCTCGACCGCCGCGGGCGTGACGGTCGCCTTGACGGTCACCGTGTAGGTGTGCGTCGCGCCGGATGCGATGACCTCGCCCGTCGCGAGGGTCGCCTCACCGTCGGTGAACGTACCGGAGCGATGCCCGCTGAACACAGCCGAGTCGACGGTGATGCCGCTGCCGTAGTCGAGCGCGTCGGTGAGGTCGTACTTCGCCGACAGGCCCTTCGCGTTCTCGGCGAGGGTCGCGGTCACGTCGTACGTGATCGTCCACTGGCCGGTCGTGGCATCCTGCGTCACCGCCGTGACCGTCTTGCTCACCGTCGGGTACACCCGATCGACGAGCGGAATGCAGTCCTCGCCGGTCTGCACGACGCCCCCGAAGTCGAGCGCGGCCGTGTTGAACAGACCGTGTCCGGGTTCACCCGTGCACTCGAGTCCGTTCGGGTCGAACTCGCTCGTCCGCTCGATCGTCCACGTCACCTGCCAGATGTGCACCTCCTTCGCGGCGATCGCCACGCCCTCGGCGAAGTCGACACCGGACTCGATCACGATCGGGTCACCGGGCGTCGGCGCCTGCTGCGTCGCCGTTCCGGAGAGGATGTCGAGCCCCGGCGCGAACTCCGGCGTGTCGGAGAGGTCGTAGTACCCCGCCGAGGCGCCGCCCGTCACCGTGATCAGGTACGTCACGTCGTACTGGTCGGGATCGTCCGAGTGTTGCGAGACGCTCTGCGCCTCCTTCACGATCTTCGGGAAGCCGGGCTCGGAGCAGTCGTGCGCCGTCTGCGACGCGCCCGCGGCGGTGACCGTCGCGACGTTCAGGAAACCCCCGGCTTCCGGTTCGCGGCCGTCATCGCACGTGAGCGTGTCGCCGTTGAACGCGGCCTGGTCGATCGTCGCGTAGGCCGTCACCGTGTAGGTGTCGGTCGTGTTCTTCGCGATCGCGCGGTCGGTCGCGAGCTGCGCCGTCGTCGACGACCCGAAGGAGCCGCTCGTCGGTCCGGTCCAGCCGGAGTCGGCCGTGTCGATGACGATGTCACCCCCGAAGGTCAGCGTGTCGCTGAGCGAGTACGTGGCGGCGAGCTCGGTGTCGCCCGTGACCTTCACGTCGTAGGTGACCTTCCATCGCCCGTCGTCCTGCAGCGCGGTGGAGGTGACCGTCTTCGCGATGGTGACCGTCGGCACGGGGATCGTGACGCAGGCGTCGTCGGTCGCCTCACCGATGCCGTTCGTCACCGTCGCGCTGTTGGACAGACCGCCCGGGCCCTCCTGCTGGCAGGTGAGCGAGGCCGGGTCGGCGCTCGCGAGCACCTTGTACGTCGCCGTCACCGTATAGGTGTGCGTCGCGCCGGGAGTGATGTAGCCCGCGCCCAGCGCTCCCGAGCCCGCCCACGCGGCGTCCGCGGTCGCCGTGTCGGCTGGCGTTCCGCCCGTGATCGTCGCCGGGTTCACCGTCCACCCGCCCTGCTGCTGCGCGCCCGTCGGTACGGATGCCGCGATGTCGCCGAGCGTGTAGGCGAGGGCGATCTTCGCCGGGTCGTCGTCGCGCACCGTGACGGTGTAGGTGACGGTCCAGAGCCCCGTTGCGGGGTCCTGCACCGCGGCGCCGGTCTTCACGACCGAGGGCTTCACCGGAACACCGCAGGAATCCGCCGAGACCGTACCGCCCAGATACGTCGCCGTGACGGTGTTGTAGAAGCCACCGGAGCCGCTCTTGCCGTCCTGCGTCTCGGAGCACGTGGTCGCCGTCTTCTCGTTGAACGCGTCGCCGGACTTCGCCTTCACGACGACGCGATAGTTCCACACGACGGGTGTGCCGACCGGGGCGACCTCGTCGCCCGGCGTCGCGCCGACCCATCCCTGCGACACGATGTCGAAGCTCGTGTCGGGCTTGGGCGTGTCGACCAGGGTGTACGGCGCCGGCACTGTGCCGCCGTTCGTGACGGTGATCTGGTAATCGATCTGCCAGTTGCCGTCCGTCAGCTGCTGCACCTGGGTCGTCGACTTCGCGACGGTCACCGGCGCGAAGGTGAACGGGGTGCAGTCCTCGGCGTCGTGGTGGCCGAGGCCGTTGGTGACCGAGGCTTCGTTCCAGATGCCCGTACGGCCCTCACCGCTCGTGCACCGCAGGACGTCGAGGTTCGTCCCCGCCGCGATCTTCACCGCCGCGGTCACGGTGTACACGTGCGCCTTCCCCGCCGGGAGGGTACCGGTGGCGAAGTCGCCTCCGCTCCAGTTGGCGACGAGGGTCGCCGTGCCGCCGTTCAGCGCCGCCGGGCCCGCGACGGCCCACGGCGTCGAGAGCGTCACACCGGTCGGAAGCGTCGCGGGAGGCGTGTCGGATGCCGTGTACGAGAGCGGGATCGTCGACCCGTTCGTCACCGTGACGGTGTAGCTCAGCTGCCACGCCCCTCCGGCGTAGGTCGCCGCCGCGGCCGTCTTGGTGATGGTCGGCGTCGCCGGCACACCGCAGCCGGCGTCCGATGCGGTACCGCCCGGGAAGGTGACCGTCGCAACGTTGTAGAACCCGCCGCCGGGCTTGTCCCCCTTGTCCGTGCAGCGCAGCGCTGTGGCGAGCTCGTCGGGCGTGGCATCCTCGGCTTCCGCCGTCGCGGTCACGTGATAGGTCCACGTGGTGGTCGCACTCGGCGCCAGGACACCACTCGGGGTTGCCACCGGCGTACCGCCGCCCGAGGGAGTCCAGGGAGTCGCCGGGACCGTCACCTGGAAGAGCGGGTCGAACTGCGGCGTGTCGGTGAGGCTGTAGCTCGCCGAGGCGGTCGCGCTCTCATTCGTCACACTCACCTGGTAGGTGAGGTCCCATACGCCGCCCGCGCCCTGAGCGACCGTCGCGTCGGACTTGACGATGCTCACCTTCGGCGGGGTGACGCTCGTGCAGGCGCTCGAGTCGTTGCCGCCGATGCCGTTGGTGACCGATGCCGTGTTCCAGAATCCCTTCGTCGGGGAGGCTTCGGAGCACACGAGGTCAGCGGGGTTCACCGAGGTGCCGAGCGTGACCGTCGTCGTCAGCGTGTACACGTGCGTCGCACCGTTCGGGATCGTCCCCTTCGCGAGCTCGGTGTGCCCGGGGCCGCCGGTCCAGCCGGTTGTGAGCGTTCCGCTGCCCCCGCCCGTGATCGTCGGACCGGTCGCCGACCAGCCCGAGCCGGTGACGTTCGCGGGGAGCGCGGCCGGGATGTCGGATGCCGTGTAGGCGAGTGTCTTGCCCGACGTGTTGGTCACGGTGACCGTGTACGTCAGCTTCCACTGCGTCGCCGACACCTGCACGGCCGGCTGGGCCGCCTTGGCGACGGTCGGGGTGCCGGGCTGCGAGCAGGCGACGTCGTTCGCTGTGCCGCCCGGGAAGGCGATGACCGCCTTGTTGGAGAAGGCGCCGGTCTCCTGCGGGCTGCAGGTCAGCTGCGGGTTCTGCACCTTCTCGTCGAACGAGGCGACGATCGTGTACGTGTACGTCTGCGTCGCACCGCCCGCGATCGGCGTGTTCGCCACGGGAGCCGTGCCCCATGTGCCGCTGACGACGGTGAAGCCCGTGCCCAGTTGCGGCAGGTCGGTCAGCGTGTAGACGGTCGCGACGGTGGGGTCGGTGTTCGTCACCGCGATGGAGTAGTCGATCTGCCAGGTACCGTCGGCGAGCTGCTGCGTCGCCGTGACGGACTTCGCGACGACGACCGGCGGGGTCTTCACCGTGGTGCAGGCGGTCTGGTCCCGCGTCACGTCACCGGACGTGACCGTCGCGGTGTTCCTCAGTCCGGCGCCCGCTTCGCAGGAGCCGAGCGCGACCGCCGCGGCGGACGGCACGAGCTTCGCGCTCACCGTGTACGCGTAGGAGGTGCTGGCCGGGAGCGTCCCCGTGAAGATCGTGCCCGTCGTGCCGGGCGTGTAGGTGCTGGAGACGGGCGCGGGCGCGGATCCGACCGCGGCGACCTGCCACGTCGCAGGGGCGAACGACCAGCCGGACGGAGCCGCCGGGAAGGCATCCTTCAGGGTCGCCTGCAGCGGACCGCTGCCGGGATTCGCGACGGTCACCGTGTAGGAGACGTTCCACGAGGCATCCGGGTTCTGCGTGGGCGCCGCAGCCGTCTTGGTCACCGTCGGGAACCAGGGCTGGGCGCACGCGTCCACGGTGGTGGGCGTGCCGTCCGACGTCATCGTGGCCGTGTTGCGGAAGGCGCGCTTCGGCTCGGTGGACGTGCAGACGCTCGTCGGCGCCGTCGAGGCGGCGTTCGAGACCGTCGCGGTGACGGTCATCGTGTAGGTGTGCGTGTGCGTCGCCGCCGAGAGCGAGGCGCTGGACGCGAGCGTCGCTGTGCCGGCGGGGAGGACGAACGTGCCGGATGTCCCGCCTGGCCCTGCCCACGACGCCGCCGTCGGTGTGATGCCGGCTCCGAGAGACAGTGCATCCGTCAGGCTGTAGAAGTAGGTCGAGGTCGACGAGTTGTTCGTGACGACGACGTCGTAGGTGATCTGCCACGACCCGTTCGCCTGCTGTGTCGTGGAGGTGACCGACTTGGCCACGGTCCCCGTCGCCGGAATCGCCGTGTTGGTGATCTCGCACGTCAGATCCTTGCCGACGACCGGCGTGACGTTGGCCCCGGCCATCGGGAACGGCGTCTGCGTCCCCGTGACGACGCAGCTCCACAGCCCCGGCGTGTAGCCGGAGGGACCGTTCTGCTCCTTGAGCGTGTAGGTCGTGCCACCCACGACCGGTCCCGTGGCCGTGCCGTTCCCGCTGACGACCGGCGGGTTGCTGCCCGCGGCCGCGGTGAGCAGCCACTGGTCGGGGGTCGCCGACCCGGTGCCGTTCTTGTTGTCGACCTTCTTGACGAGGGTCAGCTTCGGGGCGACGTCGGTGTTCGTGAGCTGACAGACCGCAGCGCTGCCCGCCGGGATCACGACATTCGCGCCGGCCGAGAAAGGTCCGTTGTCGATGGAACACCGGATGCCGCTGAGCTCGTACCCCGCGGGTCCGCCCGACAGCTCGCTGATCGCGTATGTGCCGCTCGGCACGTACTGGACCTGCTGGTGGTCGAACGTCACCGCACCCGAGCCGCTCTTCTGGGCTTGCAGGAGACCGTTCCATCTCGTCGGGTCCGTGACCGTCCCGCCGTGAGTGTTGGAGATGACCTTCACGAGCTGAAGCGACGTACGCTGCGCCGTGTTGGTCACGGTGAAGGCGACGGGCGTCGTGGTCGAGGTGATCTTGGTCTGGCCCGACGGCGAGACCGACGACGACTTCCACGAATACGAGCCGTCGGCGAACGGCGGCAGCGCACCCGTGTTCTCCGACACGGTGCAGAAAGAGTTGAGCGGAATCTTGGTGTGGTCATCCGAACCGCTGTACTGGGTCGCCGCCGGGGAGCCGTTCGTAAACGCGATGCTCCACGTTCCCGTCGGCGACGGACCGTTGGTCAACGAGCACTGCCAGGTGCCCGTGAACGTGCCCGTGTAATCGGACGGCGTTCCCACGATCGTCTTGCTGACGGTGAGCGACCCGAACGACTGGACGACCGGGTTCGTGATGGTCAGCGTGACGGCCTGGTTCGCCACGATCTTCACGGGCGACGGGTCGTAGATCGCGGCACCCCACGAGAACGAGTCGTTCCGGAGCCCGCCGCTCGGTGCGGATTCCTGCACCGTGCAGGTGTTCCCTGCCGGGATGCCGCTGATCGTCTGACCCGTCGCGATCGTCACGGAGAAGTCCCCCGTGTATCCCGTGCCGCAGTCGTACGTCCCGGTGAAGGTCTTGCCCGGTGCGCCGTTGTAGCCGCCGTTCGGGTCGTTCACGAGCTTCTTGATCGTGAGCTGTCCCGTCGAGCGCGGGTTGTGGAAGGTCACGACCGCGGCGGCGCTGGTGTGGGCAGCGCCCAGAACCACCTCCTGCGTGGCAGGCGTCGCCAGGTCGTAGCCCGCCGGCGGCACCGTCTCGACGAGGTAGTAGGTGCCCCAGGCCAGGTTCGTCCAGTTGTAGGTACCGGCGGATACGATCGCCACGAGCTGGTCGGCGAGGGTCTGCAGTCCGGTGGTTCCGTTCGTCTCACGCCACAGCTGGAACGTCGCACCCTCGAGGACGGTCTCGCCCATGTCCTTCTTGACGACGGTGAGTTTCGCCGGTGCCTGCGTGTTCGTGATCGTGCAGGTCACGTTCTGCCCGAGCGTGAGAGAGATCACTCCGCCCGTAGAGGGGGTGACCCCGGAGTCGCAGGACCAGGCGCTGGCGGTGTACCCCGTCGTCGGTCCGGCCTCACCGAGCGTGATCGGTGTGTTCGCCTTCACGTTCTGCGTCGCTGTGGATGCCGTTGCGACCGTTCCCGTCGTTGCTGCGACCCACCCGGGCGCGCCGGCGGCCGTGAGCTGCCACGAGGTCGCCGGGTCGACGACGCCGCCTGCCGAGACGATCCTCTTCACGAGGGTCAGCTTGGGTGCGACGGCTGTGTTGGTGATCGAGCAGCTGATCTTGTTGCCCGGGTTCACGGTGACGCTCGTGTTCGTCTGCGTGAACGTGCCCGTCCCCGAGTTCGTGCACGTCCAGACGTTCGTCGACGTGTACCCGCCGGGCCCGCCCGACTCGCTGAGGTTGTACTGGCCGACCTTCACGGCCTTGTTCGTGACGGCGGCGGCCCCCATCGTGCCCGTCACACCGGACGTCTGATTCGCCGTCGCGGGCGCCGCGGTCAGGGTCCACGCGGTCGGCGCGGCCGACCCGCCGCTCGCGCCCTGGTCGACGACCTTGACGAGGGTGATCTCCGGCATGACGGCCGTGTTCGTGATCTGACAGGTCACGTTCGCGTCCTTCGCGACCGTCACCACACCCCCTGTCGTAACGGTGCCGCCCGTGCAGGTCCACGCCGACGGGGTCCAGCCGGCGGGACCGACCTCCGACAGCGCATAGTCGCCCGTCAGAACGACCTTGTTCGTGATCGCAGCATCGCCCGTCTTGCCTGAGACACCCGTCGTCGGTCCGGTTCCCGTGAGAGTCCAGTCCGCCGTCGTGGCGGTGCTGCCGGACGACCCGGCATTCACGACCTTCTTGAGCGTCAGCTTGCCCGTCGTCTGCTTGTTGACGACCGTGCAGCTGATGATGGCGTTCGCGCTCACCGAAACCGAGAAGTTGCCCGCGGTGCCGGTCGGCGTCGCGCCGGTGCAGGTGACGCTGTCGGGAGTGAATCCGCCGGCGACGGTCTCCACGACGTTGAGAGTGCGTGCAGTGCCGCCCGAGAGGTCGAGGGAGTAGTTGACCGCGCCCTTGCTCGCACCCGAGGACGGTGTCGTCTGCGCGAGGGTTCCGACGTTGCCGCCAGGGGTCTTGATGTAGTTACCGCCGGCGGTCGTGCCGGTGAAGGTCCAGCCACCCGCCTGCGCGTCGATCGTGTTGCCCGAGGCATCCACCGTCTTCTTCACGACGGTGACCGAGCCACCGCAGTTCGCGACCGCGATCTCGTGCAGTTTGCTGTCCAGCTCGGAGAAGTTGGTCGTGTAGAAGTCGTCGCTGGGGTTGTTGCCGGAGATCGCCTTGAGGTTGTTGTCCGACCCCGAAGCCAGGCCGATGCCGACGGCGACGACCTTCGTCCGATCGCCCGCCGGGCCCGTCATGCTCTTGACGGCGTTGGCGGAGTAGATGCCCTCTTCGAGATTCTGGAACCCGATGTTCGTGTCGGTGTTGGTGCCGCTCGTTCCGCTGACGGTCGGGTCGCCGTCGGTGAGGAACAGGACGACGTCGTACGACTCGCTGCCGTTGAACGCGACCTTGCGCATCGCGTCGTCCCAGTTCGTGTAGCCGTTGCCCGCACCGGTGATGTTGCTGTTGATCGCGTTGTTGACCGCGGTCTGGTTCGCGGCGATCGATGTGGACGCGAGGAACTTGGATGCCGTCGTGCTGAACTGATAGAGCGCGACCGACGATGGCGTGCCGCCGAGACCGTTGGTGCCGACGAAGCCGAGCGCAGCCTCGCGCATCTGCGTCATCTCGCTGGTGCTGATCGAGGTCGACTTGTCGAAGACGATCGCGATGCTCAGCCCGCAGGACGCGGGGAACGACGGGTTCGTGCGCACGTCGGCGAACGCCCCCGTGGCCGACTTCGGCGACGATGTCAGGCTGCCGTTCGCGTAGTACGCGCCGGAGTCGGCCGTCACGAGGTACGTCGTCGCGGTGCCCGTGACGTTGTTGGTGAAGTACGAATACGGCGTCACGGTCTTCGCGCTGTTGTAGTCGCCGAGCCCGAGGTCGCCGACCTTCATCCAGCCGGACGGCGCCGCCGTCTCGTAGACCCAGTAACCGGCGGTGCTCCCACCTGATCCGCCGGTCAGCGCGGGCACGACGATGTCGCAGGTGCCTGCGGCGTTGGTGGTGCAGGTATAGGACGTCGTGCCGGTGCGCGCGCCGCCGCGCGTCGAGCCGAACGCGACGAAGGTCGCGCCCTGAAGCGCGGCGACCGAGCCCGACGAGGTCCGCGCGCCGACCTTGGAGATCCGCAGCGTCGTGCTGCCGGCTGCGACCGGGTCGGGGTTGACGATCGACAGCGGCGCGACGAGGGAGCGCGCAAGGGGTGACGTCGACTCCGTCGGCTCCGGCGAGGGCTGGTCGGTGGTGTCCGTGGTGTCCGTGGCGGTATCGGTGGGTTCCGTCGTCGGCGCATCGGTGGCCTGTTGGTCCGCCGGCGGCGTGGTGGAATCGGTGGGGGCGTCCCCGGCATCCGACGTACTCGCCGCGGGCGGGGTGGCGTCCTGCGCCGTGAACGTGTCGCTCGGCGAGGGGGACGGCGAGGCGGTGTCGTCGGCCATCGCGGGCGACAGCCCCGCGAACACGAGCGCCGCCGACAGCGCGGTGGCGATGCCGCCCGCGTACCAGCGATGCCTCAGGACGAGCCTGCGCTCGCGCTCGTCCCGCATGCGACGCGCGCGAAGCGCCTTCCGCGACGAAGAGTCCCCAAAACCGTCACGAGCAGTGCCCATGTTCCCCACGACCTGTCACTGACGAGCGGACTCCCACAGTCCACTCGGGTGAACGAACCCCCACAGTCCGTCCAGTCAGCGGCGCCCCCCGGCACCTGACCGACCACTGCTGACGCTAGGTGAGCATTCAGGGAACGTCAAGATAACTGTTTTCCGCATCCGCGTTCGGCACCGCCGCGACACGACGTAGGGGTGGATGCCGCGGCATCCACCCCTACGCGATCCGTTCGTTTACTCGTTGCCGATCGACTTGTCGATCGAGTCGCGGACGCCGTCGACCTGCCCATGGACGGACTCCGGCGCCACCTTCTTCACGAAGTCGGCCGCCGCGTCGAGCACGTTGTCGCTGACCTGCTCCGCCTGGTCGGAGTGCAGCGTCTCCGCGATCTTGTCCTTGTTCTGTTCCAGGAACTCCTTGCCCTGGTTGACCAGATCCTCGATGCCCATGGGCTCCCCTTTCGACGTGATGGTGGTCCCATCATGGCGCGCGGCGGCGTCGAGCGGTAGACGCAGAACGCCCCTGCGAGCCGAAACTCGCAGGGGCGTTGACTGTGATCAAGAGTCGGCGGGAATCCCGCCGAGGCTCACTTGATGATCTTGGTGACGGTACCGGCGCCGACCGTACGACCACCCTCACGGATGGCGTAGCCGAGGCCCTCTTCCATCGCGATGGGCTGGATGAGGTCGACCTTCATCTCCGTGGTGTCGCCGGGCATGACCATCTCGGTGCCCTCGGGCAGCGTGATGACGCCGGTGACGTCCGTGGTGCGGAAGTAGAACTGCGGGCGGTAGTTCGTGAAGAACGGGTTGTGACGGCCACCCTCCTCCTTGGAGAGGATGTAGGCCGTGCCCTCGAACTCGGTGTGCGGGGTGACCGAACCGGGCTTCACGACGACCTGGCCGCGCTCGACGTCGTCACGCTTGGTGCCGCGCAGGAGCAGACCACAGTTCTCGCCGGCCCATGCCTCGTCGAGCTGCTTGTGGAACATCTCGATACCCGTGACCGTGGTCTTCTGCGTCGGGCGGATGCCGACGATCTCGACCTCGGAGTTGATCGCGAGCGTGCCACGCTCGGCGCGGCCCGTGACGACCGTGCCACGACCGGTGATCGTGAAGACGTCCTCGATCGGCATGAGGAACGGCTTGTCCTTGTCGCGCACCGGGTCCGGGATGGACTCGTCGACGGCGTTCATGAGCTCGACGATCGACTCGACCCACTTCTCGTCGCCCTCGAGAGCCTTCAGGCCCGAGACGCGCACGACGGGGGCGTTGTCGCCGTCGAAGTCCTGCGAGGAGAGGAGCTCACGGACCTCGAGCTCGACGAGCTCCAGGATCTCCTCGTCGTCGACCATGTCGCTCTTGTTGAGCGCGACGAGCAGGTAGGGCACGCCGACCTGCTTGGCGAGCAGCACGTGCTCACGCGTCTGCGCCATCGGGCCGTCGGTGGCGGCGACCACGAGGATCGCGCCGTCCATCTGAGCAGCACCGGTGATCATGTTCTTGATGTAGTCGGCGTGACCGGGCGCGTCGACGTGCGCGTAGTGGCGCTTGGGGGTCTCATACTCGACGTGCGAGATGTTGATCGTGATACCACGCTGACGCTCTTCGGGAGCCGAGTCGATCGACGCGAAGTCGCGCTGCACGTTGGTGGCCGACGGGTACTTGTCGGCGAGCACCTTCGAGATGGCAGCGGTCAGCGTCGTCTTACCGTGGTCGACGTGACCGATCGTTCCGATGTTGACGTGCGGCTTGGTCCGCTCGAACTTGGCCTTGGCCACTGGGTCCTCCTCAGGACATTTCGTTGTGGAGGTTCCGGGCGCTGGATTGCGACCGGTGCTCCACGGGGATGTTTCTAGTTTACGGGTATGAAGTTGTGTGTCACAGGTGAGCGAGCGATGGATGCCGAGGGGTCGTTCCCCCGGCATCCCTCACGATCACTCGCCCTTGTTCTTCTGGACGATCTCGTCCGCGACGGCCTTGGGGACCTCGGCGTACGAGTCGAACTCCATCGAGTAGACCGCACGGCCCGAAGTCTTCGAGCGCAGGTCGCCGATGTAGCCGAACATCTCCGACAGCGGGACGAGGGCGCGGACGATCTTGATGCCCGAGCCGTCCTCCATCGACTGGATCTGACCACGACGCGAGTTCAGGTCGCCGATGACGTCGCCCATGTACTCCTCGGGCGTACGCACCTCGACCGCCATGAGCGGCTCGAGGATGACCGGGTTCGCCTTGCGGACGGCCTCCTTGAAGCCCATCGAGCCCGCGATCTTGAACGCCATCTCGGACGAGTCGACGTCGTGCGACGCGCCGTCCAGCAGGATCGCCTTGACGCCGACCATGGGGTAGCCGGCGAGGGCACCCACGTTCATCGCGTCCTGGAAGCCCTGGTTGGTGGGCTCGATGTACTCGCGCGGGATGCGGCCACCGGTGACCTTGTTCTCGAACTCGTACGTCTTGTCCGCCGTGACCTCGAGCGGCTCCAGCGCGAACTGGATCTTGGCGAACTGACCCGAACCACCGGTCTGCTTCTTGTGCGTGTAGTCGTGACGCTCGACGGCCTTCTTGATCGTCTCGCGGTACGCCACCTGCGGCTTTCCGACGTTGGCCTCGACGCGGAACTCGCGCTTCATGCGGTCCACGAGGATGTCGAGGTGCAGCTCGCCCATGCCCTTGATGACCGTCTGGCCGGTCTCGGGGTTGAGCTCGGTGCGGAAGGTCGGGTCCTCTTCGGCGAGCTTCTGGATCGCGGTGCCCAGCTTCTCCTGGTCGGCCTTCGTCTTCGGCTCGATCGCGACCTCGATGACGGGCTCGGGGAACGTCATCGACTCGAGGACGACGGGCGCGTTCGGGTCGGCGAGGGTGTCACCGGTCGTGGTGTCCTTCAGGCCGATGACGGCGTAGATGTTGCCCGCCGTGACCGAGTCGACCGGGTTCTCCTTGTTGGCGTGCATCTGGAAGATCTTCCCGATGCGCTCCTTCTTGCCCTTGGTCGAGTTGATGACCTGCGCACCGGAGTCGAGGTGACCCGAGTAGACGCGGATGTAGGTCAGGCGACCGAAGAACGGGTGCACGGCGACCTTGAACGCGAGCGCCGCGAACGGGTCGTTGGCGTCGGGGTGACGCTCGATGACGATCTCCTCGTCCTTGGGGTCGTGCGCCTCGATGGCGGGCACGTCCAGGGGCGACGGGAGGTAGTCGACGACCGCGTCGAGCATGGGCTGCACGCCGCGGTTCTTGAACGCCGAGCCACAGAGGACGGGGTAGATCTCGCCGCCGACGGTGAGCTTGCGGATCGCGCCCTTGATCTCGGCGAGCGTGAGCTCCTCGCCGCCGAAGTACTTCTCGAGGAGCGCCTCGTCGGTCTCGGCGACCGTCTCGAGCAGCTTCTCGCGGTACTCGGCAGCGCGGTCGGCGAGGTCGGCGGGAATCTCCTGGACCTCGTACTTGGCGCCCATGGTCACGTCACCCTTGGCGTCGCCGGGCCAGACGAGCGCGCGCATCTCGACGAGGTCGATGACGCCGACGAAGTCGTTCTCGGCGCCGATCGGCAGCTGCAGAACGAGAGGCTTGGCACCGAGGCGGTTCACGATCGTGTCGACCGTGAAGTAGAAGTCGGCGCCCAGCTTGTCCATCTTGTTGACGAAGCAGATGCGCGGCACGTCGTACTTGTCGGCCTGGCGCCACACCGTCTCGGACTGGGGCTCGACGCCCTCCTTGCCGTCGAAGACGGCGACCGCGCCGTCGAGGACGCGGAGCGAGCGCTCCACCTCGACGGTGAAGTCCACGTGGCCGGGGGTGTCGATGATGTTGATCTGGTGCTTGTTCCAGAAGCAGGTCACGGCGGCCGACGTGATCGTGATGCCGCGCTCCTTCTCCTGCTCCATCCAGTCGGTCGTCGACGCACCGTCGTGCGTCTCGCCGAGCTTGTGGTTGACACCCGTGTAGAAGAGGATGCGCTCGGTCGTCGTCGTCTTGCCGGCATCGATGTGCGCCATGATGCCGATGTTGCGGACCTTGTTGAGGTCGGTGAGCACTTCTTGTGCCACGGGGTGTCCTTACGTGTAGTGACGGATGTCGTGGGGTGGCCGGCCGGGGTGTGCCCGGCCGGCCACCGAAACGCTGCTGATTACCAGCGGTAGTGCGCGAAGGCGCGGTTCGACTCGGCCATCTTGTGGGTGTCCTCGCGGCGCTTGACCGCGGCACCGAGGCCGTTCGAGGCGTCGAGGATCTCGTTCTGCAGACGCTCGGTCATCGTCTTCTCACGACGACCCTTCGCGTACGAGACGAGCCAGCGCAGCGCGAGCGTGTTCGCGCGGTGCGGCTTGACCTCGACGGGCACCTGGTAGGTCGAGCCACCGACGCGGCGGCTCTTGACCTCGAGGGTGGGGCGGACGTTGTCGAGCGCCTTCTTGAGCGTCGCGACGGCATCCTGGCCGTTCTTCGCCTCGACACCCTTGAGGGCGTTGTAGACGATGGCTTCGGCGATCGACTTCTTGCCGTCGACGAGGATCTTGTTCACCAGCTGGGTGACGATCGGAGCACCGTAGACCGGGTCGTTGACGACGACGCGGCGGGGTGCGGGTCCCTTGCGAGGCATCGGACTCAGCCCTTCTTGGCGCCGTAGCGGCTACGGGCCTGCTTGCGGTTCTTGACGGCCTGGGTGTCCAGGGCGCCACGAACGATCTTGTAACGGACACCGGGGAGGTCCTTCACACGGCCTCCACGGACGAGCACGAGCGAGTGCTCCTGCAGGTTGTGGCCCTCGCCGGGGATGTAGGCGGTGACCTCGGTGCCGTTGCGGAGCTTCACACGGGCGACCTTGCGCATCGCCGAGTTCGGCTTCTTGGGCGTCGTGGTGTAGACGCGGGTGCAGACACCCGCCTGCTGCGGGTTCGCCTTCAGGGCAGGCGCCTTGGTCTTGGTGACCTTGGGCGAGCGACCCTTGCGAACCAACTGCTGAATGGTTGGCACGTTCTCTCCTTGTTGTGCTGCACGGTTCTTCTGGTTCCGCACAGGTGCTGCACGGTGACAGCGTTCGTGGTTTCACCACAGATCCACCGGCACGACGGAACCGTCGTGCCTTTGCGTGGTGGATATGCCGTGGGGGCGACCTGTTCGCAGATCGATCCCGGTCGTGCGGCGCCGATCGCCCGGTCGCCTCCGGCACGAGCCGGACACGACACAAGGCGCGCAGAGCGCACACCCGCCCAATACTACGCCGTATGACGATCGCGGGCAAACGCGCGGGGGTGTCGCCGAGTCGGGTGCGGAGTGGGGCGAACGCGGGCGTGGCGGAGGCGGCCGCGGGAGACTTGTGGACGCCCGTGGCAGTGTCGCGGCGATGAAGGAGACGACAACTGTCAACAAGTTCTCGGGGGGGCCTCGCGGCGCGGCGCAACATCTCCTACACAGGAGGGTGATGCGCGCGATCCCCCCACAGATCGGGCGTTCCGGTTCCAGGGAGCGTGCACACTTGCGAACGTGGGGGCATGTCTGTTCCTCCGCGGCCACTCCCCCCGCCGTTCGACGGAGCTCCCGCGTTCACAGTCGGCGCCGCACGCGCGGCGGGCGTCTCGCGTGGACGGCTGCGCGCAGCCGACCTGCAGCGGCCGCACCGCGGTGTGCGCCAAGCGACGGCGGGGGATGCCGAGGCATCCATCGCCTCTTCCTTCGCCGTCGGCGAAGACCCAGGAGCGCGGGATCGCGCCGTGCGCACTGCCGTGTTGCGACGGGTTGCCGGATACGAGCCGCTGCGCGCTCCGGGCGCCTTCTACACGGGGCGCACGGCCGTCGCGATCTACGACAGGCTCTTCGACCACGATCCGGGCTCGGGTCCACTCGAGGTCGCGGTCTTCGCGCCCGAGCGCGCCCCGCGGGTGGGAGGCGTGCGCGGCATCCAACTGTCGTCGCGTCTCGCGACCGTACGCGAGGTAGGGGGCCTCGCCGTCGCGAGCCCCGCGACCGTGTGGGCAGGATTCGCGAACCGGCTCGGCACGCGCGACCTCGTCCGTCTCGGCGATGCGTTCGTGCGGGTGCCACGCGGCGTCGGCGGTCGCCGACTCCCGCAGAACCAGCTCGCGACGATTGCGCAGTTGCGCGCGGCCGCGGACGCCCCGCAACGGCGCGGGCGCGCAGCGCTCGAAGCCGCGCTGGCGTTGATCCGAGTGGGGAGCATGTCGCCACTGGAGACAGACGTTCGACTGGATGCCGCGGCCGCCGGCCTGCCCGAGCCACTGCTCGACGCGGAGATCCGCGACGAGCGGGGATGCCTCGTGGGAGTCGCCGATGCCGCCTATCGCGCGGAGCGCGTGCTGGTCGAGGTGGAGGGCGACCACCATCGCGTCAGCGCAGCGCAATGGGATCGGGACATCGAGAAGCATCGCGCCTCTGCGGCGCTCGGGTGGACCCTCGTGAGGATCACAGGGCGGGCGCAGCGCGCGGGGCGGGCGGCCCGACTCATCGGCGACGCACTCTCACGCGCGCACTGAACCCGCGCGGACACGCTGGCGTGGCCGATCCTGGACAGAAGTGGCGGGCTTCGGGGGGAGGAGGCCGCCACTTCTGTCCATGAGTCGCGTCGACGGGACGAGTTGTGGACAGGAATGGCGGGATGCCGCGACGCGAGGGCGCCGCAACTGACCACAAGTCCGACCCGGGCTCTGCGGGCGGGCGCCGCTTCGCCGCGCGCGGGCGCCGTTCAGTGCGTGATGCGACGCAGGTGGAACTCCTCGTCGCCGAGGAAGAACCGCTCACCGGCATCCAGCTGAGCGCCGGGTTCGACCTCCACCTCGTCGCCCATGAGGGTGCGCACGAGGACGCCGTTGGTCGATCCGAGGTCGGTCACGATCCAGCTCTCGCCGCGCTGCTCGATGCGCGCGTGGGTCTTCGACACGGTGCGCGCATCGCCCGCGACGGCGAGGAGCTGTGCCGCAGGGAACGCGGGATCGGCGGCGGGCCGACGCCCCAGGATGACGACCGGCGCCGTGAGCGGCACGGGGGAGCCCGTGGCCGGGACGAGTTCCCACGTCGGCCGCACCGAGCGACGCGCGATGACGGTCTGGTCGATGTCGTCGAGGGACACACCGCCGCGCGTCGCGCGCGTGAGCTCGTCGACGCCCTCATCGTCGTCGGGGTCATCGACTCGGCGGTGCTGGGCCGATACGGCGCCCGTCGCCGAACGCGGGCGACCGGCGGCGGGCGCGCCGACGACGGCGGACACCTCGCCCGACAGCTCGAGGAAGCCGTCCGGGTCGGGATCGGCGCTCTGCCGTGGGCGCGCCGGCTGCGCGAAGATCGCGGAGTTCGGGTCGCTCATGCGCGCCGGTGGGGACGCCGGCGGTGCGGCTTCGGTCGGACGGACGGCCGGCACGCGGGTGACGGGAGCCGACGGGCGCGACGACTCGGAGCCGGCGCGACGACCGGGCACGAACGCGATCGGACTCGGATCGTCGCCGACCTCTCCCCCCTCTCCGACGAGGCCGGCAAGGCCTACCGGTGGCGCGACGAACGGGCGACCGCCTGCCGCACTCGGCGGGAACGGCGAAGGCTGGATCGCCGAGACGTCGTCGATCTCGGATGGCCACGCGGCATCCCCTTCGTCGACGTCGACGTCGTCCACCTCGTCGGCGCCATCGACACCGCCGTGGCCCGCGCCCGGCACCGGCACGGATTCGATCGCCGCCTCGCGGGCATCGGCCGGATCCGGCGCGGGCGCGGCAGGTGCGGCCGGCGGCGCCCACGCATCCGCGGCGGGCGCGGCGGGCGGGGCGAACGACGCATCGGGCTCGAGCGCACGCGAGGATGCCGGGGCGGCGTCCTGCGGCATCTCTTCCCAGGGCTGCCACACCCCTGCGGGTGCGTCCGGGGCGGGAGCCGAAGCGACATCCACGGGCGCGGGCGACGCATCAGCGCTGTGCGACTCAGCGATCGGGGCCACCGGCGCGATGTGAGCGACCGGCGGGACCGGTGCGACCGGTGCGAGCGGCGGCTCCGCCGTGGGCGGCGGGAGGGTCGGCGGCGCCACGCGCGCGCGGCGCCGCGCCCCGAGCCAGCGCGCGGGACCGAACCCGAGGATGCTCGCCCAGACGACCAACAACAGGGCGGCCAGCACCGTCATACCTCCGCCGTAGCCGAATCCGGAGTTGATGCGGTGCGCCGAGATGATGAGGAGCACGAGCACGGCGAACGCACCGAAGATCGGGATGAAGGCGAGCAGGACCAACCACGGGCTGAACCCGCCCCAGGCGAGCAGGGTCGCGAGGTTGACGAGTGGAACCCACCCCTTCCAGGCATCCTCGCCCATCTTGCGGAACATCGCCGACAGCGCGAGGGCGGTCCAGACGTACAGGGCGAGACTCACGGCGAGGGCGAGCAGACCCAGCAGGGCGCCCAGAGAATCGTCGGCGGGTGTGCTCATGCGGGGCGTGACCTCTCGGTGCGTGACCTCTCGGCGCGTGACGAGGACCTCGTGAGACCCTCGGGGACGAACGATCTCAACGATAGGGCCGCGCGCACCCGTTGCCAGCGTGTCGCGGTGAAGGCGGTGCGCTCGGCATCCACGATCCGCCAGAACTCCGTGGCGTCGTCGGCCGTCGCACCACCGTCCGAGAAGACCGCACGGTCGGCCGCGACGGCGAGTCCCGGCGCGGCATCCTGGCCGAGCGCGCCCGCGACCTCGAGCCGCGTCGCCGCCGCGGGCGCGCGGTGGCCGGCATCCGCCGCCGCATCGAGGTACTCGTCCCATCCGCCGACGATGCGTGCGGCGGGCTCGTCCGCGCCTCGTCGGGAGCGCCGGCGGATCGCCTTCGCGGCGAGGATCGCGAGGAACGGCCCGACCACGACCAGAAGCGCCCCCAGCGAGATGCCGACGATGCGCACCGACGCCCACAGCCACCCGAGGTCGACGGTGTCGGGGCGATCGGGGCTCGCCGCGGCATCCTCCTGCGCCGGCTTGGGCGGCTCGACCTCGTCGACGTTGTCGGGACGCACCTCGGTTCCGATCGTCGGGTCGGGCTGCGAGGTCACTTCGCGGCTCGGCGCCTGCCGGTGCTGGGGCGACGCGTCCACCGGGATCCACTCCCCCGCAGCACTGCGCACCTCGACCCACGCGGCCAGGTCGTCGGCACGACACGCACCGTCACCGCAGACCGCGAGGTCGGGATCGGCGGACTCCATCCGGGCGCCCACGACGATCCGCGCGGGGAAGCCGAGCTCGCGAGCGAGGAGCGCCACCGCCACGGAGAACTGCTCGTCGTCGCCGATCGCCGCCACGTAGTTGCCGGAGGCTTCCGCGCGCGGGTCCTGTTCGCGGTCGAGGAGCGCCGTGAAGAGCTGGTCGATGCGCGCGAGGGAATGCCCCGCTGCGCTCGGCACGAAGGTGTCGACGCCGGCATCCGCCATCCACTGCGCCTGCGCGTCGGTGAGCGCGTGGCTGAGGTACCCGCGCTCGCGCAGGAGGGCGACGAGGCCCTCGAGCGCCGCGCCTCCACTGCCCGACACATGCTCCTGCATCCACGTGCGCAGGCTTGCGGGGGCTTCGGGGCCGTCGCCCGCGTCGCCGGGCGACGACGCGGCGGCGAGAGCACTCGTCGCGGGTTCCGATGCGCGCAGCCGGTAGCCGTCGCCCTGCCGCCACCCGGCGGTCTGCACGGCCGCGGCGAGAGTGTCATCGACGTAGAATCCGTCGGCGAGCGCCGCGGCCCGCGCCCCGGAGAAGGTGACGGATGCCACGACACCGGCCGACGGCATCCAGATCCCGTCCAGCGCGCCGAGGACGATGTCCGCGTCCACCGGCGTGCCCGGGGCGGCGGCGCGCTCCGACGCCCTGCGCACGAAGTCGGATCCACCGCCGGTGCGGAAGACCGCCCCGTCGTAGTCGTCGAGGACGGCGAGGCGGATCCGTGCCGGCAGCTGGGCGCCCGTCGCCGAGAAGAGGACCTCGTCGTGCAGGTCGTCGCGGAACATCGATCGGTACGACGCGAGCGGGCTGACGGCGCGCGAGATCTCGATGCGCGGCCCGGTCGCCTCGCGCAGCACCGTGCGCTCGGCGGGCACCGCCGCCATCGGGATCGCGAGGGAGGCCGCGACAGCGACGGCCACCATACCCGCGCCGAGAGCGACGCGCCGCGTCCCCGATCGCGTGCCCCGCCGCAGCCGCACGCCGCTGGATGCCGCGGCGCGCCGCAGCGCGACGACGCGCGCCTCGCGGGTGCGCCATGACAGCCACAGAACGGCGGAGCCGAGCGAGCCGAGCCCGATCGCGGTCTCGACGGGCGCGCTGAGCGTGAGCGGGCCGAGCGTCAGCGGCGCGCTGACGTCGGTGCGTCCGAACAGCAGACCGAACCCCGCCATGGCGAGCACGATCGGCACCGCCACCGCTCCGACGGAAGCGCGCCGCCATGCGAGCAGGAGCGCGCAGGCCGTCCCGACGAGGAAGACGACGAGAGCCGGCACGAGCAGGTTGCGGTAGGCGCCGACGGGCAGGTCGACGGTGAGGAGGTCCTTCCAGCCGAAGACGAGACCCGCGCCCAGCTCCCCGAGACCCCGCACGAGGGATGCCGGGTCGCCGAGCCGACCCGGCACGGCCACCGGTACGCCGACGACGAGGATCGCCCCCGCGAGCAGCGCTGCGGCGGCCCAGCCGCTCCAGCGTCGCCAGCGCACGAGTGCAGCGATCCCGGCCCCGAGCACCGTCGCGACGGCGACGAGCAGGAGGAAGGACGTCGAGCGGTAGATCGGCCACGCGGCGACGGCGGCGAGGAGCACGCCGATGCCGACGTAGAGCGCGCCCGCGACGATCCGCCTCACGAGCTCGCTCCCCGTAGCAGCAGACCCGCCAGGTCGTCGAGCGTGCCGATCGTGATGACCGTGAGCGCGCCGAGCACCTGCGTGCGCGGGTGCGCGCGCTCATCGCACACGACGGCGACCGTCGCGGCGTCGGCGGGGAAGGCGAGCGCCGCCTGGCGAAGCACGCCGACGCCCACCTTGGACCCTGTGACGAGCACCGCGATCGAGAGATGCTCGTTCGCCTCGGCGGCCAGCCTGCAGACGTCGACGAACGGCATCGTGTCGGTGAGCCGGTCGACGCCGCTGAAGCCGTCGAGGACGGTGCGCGGCGCCGTCGTCGGGATGTGGCGGATCGCGCGCAGCCGACCGCGCACGACCCGCGGGATCTCCGCCCCGACGACGACGTCGAGGTCGCGGGCGTCGCGCACGGCACGCACCGCGAGCGAGGATGCTGCGCTCACGGCGAGCTCGAACTCGGCATCGGTCTCGTACTCGGCGTCGTCGAGCCCCAGGACGACCGCCATGCGGGAGCGCCGCGACTCCTCGTACTGACGCACCATGAGTCGACCGGTCTTGGCGGTCGACTTCCAGTGCACTTGACGGCGCGAATCGCCGGGGGCGTACTCGCGGATCGCGTGAAACGACATGTCGGCATCCACGAGCCGCGACGTCGGGTTGCCGTCGAGGTCGCGGATGAGTCCCGCGCTCGTGGAGGGGACGGGGACCGTGCGCGGGTGCACGTAGAGGTCGTGGACGTCGTCGAAGGCGTGCTCGCGGCGAAGGAGCCCGATCGGATCGGAGCGTACCGTCGTCGCAGGACCGATCCGCACGATGCCGCGCGGCTGCGGCGGCAGCGCGAGGACCTGCGCGCTGGAGGCCCCCGGCCGCAGGAGCGGGACACCGAACTCCACGAGTCCCGCACCCACCGGGACGTCGATGCGACCGGGCAGGGCCGGACGGCGTCCGGTGTTGCGGATCGTCACGGTCGCCTGCACGCCGGCGCCCGCCACGACGCGCTCGTGCGCGAGGGCGAGATCGACGTCGTACGTGCGCGCCTGGAACAGGAACGGCGCACTCAGAGCGAGGAGCACGAGCGCCGCGACGCCGGCGACGAGAGCCTCGACCCACCCGAACACGAGCCTCGCACCGAGTCCCACGGTCGCCGTGGCGACCGCGAGCACGCCCGCCGGCCGTACCGTGCGACGCACCCAGGTCCACGCCAGGGACAGCGCCGTGCGGGTCGCCGCCCACGCCCGCGATGCGCGCACGGCGGCACCGACGAGTCGACGACTGCGCGCGGAAGTGACCTCGGTGCGCTCCCCCGTCAGGGAGCCCGCCGAGGTGCGGGTCAGTCGCGTGTCGGACAGATCACGAGCGCCGAAGGTGCCGGTGCGTTCGGTCACGCACTCTCCCGGCGGGTGGGCGGAGTGACATCGAGGAGGACCTGGCCGATCACGGCTTCCGCGGTGACGCCGTCGAACTCGGCCTCGGGGTGGAGGATCAGTCGGTGCGCGAGCACCGCGACGGCGAGGCGCTTGACGTCGTCCGGCGTCGCGTACGTGCGGCCCTGCGCGGCCGCCGTCGCGCGCGTCGCCCGGGTGAGCGCGAGAGCTCCTCGGATGCTGACCCCGAGCCGCACCTCGTCGGCCGAGCGCGTGGCATCCACGATGCGCGCGATGTAGTCGAGTACGAGCGCATCGACGTAGACGTCGGCGGCGAGCTCGGCCATGCCGGCGAGCGCGCCGGGGGTGATGATCGGCGCGAGCTCGCCGATCGGAGCGGCGCCCCGGTCGAGGATCCGCACCGTCGCGGCATGGTCGGGATAGCCGAGGGACGTGCGCAAGAGGAACCGGTCGAGCTGCGCTTCGGGCAGGCGGTACGTGCCGGCCTGCTCGACGGGGTTCTGCGTCGCGAGGACGAGGAACGGCTTGCCGACGGATCGCGTGACGCCGTCGATCGTGACGTGCCCCTCCTCCATGACCTCCAGGAGCGCCGCCTGCGTCTTCGGGCTCGCGCGGTTGATCTCGTCGGCCAGCACGATGTTCGCGAACACCGGCCCCTCGTGGAAGGAGAACTCGCCGGTCTTCTGGTCGTACACCGTGATGCCGGTGATGTCGCCGGGGAGGAGGTCGGGGGTGAACTGGATGCGCGTCGTCGTGCCCTGCACCGACTGTGCCACGGCGCGGGCGAGCGAGGTCTTGCCTGTGCCCGGGACGTCCTCGAGCAGCACATGTCCCTCGCTCAGCATGGCGGTCAGCACGAGCTCGACGACGTGACGCTTTCCGAGCACGGCGCGCTCGACGTTGTCGGCGAGCGCCGCGAAGGTCTGCGCGAACCAGGTCGCCTGTTCGGGGGTGATCGTCACGGGGTGCCTCCGGTGGTGGGGGGAACGGGGGTGCAGCGGGCGGAGAGGGTGGCGGTGGCGGCATCGAGGTTCCAGCCGTGCGCCGACCAGTCGACGCCGACACGGATGCCCTCGACACGCACGGCCGCGTCGGGCACGAGCCACGGGTCAGCGCCCTCGGCGAGCGGGATGACCGCGTTCGTGTCGTCGTAGTAGACGATGCCCGTGGCGTCGAACGTGATCGAGGCGAGGCTCCCGGTGGACGCGCTCGAGCGCGCCAAGCGGGCGCCACCCGCGCACGACCCGAGGGACCACGTCGCCTGCACCTGGTAGGGCGCACTGCCCGCGGCGGGGGTGACGGCCGCCCACGGCGTCTGCCACCAGCCCGAGACGTGTTCGTACCGCACGCGGATGCCGGGGTCGGTGTCGAACACGGTGCTCGGAAGCCCCGAGAAGGTGGCGACGTTGTCGCGCGGCGGCTGCTCGGGAGACGTCGGGTCGGTGTCGATCGTCCAGCGCGCCTCGCCGTCGCGCACGTGCGCGGTCGGACCGACGACGAAGGTGTACCCCGTGGGGGCGCGGTCGCTCTGCACGGCGCGCACCTCTGCGCTCGTCGTCGCCCGCGCGAAGGGCTGACCGCCATACCAGGACTCGACGCACAGGTCGAAGGTGTACTTGCGGCCGTCCGGGTAGCCGCGGAACACCTGCCGATCGCCGCCGACCGTCGCGATGCACGGCTGACCCTGCGGCACGATGCCATAGCGCAGCGTCGAGCCGGTGCCGCCGGCGCCCGCCGAGCCGACAGCCGTGATGTCGGCCAGGCCGTTGCCGGCGTTGACGGCGGTGAGGGTCAGGGCGGGCGCCGTCGGTGCGCCGACACCGTTCGCATTCACGGTCATCGACCCGATGGCCGGGCCACCGAGGCCGGGCGGCACCTCGTACCGCGACAGCGGCGTGACCGTGACGGCGGTCGTGGTGTTCGCGCCGACGCGGAAGGTCGGCACGGTGACGGACGTGACACCGAGGCCCACGGGGACCGTGATGCTCTCTCCGACGGGACTGGTGATCTGCAGGGCCTTCGTGTCGGCGGCATCCACCCCGTCGAACGCCAGGGAGACCACGCCGCCGTCCGTCCCGGCCGGTACGGGCGTCGAGGAGGCCGAGGACGGCACCGCGGGCGGGTCGTACGCCCACGCGGTCGTCCGGACGGACGCGCGCGACGGACCGACGGAGTTCACCGCGACGGCTTCGTACTGCCGCTGCTCACCGTTGGGAGCGGAGATCGCCGGGCAGACGCCCTGCGCCGAACACGTCGCGACGCTCTGGCCACCCACGCGGACGTCGAAACCCGTGACCGACGGGTACGAGGTCTGCGCCGCGCCCGGATCGACACGCAGCGTCAGGCTGCCGTCGGCATAGGCCGTCTGCGCGATCGACGCGGGCGCGCGGGGGAACCCGAGGAGGTCCAGGACCACCGAGCCATCGCGGCCCGCCGCCGTCTGCCGCCCCTGCGCGTCGCGCACCGTGAAGCGCGCGCTGCAGGTCGCGCCGGGGGCGTCGCCGTCCCAGCTGGCGACGACGCGGGAGGCCGATGCGACGGCGAAGGTGACGCCCGCGCACGCGCTCGAGGCGGTGACAGAGACGAGCTGGAGCGGCGTCGAAGGGAGCGGGTTGACCTCTCCGGGCGCACCGATGACGTCGATCGTGCACGACGATCCCGACGCCTGGCTGCACTGCTGCGCCGCCTGGCCGCCCTGCGGCAGCGTGGACGGCGCCGCCCCCACGCGCAGAGTGATCCGGGCAGGCGTGACACCTGGATGGCTCGTCACCTCGACGGAGACGCTCTCGACCGTGCCCGGCGCGGCGTTGTCGTTGCCGCGCACCGTCAGCTGCGCGCCCTGCAGCGTCACGACGAAGGATGCCGGGGCGCCCGAGATGCGGTACTCGATCGCCTCGGCCTTGCCCTGCCACGTCGTCATGGAGCCGAGGTCGAAGACGTGCGTCTCGCCGGGACCCACCTCCAGGGCCGCCGGCGCGAGCGAGGGCTGCGGTGCGCGCGGCGTCACGGACACGGGGATCGACAGCACCGACCACGCCGACGTCCCGACGAGGCGCACCGGCACGAGGCACGCGTCGGACCACGGGGCGCCCTCTCCCGCCGTGTAGCGGATGCCGCTTCCCGTCGTCGCGACGCAGACGCCGCCGGCGCGTGCCCCCGAGGCGCGTACAGAGGCCGCGTCGAGCTCGAGCGTGCGGCCGCGCGGCAGCGCGACGAGGCTCGCGACGTCGGCATCCGCCTGCTGCGCCTCACCCACGGTGAGGGGCGGCGTTCCCGCGCGCAGTGACAGCGCCCCTTCGGAGGCCGCCGGCACCCGCAGGAAGGCGTAGGTCGTGACGGGTCCGCCCGGCGTCTGTCCGGTGACCGAGAAGGGGATGATGCGCGCGGCGTCACCGGGCGTCGCACGCAGCCGGTGCCCGACGACGCTCACTCCTGCGGGCGCACCCCAGAGTCCGAGCTCGAGATCGCCCGTGTCGCCGCCCGACCACAGCACCTTGCCCGCCAGCACGTCGACGCCCGTGTCGAGGTCGTCTCGGTCGGCCGCGGTCAGCACGGTATCGGAGACGACGGGATAGTCGGGCACGCGCTGCGACACCACCTTGACGACGAGGAGGCCCCGCGCGGTGCTGCCCGACGTCGACTCGACGTCGTACAGGAACGACATCGTCCCGGGCTCGGTGCCCGCGGCGATCGTGACGGTGTCGTCGGTGACGCTGCGGATGCGCTCCGAGAGCCGGGCGAACTCGGCGCTCGTCGTGCCGTCGAGCGCCGTCTCGGGGACATCGGGCCGCACCCGCGCGAGCGCGAGCGTGCCCTGTGTCGGATCGAGGTCGTTCGCGAGCGGATGCACGCGGATGACGCTGTCGGCGCCGGCCTGCACATGGACGTAGTCGGTGTAGGTGATCGGACTCGGGTTCGCCTCGCCGCTCAGGATGCCGATGCGCACCGTCCCCTCACCGGTCGCGCCGAACGCGTCGACGACGCGGTACGTGAAGGTGTCCTGGCCGCTCGACCCCGCCGTGCTGGTGTAGACGATGCCCGTGCCGTCGGGTGCGATCGTCGCGGCGCCGTGGGCCGGCTGGCTGACGATGCGATCGAGCCGCACGACGTCGCCGTCGGGATCCATGCCGAACCCGTCGAACGCGATCGTCGTCTGCAGGCCGCTCGCGACGCGGCCGGACAGGCGCGGCGGCAGCGGGTCGCGGTTCTCGTCGGCAGAGACGACGCGCACGTGGACGGTGGCGATGTCGCCGAGGGCAGGCGACCCGGTCGTGAAGGCTCGGTAGTCCACGGTGTACTGGCCGGGCTCGTCGGGCGCGAGGTAACGCAGCACGTCGCCGGATGCGAACGCGAGCGCATCCGGAGTCGAGGAGGTGATCGACTCTGCGTCGAGGCGGGGCCGGCCGCCCTCGGCGGACACGTCGTTGTCGAGGACGGGCACGTCGATCTGCTCGCCCGCGCGCACCACGACGCTGTCGTCGACCGTGATGGGAGCCGCCTCGAGCGCGGGCGGCAGGAGGTAGATCGTCGCCTCCCCGACGACGGAGGCGCCTTCGTCGGCGGTCCCGTCGCTGACGCGGTACGACACCGTCCCGAGGAGTCCCGACTCCGCCGTGGCGGTCGAGCCCGACACGCGCAGCTGGCTCTGGCCGACGGCGTCGGCGACGAGCGACGAGCCCGCCGCCGCCGAGACGACGACGTCGCTGAGGAGCAGCACGCGCCCCGTCGGGTTGGCGACCGCGGCGAGCACGTCGACGGTCGCGTCGGCTTGGGGCCGCACGAAAGCGACGACGGGAGCCGTCGCGAGTTGCGCGGGCGCATCCGGGGGCAGGAGCGTCACGCGGGCCGTGCCGGTCGTCTCGCGGCCGCCCGCCGAGACCGTCACGGCGACGCGATAGGTGCCGGGGTTCGCCGCGGCGAAGTCGAACTGCGTCGTGCCGCCGACGACGGTCGCTGTCGCGGCAGCATCATCGAGGACCCGCGCCGCGGTGAGGGTGAGCTGGCCGGCCGTGCCGGTGACGTGCGGCGCGACGTCGATCGTGAGGCGCGATCCCGCGGTGTCGACGACCGCGAACGACTGCAGGTGCGGCTGCGGATCGCCGAGCACACGCACCGAGAGGGTCTTCGTCGTGACGGCGCCGCGCGTGTCGGCGACGGTGAGGGTCACGGGAGCGGTCGCGTCGCCGCCCTCGCCGGTGTCGGCGTGTTGGAAGACCACCCGCCCTTCCGGCGTCGACGCCACCTGCGCGGTGCCCGACTCGAGGGCCGCCGACAGCAGGACGATCGGGTCGCCCTCCGGATCGACCCAGTCCCCCAGCACGGGCACCGCGACGGTGCCGCCGGCGGCGACCTCCGGCTCGGGCCAGGACTGCTGGCATCCTTCGACCCCGCACCACTGCGGGGCGGAATTCTCATCGTCTCCCATGACCCGCAGGGTCACGGTCGCGGGGGCGGAAAGCAGTCCGTCGACCGCCGTCCCGTCGCTGACGGCGTAGCGGAAAGAAGCTGTCCCCGCGGCATCCGCTGCGACGCGGATGGCGAGGCGCTGCCGGTCGTCCGTGAGGGTGAGGGTGCCGAACGCGGGGTCGAGTCCCTGGACGGACGCGGCATCGATCTGCAGCACGTCCTCATTGGGGTCGTGGTCGTTGAGGAGCACGGGCAGCGATACGAGGGCACCGGGGCGGACACCGAACGCGTCGTCCTCGGCGACCGGCGGCCGGGGGTCGATGACAGCCGGCGGCTCCTGTTCGTTCGTCTCGGGAGCGGTCTCCACGGCGTCGTCGAGATCCCAGTTCTGACTCGACGGGACGATCGCGCCGTCTGGAACGGTCCACACCCAGCCGGACCGGGTGTCGTTGAGCACGAGACCGTCACCGGCGTCCGTGAAGGTCGGACGTCGCTGCGAGGGAAGCGTCGCCCCCGCATAGTCCAGTCGCACGTCGCCGCCGGCTGAGGTCCAGAGGGTCCCGGGGCCCGCGCCCTCCGAAAGCCAGGCCGCGTACACGACGCCGCCCCGCACGACGGGGCGCGCCGGCGTGCCGCGCGAGGTCGTCCGGTCGCCGAAGACGCGCTCGGCCGCGGCATCCGTCGTCGGCACGCGCACGAGGCCGCTCTCGTCGGCGAGATAGACGGCATCGCCGTCGGCGTCGGCTCGGGAGAGGGCGACGACGCCGGAGGTGCCCGCGGACGCCCCCGTGCGGCGGACCGTCCAGTAGTCGCCGGATGCCGTGTCCACGAGCACCCAGTCGTCGCCGGCCGCCGTGAGCGCGGGCGCCGACACGTCAGCGGCGACGCTGTCGGTGCCGCGCACCTCGCCCGTGTCGATGTCCATGCGCACGACGGTGCCCGCCGCGGCGGAGTAGCTGAACAGCTCGCCCGTCGCGTTGACCGCGATCGCGTCGGAGGTATAGGCAGGACCGTCCGCGCCCTCGCTCGAGCGCGTGCCGGTGGGATCGAGCGGCGTCACCTGTCCGCTCGACAGGCGTCCTGCGGAGATCGCCCCGGCATCCGTCCGGTAGGCGACGAAGTCTCCCGACGTGTCGACCTCCTCGGTTCCGGGCGGGGCGGAGGCCGCATCGCGCAGACCCTCGGCATCGAGGTCGACCGGGACGGCGTCGTCGATCCGGACGACCTTGGCGTCGCTGTCGGTGAACATGTAGGAGGCGCCCTGCGTCTGCACGATCCGACTCGGATTGCTCACCGCACGCACCGTGTCGAGCTCGTCGATCGCCGTGTTCACGCGGGCGTAGCGTAGCCCGTCCGACTGCAGGACCCATGCGGTCGTGGTCTTCGGCGGCGTGCGCTGGGCGTCGAGGCCGGGCCACACCACGCTTGCGCCCGCGACGAGGGCGAGCACCGCACCCACCGCCGCGAGACCGATCCCTGTCTGCCGGCGCATCAGGACAGGACCGTCCACACCCACGCACCCACGCCGGCGAGGGCTGCGACGGTGAGCGCGCCCCCGACGACCCACGGCCAGACGCGACTGCCGGCCGACGGCGGGGTCGTGACGTCGGTGTCCTCCTCGCGGTGACGCACGGTCCGCTCACGCGGCACCGGTGAGCGCCTGCTCTCGTGCGCGACGTGACTGCGCGCCGGCCCGCGGGCGGTGCTGTCGGTGAAGTCGACGGGGGCGGATGCCGGCATCCACTCGGCCGCGGGCACTTCGAGCGGTGTGGGCGCGAGACCCGCGCTGCGCTGCACGTCCCGGACGGCCTCGCCGAACTCCGCGGCGCTGCGGTAGCGGCGGTCGGGATCGCGCGCCATCGCGGTCGCGAGCACCTGTTGCAGGGCATCGGGCACGTCGTCGCGCGCGATCCTCACGAACGTCGCGCGGGCGATGCGCCGACGCATGAGCTCGCGGGTGTTCTGCCCCTTCTCGCGCCGCTCGAACGGGCTGTGTCCGGCGAGCAGCGAGTACACGGTCGCACCGAGCCCCCACACTTCGCTCGCGATCGTGCCTCCGGTGTGCTCCGCGACGACTTCGGGCGCGCTCCAGGGGATCGACATCGCCAGGACCTCATCCCCCTGCGAGCGGGCGAGGGTCGACGAGATGCCGAAGTCGGCGAGCACCGCCGACCCGAACGTCGTGATGAGGATGTTGCTCGGCTTGATGTCGCGGTGGATCAGCCCGGCCCGATGCGCTGACTCGAGCGCACCGGCGAGGCGCACGGCGATCGCCATGACGTCCTCGGTGGGGATCCGCTCGATCCGATAGCGCTGCGCGAGGGAGCCCGGGCAGAACTCCATCACGATGTACGGACGACCGTCGGCGGAGATTCCCGCCTGATAGACCGTGACGATCGCGGGATGCGCGGACAGGTGCGCGAGGACATCGGCCTCGGCGTTGAACATGCGGAGGAGATCGGGGTCGCGCTCGCCGATCGGCAGCACCTTGACGGCGACCTGCCGGCGCGGCATGTCCTGCTGGTAGAGGAAAACGTCCGCGAATCCGCCGGAGCCGAGCGGGCGCACGTAATCGAGTCCCGGGAGCAGGGGCGGCGCGGAGGGCAGCCTGCGCGTCATGGCACCCCTTTGCTTCCCGTCCTCGGCCTCTTCGAAGACCCGGTAATGCTAACAAAGCCGGCGCGGCACGCGGCTCGGCAGCTCGCGCCGTCGGAGCCCGGGGCGCAGGGCGTCAGATCTCCGGCAGCTCGGGACCGCGACCGGCGTCCGCGTCGAACGGGTTCGGGTCGAACGGGGCGTCGAGGGACCGTGTCAGCTCTTCGAGCATCGCCGCGATCTGCGGCTCGACGTACTGCGAAACCGCGGCCTGGATCCGCAGGCGGTGGTGCAGCAGCACGGCGCAGACCTCGCGGCCGACCATGTTGGCGTAGTCGTCGGCGAGTCCGACCTCCTGCCGGAGCGCGGCTTTAGCCTCTTCCGTCAGCGGCGGGAGGGCCGGGATCGCGGCATCCACCTCCTCCGCCAGACCGCCGATCGTGAAGAGGAAAGGCGCTCCGGGCACCGGATCGGGGTCCATCGGCAAGCCGTCGAACTCCGGATCGAGGCCCTCGGCGGGACGGTAGCTGCGGGCGCGGTTGCGCGCGGCCTGCTGGTCGAGTTCTGCCTGCAGGAGCGGCAGATTTCGGGAAGTGTACTCGGCGACCGCGTGGTCGACGATCGTCTTGACGCGCGTCGAAAGTCCGTGCTGCACACCGTGGGGGACGTCCGCGCCGAGCCCCGCGGCCGACAGCACGGGTGATCCGATGCACCGCCGGCACGGAGCGGCGCGGCCGCGATGAGTGGCGGGCTCCCACCGGGGCAGCCAGCGCAGCCAGGCATCCACCGCCTGGCTGACCTGGGTCTCGATCGACCGCTCCACGGCATCCATTGTCGCCGGTCGGCACCCGTTTCGCCCGAATCTCACGGATTCCCGCGCGCCGCCGGGCCTCGGTTTCGCGGCGTCGTGGTGCCGCGGGGAGGCTGGCGTCGGGAGGGCCGGTCAGTCTTCGTCGCGCTCCCACGGCCAGCGCGGCCGACCGGCGCGCGTCCGCACGAGCGCGACCGCAGTCCACGCGGCGACGAGGGCGACGGATGCGAGGAGCACAGCGAACCACGACGTCGCGAACCCGCCGGCCGCCGCGATGGCACGAGTGAGATCGACGCCCGTCAGCGCGGCGCCGACGAGGACCCCGACCAGGTACGCCAGAAAGCAGCCGACGGCGACGAGCCACACGCCGCGGTACGTCGGTCGCGGGGGCCGAACGAGCGCCGCGACCCCCGCGGCGAACGCGACGACGGCCGCGGCAGTCCCGACGATGCCCGGCGCGGGGCCGAGGCCCGCCACGGGCAGCACCTCGGCATCCGTCGCGAGGCTCAGGAGCCCGAACCCGGCGACCAGCAGCGCGAAGAAGCCGACCGTCGCGAACACGACGGCCACCGGCGCACTGACGCCGCCGGCATCGTCGCCCGGTTCCTCCGGGAGGCTCATCGGCCGCGGCCGGATGCTCAGCCCTGCTGGATCCGCGGGCCCGCCTCGAGCGTGCGCTCGTATTCGCGCTGCGCCTCGCGGTTGAGTTCGCTCATGCGGCGACCGCGCGCTGCCACCCACGCACCGAACCAGATCGTGAGCTCTCGGCCCACGACGAACGCGACGATCGCGAGAGGCGCGAGCAGCTGGCCCTGGACGACCTCCTGCCCCTGCCGTGCCGTCAACTGCCAGAACGGCGCCTGGAAGAGCTGTCCGAGCAGGTGCCCGCCATAGGATGCGGCGCCCACGAGCAGCCCGAAGATCACCCAGTGCCCCCACCGGCCGCGGTTGATGATGGCGCCGAGCAGCCAGAACGCGAGGTAGAACACGACCACGGGAACCCAGAACCACCACGACGTCAGCGCGGAGGTCGCTTCGGTGCCGAAGTTCGACGAAGTGACACTGCCGTCGAGGGCGCGCAGGCCGAGGGCCGCTGCGAGGTAGAGGACGCCGAAGGCGACGGCGGCGAGAAGGCCGATGAGGCCGGCCGCGCCACGGTTGCCGCGCGGCCGCGGCGCTTCGGGAGCCTGAACGAAGATCGGCTGGGGCGCGGGGGCGAGGGGAGCCGCAGCGGGCGCGACGACCGCCGGCGCGACGACCTCCGTGGGTGCGTCCGAGGGAGTCGAGTAGGCGCCCGGAACGTACGTCTCATCGACCGGGTCGTCCGCGTAGAGGCTGCCGTGGACGGGGGCCACGGGTTCGGCGACGACGGTCGCGTCCGTCGGCTCGGAGGGCGTGACGACCGGATCAGCGGTCTGCTCGGCAGGGGCGGACTCCACGGGCTGATCGTGTGCGCTCACTTCACGCTGCGCGGCCTCGGCGTGGGCGAGGCCTTCGTGGGCGCTCGCGACCGCGTCGTCGGCCGACGTCGCCGACTCACCGGCGGTGGCGTCGGTGACGCGGTCCGTCTCGGGTACCGGCTCGCCGTACTTGTGGTCGCTCATGGCGTTGCTCCTCACGCGGGGCGCGCGCCGCCGCACAGCGAGAGTAGCGCCCGCGGCACGCCACGCCGCGGAGCCTCGCCGGGTTTCCGCCCACCCGCCAGACTCCCGCCTCGCCCGCCTATCGTGGAGACATGGTTCGACCGTCTCGCACCGCCGTCGGCGCCGCCGCCGCGGTCGCCGCTCTCGCGCTCGCCCTCGCGGGCTGTGTCGCGGAGCCATCCCCCGCGCCGACAGGCGACTCCGCCTCCGCGGCATCCCCGCGCCCGACGCCGTCCGCGTCGCTCTCACCGTTTCCCATGGGCGCGTCCGTGTCGACGACGCCGCTCCCCGCCGATCTGCCGCAGGGGTGCCGTGACCTGCTGGATGCCGAGGTGCTGGCCCAGCTCGACGGCGTACCGCTGAACGCCCCGGGCATGGGCGGGGGCATCCGCGAGGACAGCGCGCGCGTCTGCGTGTGGGGTGAGCCGGGGGCCGCGACCACCCGGCTCGTCACGGTGATCGGCTACTCGCCCGAGCGGGAGGCGCGCGACGCGCTGTACGCGCTCGGCGAGGACGGATTCACCTGCTACGAGCCGCAGGGCGGCATCCGCTGCGAGAAGACGTGGACCGACCCGAACCTGCCCGTCGAAGACGGCCGCACGCTCTTCTGGCGCGACGGCGTCATCGTCGACACGCAGTACTCGAACCTCGCGCCGACCGGCTACACCGACGCCGTGATCGCGGCACTCTGGCCTGTCGGCGGGCGGACGCCGAAGCCCACCCCGAGCGCCACGCCGTAGCTCAGCCCCAGACCCGGTCGCCGGTGCGGCGGACGTACTCGGCAGGATGCCACGCTTGCTCGCTCGTCGACAGCCACAGACCGCCGCCGGCCTCGATCGTCTCGACGAGGTCGCCGTCGGTGCGTGTGCACCGCGTGCGGTCGCCGTCCGCTTCGCACGCGAATCCTGCGCCGGGGAGCGCCGCCGCGGCGATGGCCCCGGCATCCGTCGGCACGGTCGCGAGTGTCGTGGAGACCGCGCCGGCCTCGGCGTGCCATGCACACGTGAAGAGCACCTGGGGCTGGAGCGCCTGAACGAGGGCGGTCGCGGTCGAGACGGGGGCATCAGCCGACGGGGTGAGCACCGAGCCTGGCGCGAAGCGCATCGTCGCCCAGAGGGCCGAGTCGTAGAGGCCGGCGCACTCGGTGGGCACACCCGCCTCGGCATCCCCTCCGGAGCCTCCGGCATCCGGCGCGCTCGTGGGCCGGTTCACGGTGTCGCCGACCCACGCCACCGTCGCCGGGATCAGCGGAAGCGCGAGGAACGCGAGCACGCCGACGATCCCGAGGCACACGAGCCCCACGATCCACGCGAACGCGGCGTTCCTGCCGCCGACCTTGGCCATGCCTTCAGCGTAGGGCGCGCACGCGAAAGGGCGGCCCCGCAACGCGGGACCGCCCTTTCCGTGCGGTTCGGAAACCGGCTCAGTTGTACTCGGTGGAGAAGCCGTCGGTCGTGAAGCTGTCGAAATCGACGTAGCTCAGGTCGGCGTCGCTGTACGCGCCGTCCGAGGCGAAGATGCGGTTGGGGTACCGCTCGCTCTTGGCCTCCTCCGTCGCCTCGACCGTGACGTTGCGGTACTTCGCAAGACCGGTTCCGGCGGGGATGAGCTTTCCGATGATGACGTTCTCCTTGAGGCCGACGAGCGGGTCGCTCTTGCCCTCCATCGCCGCCTGGGTGAGCACGCGCGTCGTCTCCTGGAACGATGCCGCGGACAGCCACGACTCCGTCGCGAGCGACGCCTTGGTGATACCCATGAGCTCCGGTCGACCCGACGCGGGGCGCTTGCCCTGTGCCACGGCCTCGCGGTTCATCTGCTGGTAGCGCTTGAAGTCGACCAGCTCGCCCGGCAGGAGGTCGGTCTCGCCGTGGTCGACGACGGTGACCTTCCGCAGCATCTGGCGCACGATGACCTCGATGTGCTTGTCGTGGATCGGCACACCCTGCGAGCGGTACACGCCCTGCACGCCGCCGACGAGGTACTTCTGCACCTCGCGGGCCCCCTGCACACGCATGACCTCCTTGGGGTCGAGCGTTCCGACCTGCAGCGGCTGGCCGACGGTGACGTGCTGGCCGTCCTCGACCAGGAGCGTCGCGCGCTTGAGCACGGGGTAGACGTGCGGCTCGTCGCCGTTGTCCGGCGTCAGGATGACCTTCTTGGCCTTGTCGGTCTCATCGATCGTGATGCGACCGTCGGCCTCGGCGATCGGCGACGCGCCCTTGGGGGTGCGCGCCTCGAACAGCTCCTGCACGCGCGGCAGACCCTGCGTGATGTCGTCGGCGGAGGCCGAACCACCCGTGTGGAACGTACGCATCGTCAGCTGCGTGCCGGGCTCACCGATCGACTGGGCGGCGATGATGCCGACCGCCTCGCCGATGTCGACGAGCTTGCCGGTCGCGAGCGAGCGGCCGTAGCACTTGGCGCAGACACCGACGGCCGAGTCGCATGTGAGGACCGAGCGGACCTTGATGGTCTCGACCCCGGCATCCACCAGCTTGTCGATCAGCACATCGCCGACGTCCTCGCCGGCCGAGGCGACGACCTCGCCCGAAGGCGAGACGACATCCGCGGCGAGCGTGCGGGCGAACACCGAGTTCTCCACGTTCGCGTCGCGCACCAGCGTGCCGTCGGCACCGGGAGCGGCGATCGTGAACTCGAGGCCCTTCGTCGTGCCGCAGTCGTCCTCACGGATGATGACGTCCTGCGAGACGTCGACGAGTCGACGCGTCAGGTAGCCGGAGTCGGCGGTCCGGAGGGCCGTGTCGGCCAGACCCTTGCGGGCACCGTGCGTCGCGGTGAAGTACTCCGCGACCGACAGCCCCTCGCGGTACGAGGAGATGATCGGGCGGGGCATGATCTCACCCTTGGTGTTGTTCACCAGGCCTCGGATACCCGCGATGTTGCGGATCTGCAGCCAGTTACCACGGGCGCCCGAGGACACCATGCGGTTGATGGTGTTGTCCGCGGGGAAGTTCGCCTTCATCGCGGCCTGCACCTCGTCGGTCGCCTCGGTCCAGATCTTGATCTGCTCCTGACGACGCTCGGCGTCGGTCACGAGACCCTTCTCGAACTGGCCCTGCACCTTCTGCGCCTGCTTCTCGTACTTGGCGATGATCTCGCCCTTGTTCGGAGGCGTGAGCACGTCGGAGAGTGCGACGGTGACGCCCGAGCGCGTGGCCCAGTAGAAACCGGCGTCCTTGATGCGGTCGAGCGAAGCCGCGACCTCCACCTTCGGGTACTCCTCGGCGAGCTTGTTCACGATCTGCGACAGCTTGCCCTTGTCGGCCTGCTCGCGAACGAACGGGTAGCCCTTGGGCAGCGTGTCGTTGAAGATCGCCTGGCCGAGCGACGCGTCCACGAGACCGTGGCGCTCGTAACCCTCGGGCGCTTCGCCCTCGAGGAACGAGAGACCGGGGATGCGGATGCGGACCTTGGCCTGCAGGTCGAGGGTGCCCTCGTCCTTCGCGAGGATCGCCTCGCCGACCGAACCGAACACGCGACCCTCGCCCGAGGCGCCCTCCTTGACCGTGGTCAGGTGGTGCAGGCCGATGATCATGTCCTGCGAGGGCAGGGTCACCGGACGGCCGTCGGACGGCTTCAGGATGTTGTTCGACGCGAGCATCAGCACGCGGGCCTCGGCCTGAGCCTCGACCGACAGCGGCAGGTGCACGGCCATCTGGTCGCCGTCGAAGTCGGCGTTGAACGCCGCGCAGACGAGCGGGTGCAGCTGGATGGCCTTGCCCTCGACGAGCTGCGGCTCGAACGCCTGGATGCCGAGGCGGTGGAGCGTAGGCGCGCGGTTGAGCAGCACGGGGCGCTCGCGGATGATCTCCTCGAGCACGTCCCAGACTTGCGCGTGCATGCGCTCGACCTGACGCTTGGCCGCCTTGATGTTCTGGGCGTGACCCAGGTCGATCAGGCGCTTGATCACGAACGGCTTGAAGAGCTCGAGCGCCATCTGCTTGGGCAGACCGCACTGGTGCAGCTTCAGCTGCGGGCCGACGATGATGACCGAACGGCCCGAGTAGTCCACGCGCTTGCCGAGCAGGTTCTGGCGGAAGCGACCCTGCTTGCCCTTCAGCATGTCGCTGAGGGACTTCAGAGCACGGTTGCCGGTGCCCGTGACGGGGCGACCGCGGCGGCCGTTGTCGAACAGGGCGTCGACGGCCTCCTGCAGCATGCGCTTCTCGTTGTTGACGATGATCTCGGGGGCACCGAGGTCGATCAGGCGACGGAGGCGGTTGTTGCGGTTGATCACGCGGCGGTACAGGTCGTTCAGGTCGCTCGTCGCGAAACGGCCACCGTCGAGCTGGACCATCGGGCGCAGCTCCGGCGGGATCACCGGGACGACGTCGAGGACCATGGATGCCGGGGACATGCCGGTCTGCAGGAACGAGTTGACGACCTTCAGGCGCTTGATCGCACGGATCTTGCGCTGGCCCTTGCCCTCGGAGATCTGCAGGTGCAGGTTCTCGGCCTCGGCCTGCAGGTCGAACGCCTGGAGGCGACGCTGGATCGACTCGGCGCCCATGTAGGCCTCGAAGTACTGGCCGAAGCGGTCCTGCAGCTCCTGGAAGACGTCGTCCTCCTGCTTGAGCTGGCCGACGGAGAGGCCCCGGAACTCGTCCCACATCCGCTCGAGCTTGGCGACCTGGTCGTCGGCGTTCTTGCGGATGGATGCCATCTCCTTCTCGGCGGCATCCTTGACCTTCTTCTTCTGGTCGGCCTTGGCACCCTCGGCCTCCAGGGCCGCGAGCTCCTCCTCCAGCTTCGCCAGACGCGTCGCGACGCGGGCGTCGCGGCGGTCGCCGACGTTCTTGATCTCGAGGCGCAGGTTGGCCTCGTGGGTCGGGAGGTCGCGGTGGCGCGCCTCCTCGTCGACCGAGATCACCATGTACGCGGCGAAGTAGATGACCTTCTCGAGGTCCTTCGGCGCCATGTCGAGGAGGTACCCGAGGCGCGACGGGACGCCCTTGAAGTACCAGATGTGGGTGACGGGCGCGGCGAGCTCGATGTGGCCCATGCGCTCGCGGCGGACCGAGGACTTGGTGACCTCGACGCCGCAGCGCTCGCAGACGATGCCCTTGAAGCGGACGCGCTTGTACTTGCCGCAGGCGCACTCCCAGTCACGGGACGGGCCGAAGATCTGCTCGCCGAACAGACCGTCCTTCTCGGGCTTGAGGGTGCGGTAGTTGATGGTCTCGGGCTTCTTGACCTCGCCGAACGACCAACGACGGATGTCGTCGGCGGTGGCCAGGCCGATGCGAAGCTGATCGAAAGTGGTGGACTCGAGCACTGGTTCTCCTGTGTCTCAGAAAGTTTCGTAAACCGCGGGTCAGATCTCGTCGATGGACGAGGACTCGAACCGGGTGGAGATGTTGATGCCGAGCTCCTCCGCCGCGCGGAAGGCCTCGTCGTCGGTGTCGCGCAGGTTGACCGCCGTGCCGTCGGCCGAGAGGACCTCGACGTTCAGGCAGAGCGACTGCATCTCCTTCATGAGCACCTTGAAGGACTCGGGGATGCCGGGCTCCTGGATGTTCTCGCCCTTGACGATGGCCTCGTACACCTTGACGCGGCCCACGATGTCGTCGGACTTGATCGTGAGGAGCTCCTGCAGCGCGTACGCGGCGCCGTAGGCCTCGAGGGCCCACACCTCCATCTCACCGAAGCGCTGGCCGCCGAACTGCGCCTTACCACCGAGCGGCTGCTGGGTGATCATCGAGTACGGGCCGGTGGAGCGCGCGTGGATCTTGTCGTCCACGAGGTGGTGCAGCTTCAGGATGTACATGTAGCCGACCGCGATGGGCGCCGGGAACGGCTCGCCGGAGCGGCCGTCGAACAGCTGCGTCTTTCCGGTCGAGTCGATCAGGCGATCGCCGTCGCGGTTGGGGAGCGTCGAGTCGAGCAGACCCGCGATCTCGGCCTCGTAGGCGCCGTCGAACACCGGGGTGGCGACCTTCGTGCCGGGAGCGGCCTCGCGAGCGGCCTCCGGCAGGTGCGCCGCCCACTCGGGGTTGCCCTCGACCTTCCAGCCCTGCTTCGAGATCCACCCGAGGTGGGTTTCGAGAACCTGACCGAAGTTCATGCGGCCGGGGATGCCGAGCGGGTTCAGCACGACGTCGACGGGCGTGCCGTCGGCGAGGAAGGGCATGTCCTCGACGGGGAGGATCTTCGCGATGACGCCCTTGTTTCCGTGGCGGCCCGCGAGCTTGTCGCCCTCGGTGATCTTGCGCTTCTGGGCGATGTAGACCACGACGCGGCGGTTGACGCCCGAGCCGAGCTCGTCGTCGCCGTCCTCGGCGTTGAACTCCTTGACCGCGATGATCGTGCCCTGCTCGCCGTGGGGAACCTTCAGCGACGTGTCGCGGACCTCGCGGCTCTTCTCGTTGAAGATCGCGCGGAGCAGCCGCTCCTCGGCGGAGAGCTCGGTCTCACCCTTCGGCGTGACCTTGCCGACGAGGATGTCACCGGGACGCACCTCGGCGCCGATGCGGACGATGCCGCGCTCGTCGAGGTCCTTCAGGAGGTCCGGGCTGACGTTGGGGAGGTCACGGGTGATCTCCTCCTTGCCGAGCTTGGTGTCACGGGCATCGACCTCGTACTCCTCGATGTGGATCGAGGACAGCGTGTCGTTCTTGACGAGGTCCTGGCTGAGGATGATGGCGTCCTCGAAGTTGTGACCCTCCCATGTCATGAACGCGACGAGCAGGTTCTTGCCGATCGCGAGCTCGCCGTTCTCGGTGGCGGGGCCGTCGGCGATGACCTCGCCGACCTCGACCCGGTCGCCCGCCGAGACGATGACGCGCTGGTTGTAGGAGTTGCCCTGGTTGGAGCGGTCGAACTTGCGGAGGAAGTAGTCCTTCGTGCCGCCCTCGTCCAGTTGCACGGTCACGACGTCGGCCGAGACCTCCATGACGACACCGGCCTTGTCGGCGGTGATGACGTCACCGGCGTCGATGGCGGCGTAGCCCTCCATGCCCGTTCCCACGAACGGCGAGTCGCTGCGCAGCAGCGGCACGGCCTGACGCTGCATGTTCGCGCCCATGAGGGCGCGGTTCGCGTCGTCGTGCTCGAGGAAGGGGATGAGGGACGTACCCACCGACACCATCTGGCGCGGCGAGACATCCATGTAGCCGATCTCGTCGCGGTGGAACATGTCCACCTCGCCGCCCTGGCCGCGACGGGCGAGGACGCGCTCGGTCGCGAACGATCCGTCGGCCTTCAGCTCGGCACCGGCCTGCGCGACGATGTAGTCGACCTCCTCGGAGGCCGTCAGGTAGTCGATCTGGTCGGAGACCTTGCCGTCGACGACGCGACGGTACGGCGTCTCGATGAAGCCGAACGCGTTGATACGCGCGAACGACGCGAGCGAGCCGATGAGGCCGATGTTCGGGCCTTCCGGGGTCTCGATCGGGCACATGCGGCCGTAGTGCGAGGGGTGCACGTCACGGACCTCGACGCCCGCGCGCTCGCGCGACAGACCGCCGGGACCGAGCGCCGAGAGGCGACGCTTGTGCGTCAGACCCGCGAGCGGGTTGTTCTGGTCCATGAACTGCGACAGCTGCGACGTTCCGAAGAACTCCTTGATCGCGGCGACGACGGGGCGCACGTTGATCAGGGTCTGCGGCGTGATCGCCTCGATGTCCTGCGTGGTCATGCGCTCGCGGACGACGCGCTCCATGCGCGACAGACCCGTGCGGACCTGGTTCTGGATGAGCTCGCCGACCGCGCGGATGCGACGGTTGCCGAAGTTGTCGATGTCGTCGACGTCGAGGCGGATCTCGGCGGGCTGGCCGTTCCGGATGCCGGGGATCGACGCGTCGCCCTTGTGGAGCGCGACGAGGTACTTGATCGTCGCGACGATGTCATCGACCGTCAGAACGGAGTCCGACAGCGGCTTGTCGAGGCCGAGCTTCTGGTTGATCTTGTACCGGCCGACCTTCGCGAGGTCGTAGCGCTTCGGGTTGAAGTAGAAGTTGTCCAGCAGCGCGCGGGCGGCCTCGGCGGCGACCTGCTCGCCCGGACGGAGCTTGCGGTAGATGTCGCGGAGCGCATCTTCCTTCGTGAGGATCGTGTCCTTCGACAGCGTGTCCTCGATCGACTCGTAGCCGGCGAACTCGTTCAGGATGTCCTCGCTCGACAGACCCAGGGCCTTGAGGAAGACGGTCACCGACTGCTTGCGCTTGCGGTCGATGCGCACACCGACCTGATCGCGCTTGTCGATCTCGAACTCGAGCCATGCACCGCGGCTCGGGATGACGCGCGCCGAGACGATGTCCTTGTCGCTCGTCTTGTCGGGGGTCTTGTCGAAGTAGACGCCGGGCGAACGGACGAGCTGGGAGACGACGACACGCTCGGTGCCGTTGATGATGAACGTGCCCTTGCCCGTCTGCAGCGGGAAGTCGCCCATGAAGACCGTCTGGGTCTTGATCTCACCCGTGAGGTGGTTCATGAACTCGGCCTCGACGTACAGCGGGGCGGCGTAGGTCTTGCCGCGCTCCTTGCACTCCTCGATCGAGTACTTCTCGGGCTCGAGGTACGGGTTCGTGAAGCTCAGCTGCATCGTCTCGCCGAGGTCCTCGATGGGCGAGATCTCCTCGAAGATCTCCTCGAGGCCGCTCTTCTCGGGCACATCGGTGCGTCCGGCGGCCTTCGCCTCCGCGACGCGCGCCTTCCACGCGTCGTTCGCGACGAGCCAGTCGAAGGACTCGGTCTGCAGAGCGAGCAGATCGGGGACCTCGAGCGTGTCCGTGATCTTGGCGAACGACAGGCGCGATGCGCCGCGGCCGTTCTTGGTGGTGGTGGTGGGATTGGTTGCGTTGCGCGCAGCAGCCAAGGGGATGACCTCCATGAGCCCGGGCGGGGGCTGGTTTCCTTGTCGTCAGGTGGAGTGCTCCGTTCCCACGCCTGCCACGCGCCGCCGTCTCTGACGAGTGGCGGGGTATCTGCAGACGCACGCCGACCACCATATGAGGGCATGGGGGAAGGGAGCGCAACTACCAACTATAGCCTCGGCGACGCGCCATGGCAAGCCGAATCCTTGACGAGTTTCGGATGCTGCGGTATAACCCCGCGCGCGCCGCCACCGCGGGCTCAGCGGACGTGGCGGAAGCGGATGACCGTGCCCGGGCGTGCCTGCGCGAGCGCGTCGCGCGCGGCATCCGCGACGACGGCGACGACGGGGTAGCCGCCGGTCACGGGGCCGTCGGGGCCGAGAATGACGGGCAGCCCGTCCGGCGGGACCTGGATCGCACCCGGGAGCATGCCCTCGCTCGGCAGCTCCCGCGAACCGTGTTCTGCGCGCGTGAGCGGTGTGCCCGCGAGACGGATGCCGACGCGATCGGCCGCGGCGGAGACGGTCCACGTGCGGGTGTAGAGGTCTGCGGCATCCGTGAACCAGTCCGCCCGCGGACCGGGAGCGAGGGCGATCTCGAGAGCGTCGGGCGGGCGACCCCAGGGATGCAGGTCACCCGGCGGGATCGGCGCGACGGGCGCGGGGTCGGCGAGCGCGACGCGGGTACCCGCGCTGAGCGGCGGCGGGCCGAGACCCGACATCGTGTCGGCCGAGCGCGAACCGGCCACGCGCGGCCCGTCGATGCCGCCCCGGACGGCGAGGTACCCGCGGACACCGTGGGTGAAGCCGTCGATGCGCAGTTCGGCGCCCCGCGGCCAGAGTGCCGCGGTGTACGGGTCGAGCGTTCGTTCGCCGACGTACGCCGTTCCCCACGCGCCGGTCAGCGCGATCCACAGGTCGACGTCGGCGACGGCGCGGAATCCGCCGAGTGTGATCTCGACGCCCGCCGCATCCTCGGAGTTGCCGACGAGCCGGTTCGCCGTCCGCAGCGCCGCGCGATCGGCGGCGCCCGCCGGCGCGATGCCTTCCGCACCGTGCCCCGGCCGGCCCTGATCCTGCACGGTCGAGAGCGATCCGGGTGACACCACGGTGAAAGCCGGCGCCCCTGCGCTCGCGCGGCCGCGGGAGGACACCCGCGCGGGCGGCACGGCCGGCGGGAGCAGCACACTCGGCGGGGTCGGCACGAATCGCACGCGCGAGCCCGGGGCGAGGAGGCCCGGGACCGCCCGGGTCGGATCGAACAGCACCGCGCCGGTCGTACCGATCAGCTGCCAGCCGCCCGGCGTCTCGCGCGGATACGCGCCGGTGAACTCCCCCGCGAGACCCACCGCGCCCGCCGGTACGCGCGTGCGCGGGCTCGCCCGGCGCGGCACGTCATAGGGCCAGTCGGCGCTCACGAGGTAGCCGAATCCCGGCGCGAACCCCGTGAACGCGACCGTCCAGACGGCGGCCGTGTGCTGGGCGACGAGCTCGTCCGGGGCGATGTCGAGGGCGGCCGCGAGGTCGGCGAGGTCCGGCCCGTCGTACGCGATCGGCAGCTCCACGATGGGAGGGTCGGGTGCCGCGGCATCCTCACCCCCGCTCGCGCCCGCGATCCATCTGCGTGCCGCGGCGAGGCTGAGAGCGTCCGGATCGATCTCGACGAGCACGGTGCGCGCGGCGGGGACGAGCCCGATGACACCGCGGGGGCGCGACACCGCGAGCGCGGCGTGGAGCGCGACCGCCTCGTCGAGAGAAGCGACCTCGGCGAGGAGCCCGCGATCACCGAAGGGGAGGATCCGTGGCGACCCGGCCGTGGAGGCGGTCGTCGTCGTCTTCACCGCCCGCTCCACGCACTCACCGCCACTTCACCACCACTTCACCACGGCGCGCGCACGGTGACGCCCGCGGCGTCCAGCGCGGCGCGAGCGGCGCGGGCGAGCATCACCGCTCCGGGCGAGTCGGCGTGGATGCACAGCGAGACGGCATCCGTGCGGATCACCGCGCCGTCCACTGAAAGGACGACGCCCTCGGTCGCGAGGCGCACGGCTCGTGCGGCGACCTCGGCGCCGTCATGCAGCAGGTCGCCCGGCTGCCCGCGGGGAACGAGCGCCCCCGACGCCAGGTAGCCGCGATCGAGGAAGGCTTCGCACCGGAACGGCAACCCCGCGTCGGAAGCCGCACGGGTGATCTCGCCGTCCTGCCCGAGGATCGACAGGGGCCTGCCGAGCCGGTCCGAGACCTCGGAGACGGCGGATGCCACGGCGCGCGCATGCGCGGCATCCGTCCGGATCGCGTGGTACAGCGCGCCGTGCGGCTTGACGTAGCGCAGGTCGGCGCCGGCATCCACGAGGGCCGCGATCTGCACGACGAGGACGGCCCGCAGATCCGGCTCCGCGAGGTCGAGGCGCACGCGGCCGAAGCCGGAGCGGTCGGGGTAGGACGGGTGGGCGCCGATCGCGACGCCGAGCCTCTCCGCGTGCGCCACAGCCGCACGCATGGACGTCTCGTCGCCGGCGTGTCCGCCGCACGCCACGTTCGCGCTCGACAGGAGCGGATAGAGCGCCGCGTCGTCGGCGGTGGGCACGCCGTCGACGGTCTCACCGAGGTCGGCGTTCAGGTCGATCGTCGCCATGCAGCCACGGTACCGGCCGGTCCGGGGCGCGGCGCATCGAGTGGGCGTGCACTTTCTCAGGAGCGGAGGCCACCCGGCCGCCGCGGCGGCGGCGCGGAACGGCGCCACACTACGGCGGTCGGCGGGCCCGGGCCCGCACCGTTCCTGAGAAAGTGCACGCTACCGTGGAGCAATGGCCCGCGCGCACGTCGACGAACCCGAGCAGGTGCGCCTGTCGGACGGCTCGCTGGCCCGCGTCGTGCCGAGCCGTTTCGCCGGCGGGTGGGAGCTGGAGGTCGACGGCACCCCCCAGTCGCACGTCGACCTCGACGATCCGACGCATCTGCACTTCGAGTACGTGGCACGCATGGGTGCCGTGATCGATCTGCTCCGGATGCCGCGCCAGCCCCTCACCGCGATCCACCTCGGCGGCGGCGCACTGACGCTCCCTCGCTACGTCGAGCACACGCGCCCGGGCTCCCGGCAGCAGGTGATCGAACTGGAGCAGCCGCTCATCGACCTCGTCCGTGAGCGTCTGCCGCTGCCGCGCGGGGCGCAGGTGCGGGTGCGGATCGGCGACGCCCGCGCCGTCGCCGCGAAGCTGCCCGCGGGCCTCGCCGGTGCCGCCGACCTCGTCGTGTCCGACGTCTTCGCGGGGGCGCAGACCCCGGCGCACCTCACGACGGTCGAGTACTACCGCGTGCTCGCGGGGCTGCTCTCGCCGGAGGGAGTTCTCCTCGTCAACGTCGCCGACGGGGCCGGGCTCGCTTTCGCCCGGCGACAAGTGGCGACGGTGCGCGCCGTTCTGCCCGAAACGATCATCCTCGCCGAGGTGCAGACGCTGAAGGGACGCCGCTTCGGCAACCTCGTGATCGCAGCCTCCCTGAATCCTCTCCCGACGGTGTGGCTGCCGCGGCTCATGGCCGCGGGACCGCACCCCGCGAAGGTCGCCGAGGGGCGCGAGATCGACGATTTCGTGCGCAGCGCGACGATCGTGACGGATGCCGATGCGACGGCGTCTCCGAAGCCGTCCGCCGGCCTTTTCGAGCGCTGAGCACCGCCGCGGCGAGCCCGGTCGGGCGGCGCGCCGACCGGGCTCGTCCGATGCGTCGCGCCGCGGGTGAGACTGGAGGCCGCACCGTCCGCGCGCGAAGGAGGATGCCGGTGAGCTACATCCAGGGATACGACCCGCACACCCTGCGTGAGATCGTCGACGTCTCCCAGTGCCGCGAGCGACTCGGCGAGCTCGGCGACCAGCGGTCGCTTCCGGCGCTGCTCGAGCGGGTGTGGCTGTTGAAGGTCACGGGCGAGTTCGACGAGGCGCTCGCCGTCTCCGAGCAGTCGGTGCGCGTCGCCCGCATGGGCGGCCCCCGGAAGGATCTGCTGCGCGCCCGCGTGCTCCACGCGACGGTGCTGCAGGCCCGCTCGGCGTATGCCGCGGCGATTCAGGAGCTGACGACGTGCGGCGAGGAGGCCGAGGGGCAGGGGTGGTCGGCGCTCGCGGCGTTCGCCTACCAGCACCGCGGCAAGGTGTTCTACGACTCCGGCGACTTCGTGAACGCGCGCGCCGATTTCAAGCGCGCGCTGTTCCTGCGCCAAGAGGCCGGCGCTCCGGAGGAGCAGCTCGAGTCGACGCTCGCCGCGATCGATGCCGCGGAGCGGCGACGCTCGGGCGCCCAGGTCGCGAGCTGACCCGCGGCCGAGGTTCGATGTCGTAGGTTTGTTCTACATTTCCTGCATGACCGGACGGTTGATCGATGTCTGACCTGGACGATGTGCGTCGCGTCGCCGAGGCGCTGCTGTCGACGCACCTGGATGCCTCGTGGTCGTTCGCGTTCGACAACGCGAAGCGTCGCGCGGGGGCGTGCGACTACACCCGCAAGCGCATCACGGTGTCGCGCTACCTGGCCGCGCGCTACGACGACGAAACCAATCGGCAGACTCTGCTGCACGAAGTCGCGCACGCGCTCGCGGGGGCGCGCGCCGCGCACGGCGCGCACTGGAAGCGCACGGCGCGGACGCTCGGTTACACCGGCGGCACGACCCACCACGGTGAGACCGCCACGGAGCTCGCCCCGTGGGTGGGTGTCTGCCCGGCAGGGCATGTCGCGTACCGCCATCGCCGGGCGACACGCGCGACGTCGTGCGCACGATGCTCCCCCGCGTTCGACGACCGCTACCTGTTCGTCTGGACGCGACGCGAGATCACCCCGGCGACGCGCCTCGCCGCGATGACCCCTCGGGATCAGCCCGCGTAGGCGACGAACGCGCCGGCGCGGAGCACCGGGACCGAGGCCGAGACGTCCGCCGCCGCGGCGGCGAGCACCTCGTCGCGCGCTCCGCGCTCGATGAGCTGCTGCCCGGAGCCGCTCGCGGTGAGGAGGTGCCGTGCCGCGCCGCGGAGCCCGCGGAAGGCCTCGCACGCTGCCGCCGCCTCGGGCGAGGTGTGGTCGACCCCGAGAGCGCCGAGCGCATCGATGACGGCGCCCGCACCGAGCAGGTCCTCGACCGCGAACCGCAGTCGGGCTCCGGGCTCGCGCCCGGCGAGCTCTCCCGCAGCGATCACGGCGATACTCGTGCGCGCTCCACGGCGGGTCTGCTCGGCGAGGGCCGCGCGGGCGACGGCCGCAGCGTTCCGGAGAGCGCCCAGAAAGACGGTCGGCGCGGGATCGAGCTCTGCGGCTCGCGCCGCGACGGCGGCGCCGTTCAGCGAGACGGCGTGCGCGGTGGCATCCAGCGGCACCGTCTCGCCCGCGTCGACGCGGGCGACGACGTTCGTGCCGAACCGGAGGACGTCCACGACCACGACGACATCGGAGGGCGCGAGAGCGTCGAGGCCCGGAGCGCCCCACTCGAAGCGCACCTGGTAGCGGGACTGGTCGAACGGCGTGGTCACCCCTCCAGGCTAGAGCGCGGGCGATGCCAGACTGGGCGCATGCGCATCCTGCTGAAGCTCGTCCTCGACTGCGACGCGGATGCCGCGTGGCGCGCCCTCCACTCTCCCCGCGCGGTCGCCGATCTGTACGGCCCGTTCGTCGAACTCGTGCCGATGGATGCCGCGGGCCTGCCGAACCGGCTCGACCCCGGCGCCGACGTGCCGGTTCGGATGCGTGTGGCGGGAGCGCCGCTCGGCGACCAGCTGATCCACATCAGCGAGCGACACACGGAAGACGCTCACGGGCCGGTGCGGATCTTCCGCGACAGTGGCATCCCGCTCACCGGTCCGCTCGCGAGCCTCGACGTGTGGGATCACCAGATGGCGGTCTCGCCCGCTCCAGGCGACGCGTCGAAGACTCTCTGGCGCGACCGGCTCGTCATCGGTGGCGGCGCCGCACCCGCGCTGTGGCCCGTGCTCTGGGCGACGTGGCAGTGGCGCGGTGCCCGCCTGCGCGCGCTCGCTCCCACGTGGGCGCACGACCCCGAGACGGAGAACGCCCAGGGGGATGCCGCGGCCGAAGCCTGACCGCGGCATCCCCCGAGCGAGGCGCACCCGAAGCGCCTCGCCGTCCCGCCCGTCGCCCACCCGAGAGGGCCGGTGCGGGAGCCTCACCCGCGCACGCTCACCTCGCGCTCACTCCGCGAGCGCCTCGACCGCTGTGACGCGCGTCGCGAGTCGCGTGGGCACGACCGCGGCGACGAGCGTGAGCACCGCCGTCGCGACGACGACGACCGCGACCGGTCCCCACGGGATGCCGGGAGCGACGAATGTCGGCGCCGACGATGCCGGCGGCAGTGCGACCGAGCCGAGGAGCGACTGCGCGGCGACCCACCCGTACAGGACGCCGAGCACGAGGCCGAAGGCGAGCGATGTGATGGTGACGTGCACGGCCTCCAGCAGGACGACGCGTCGCACCTGCCCGGAGGTGAGCCCGAGCGCGCGGAGAAGTCCCAGCTCGCGGCGACGCTGCACGACGCCGATCGACAGAAGGTTGACGAGCCCGACCGCGGCGATCACCGCCGACACGGCGACGAGGCCCATCATGATCGCGGCGAAGGTGTCCATGATCTGGCTCAGCTGCGGGGGCACATCGCCACCGGCCGCGGTCGTCAGGAGCGTCTTGACCGACTCGTTCGCGACGGCGAACATCAGCACGAGGGTCACGCCCATGACGATGCCGATCGCCATCCGGCTGGCGCGCTCGGGATGGCGGAGGGCGTTCTCCGCCGCGAGCCGCGCCGTCGCCGACCGGCCGAACATACGGCCGGTGAGCCGCAGGAGGGGAGGCATGACGACGACCGCGCCGAGCGACAGGCCGGTGAACGACAGGATGCCGCCGAAGAACGCCACCACGACTCCGATCGGATCGAGGAGGCCGAGCGCGACGCCGCCGGCAAGCAGGGCGGCACCCGCGACGGACAACACGAGGGCCGTGATGCTGCGTCCCTTCGATCCCGTCACGTCTTCGCGCGTGCGCGGCGCGGCCCCCGCGATCGCCTCGAGCGGCGTGACGGACAGCACGCGCCGAGACCCGCTCCACGCGCCGGCCCAGGTCGTGAGGCACACGACCGCCGCCGGGAGGAGGAGAACCGGCTGAAGCACCTGATATCCGGTGGAGATGCCGAGCGCGGCATCCGCCCACCGCAGCAGCAGGGCCGCGGCCAGGATGCCGACGACGAGGCCGATGACGGCGCCGACCGCGCCGACCGCGGCGCCCTGCCGGGCGACCTCGTGGCGCTGCGATCGCGCCGACGCGCCGATGAGTCGCAGGAGCGCGATCTGGCGCGTGCGGCCGGCGACGATCGTCGCGAACGTGTTCGCCGTGACGATCGAGGCGACATAGACGGCGACCCCGATGAGCAGGAAGCTCAGGATGCCGATGACGATCGTGGCGGTCCGTCCGGCGAGCGCCGATTCGCCGCCCGCCCAGGCGGCGATGTAGCCGGTGGCGCTCAGGAGCAGCACTCCGAACGCGCTCGAGATGCCGGCGACGAGGACTGTCGCGCCCATCCCGCGCTCGCCCAGGCGAGCGAGGGCACCAGCGGCGGCACGTGGCATCCGGCCTGCGTCTGCGGCGCCGGGTGCGGCACCGGCGCGCTCGGCGCCGACGGCCGTCGCGGCGCTCATGCGGCGACCTCCGCGGCGAGCATGAACGCCGAGATCTGCTCCGCGCTCTGGCGCGGCTTGTCGGCGATGATGTGACCGTCGCCGAGGAACAGCACACGGTCGGCGTGCGATGCCGCGACCGGGTCGTGCGTCACCATCGCGATGGACTGCCCGTGCTCGCGACTCGCGGTTCGGAGCAGGGTCAGCACTTCGCGTCCGGCGCGCGAGTCGAGGTTGCCCGTGGGCTCGTCCGCGAAGACGAGGTCGGGCGCGGTCGCGAGGGCGCGAGCGATCGCGACACGCTGCTGCTGACCACCGGAGAGCTGGTGCGGGCGATGCCTGAGCCGCGCACCGAGGCCGAGGGTCTCGACGAGTCCGTCGATGCGGGCGCGTTCGAGGGCGCTCGGGCGCCGACCGTCGAGATCGAAGGGCAGCAGGATGTTGCCGAGCGCGTCGAGCGTCGGCACGAGATTGAACGCCTGGAAGACGAATCCGACACGGCGCCGGCGCAGGAGGGTCAGCTCGAGGTCGCCGAGGCCGGTGATCTCGGTGTCGCCGATCCAGGCGCGACCGCTCGTCGGGGCGTCGAGACCGGCCATGATGTGCATGAGCGTCGACTTGCCCGATCCCGAGGGCCCCATGATGGCGGTGAACTCTCCCCGGCGGATGCCGACGGTGACATCGTCGAGCGCGCGCACCCCCGACTCGCCCGCCCCGTAGGTCTTCGTGAGGTTCTGTACGCGGGCGGCGAGGCCCAGCTGCGTCGTCGTGATCTCCATGCTTCGACGCTACGGACGGGCCCACACGCGTCGCGTCGGCCTGGAGTCGCGGCGACGTACATCTCGAGGATGACACGCGCCGACTGGGCGGCGCTGCGGGGTCAGGCGAGGCCGTGCTCGAACGCGAAGACGACGAGCTGCACCCGGTCGCGCAGGCCCAGCTTGGCGAGGATGCGGCTGATGTGAGTCTTCACGGTCGCCTCGGAGAGGTACTCGCGCTGGGCGATCTCGGAGTTGGACAGCCCGCGCGCGGCGAGCGCGAAGATCTCGCGCTCACGCTCGGTGAGCTCTTCATAGGCGGGCGGCACGGGCGCCGCTTCGGGAGCCGCGAAGTGCGCGAACAGGTCCCTCGTCGCGGACGCCGCGATGACGGCGGAGCCGGCGTGTACCGACCGGATCGCGGCGAGGAGGAACTCCGGGTCGGCGTCTTTCAACAGGAATCCGCTCGCGCCCTGCCGGATCGCGCGCGCCGCCGCCTCATCGAGATCGAAGGTCGTCAGCATGACGACGCGCGGTGGCGCGCCCGCGAACGTCGCGTCGGCGAGGAGCTCCGCCGTCGCGGCGAGGCCGTCCATCACGGGCATGCGGATGTCCATCAGCACGACGTCGGGCCGCGTCGCGCGCACGACGCGCAGGCCCTCCGCCCCGTCGCCTGCTTCGCCGACGACCTCGAGATCGGGCTGCGAATCGATCACCATGCGGATGCCGGCGCGGAAGAGCGCCTGGTCATCGACCAGCACGACACGGATCGCCCCGGTCATGCGGCAGCCTGCCGAGGCAGCACGGCGCGCACGGCGAAGCGGCCGTGCTCTTCGGCTCCCGCGGACAACGTGCCGCCGACGAGCTGCGCGCGCTCACGCATGCCGATGAGGCCGTGTCCGCGCGCGGTATCGGCACCGGCCGATGAGGCGGGCGCGGACGTGTCTTTCGCGACGGTGTTCGCGACCTCGAACTCCACCCGATCATCGTGCCACGCCAGTCGCACGGCGACCGGCCCGCCGGCCCCGTGGCGCAGCGCGTTGGTGAGCGCCTCCTGGAGGATCCGGAAGACGGCGAGCTGCAGGGATGCCGCGACGTCGCCCCGCGGCGCAGGATCGACGTCGACCGACAGGTCGACGCCCGCCGCGCGCACGTGCGCGTAGATCTGCTCGAGATCGGCCAGCGTCGGCTGCGGGCCGTCGGCTTGCGTGTGCCGCAGCTGCGTCAGGAGCATGCGCACATCGGAGAGTGCCGCGCGCGCGGTGGTCGAGATGGTCGCGAGAGCCTCGGCCGCGGCCTGCGGATCGGATGCCGCGGCGTAGCGCGCACCGTCGGCCTGAGCGATCACGACCGCAAGGGAATGCGCGACGACATCGTGCATGTCGCGCGCGACACGCGTGCGCTGCGCTTCGGCGGCGGTTTCCGCCTCCGCGAGCTGCTGCGCGTGCCGGTTCTCCCGCGCGCGGATGCCGGTGCGCACGAGCGCGCCGATCGTCCACGCGAGCAGCAGCGCGAGCGCAGAGGCGACGAACGTCATGACCGCGGCGAACACGTACGAGCCGAGTTGAGCGACGTCGCCGGGGGCAGAGAATCGCACGAACGCCGGCACGATGAGGTATGCGCTGATCACCACCGCGCCGAGGATCGCGGAGGCGAAGCCGGTCCAGAACAGCCGACGGGTTCCGTAGGCCGCGGTGGTGTAGAGCACAGCGAAGATCGCGACGTTGGCGGGCATCGGCGGGAGGCCGAACGACATCTGCAGCAGCGCCCCGCCCCAGCAGATGGCGAGCGCGAGCGCGGGAGACCGTCGGCGCAGGGCGAGCGCGACCGAGAAGACGCCGATGAGCACGAGCGCGACGAGGAGAGCGATGTGCGTGTTGACGAACGCGGAGCCGAACGCCGACGACGAGCCCGGAACGAGCGTCGCGGCGAGCACGAAAACGGCGAACAGCGACGCGACGACGATGTCGACGGTCAACTGGGGGCGCGTGAGCGGGCGGAACACCCTTCGACGCTACGCGAGCTGTGTGCCTCCGGCATCCGTCCCGAGATGTATCCGCGGCGCTCAGCCGGTGACGGGCACGGCTCGCTCAGCCCGCGACGGGCAGGACGGGGCGATGCTCGTAGAACGACTGCAGAACGACGGTCGTGCGCGTGCGCACGTTCGCGGCGACGCGGATGTCGCGAACGAGGTCTTCCAGTGCGCGCGGGCTGGCGACGCGCACGAACAGCATGTAGGCGGCGTCACCCGCGATCGAGTGGCACGCTTCGATCGCGTCGAGGTGCTCGAGCAGCTCGGGGGCGTTGTCAGGCTGCGCGGGGTCGAGCGGCGTGATCTCGATGAAGGCCGCGAGCGGGCGCCCGGCCGCTTCGGCGTCGATCGTCGCGCGATAGCCCGTGATGACGCCGCGCGCCTCGAGTCGCTTCAGCCGAGCCTGCGCTGCGGACACCGACAGCCCCGTCGCCGCCGAGAGATCGGCGAGGGTCGCCCGCCCGTCGCGAGAGACGGCCGAGACGATCGCGAGGTCGACAGCGTCATCCATACATGAAACAATACCTGAGTTGAGATGCTCTCACCGGAAATATTCCTGAATCGAACGATCGGAGGTTCGCATGTCCCTTCTCACCCCCGCCGTGAAGACCGTCGTCGGAGAACCCGAGGTCGTCGAAGACGACCGAGCGAACACGCTTCTCGTCGAAGACGACCTCGCAAAGACGCCGCTCGTCGAGGACGGCCGTCCGATCGAGCAGCAGCCGGCGTGGCTCGCACTGAAGGACGCCGCCACCGCCCTCCAGCAGCTCCAGGCGCAGGACGGCTCCGTGCCCGAGACCGCCGACCACGCCGAGGCCCGCGTCCTCGCAGCGACGGTCGCCGCCGCGATCCGCACGCTCGCGCCGCTGTTCCCGCACGACGCCGCGTATCTCGCGGCATCCGTCGTCGATGTCGAGCGCTGGGCGGACGATGGCTTCGGCGTGCCCGACTTCCTGGACTCCCTCGTCGCCTTCCAGCCGCAGGAGCATCGCGTCGACGGCCTGCAGCACCTCGTCGTCTTCCCGATGTACACGCAGAACGGATCGCGCAGCCGCTTCGTCGAGGCTCTGCTGTGTGAGGTGATCTGGCCGGAATTCATCGCGGAGCTCGAGCAGACGTACACGAACCGGCTGTTCGTGAGCTTGCGCCTCATCGACTTCACGCCCGGCTACGACACCAACTCCGCCGTTCTCTTCCCGGAGACCGTCGCAATGCGCGAGGTTCCCACCTTCACGTGGGGGGCGATCTTCCAGGACCGCGAAGCAGCGCGCTTCCGTCGGGTCGTGGCCGCGGCATCGGACATCACGAAGCTCGATGTCCCCGAGGGTACGGCGCGCATGCTCGCCGACCAGCGACTCACGGAAGAGGTCTTCGTGACGTGGGACCTCATCCACGATCGGTCGCACATGCGCGGCGACCTGCCGTTCGACCCCTTCATGATCAAGCAGCGGATGCCGTTCTTCCTGTACTCGCTGGAAGAGCTGCGGTGCGACCTGACCGCCTTCCGCGAGTGCGTGAGCCTCGGCGAGGGCGACGGCGAGATCGCCGACCACGCCCGGCTCGTGCAGCAGGCGGTCATCTTCGACCGGATCTTCCGCTTCGCGATCACCGGCTCGCGCGTGCGCAACTACGACGGCCTCGGCGGGCAGCTCCTGTTCGCGTGGCTGCACCAGCGCGGCGTGCTGCACTGGACCGACACGCAGCTCGCGTTCGACTGGGACGAGGTGCCGGCGGCTGTCATCGCGCTGTCGGATGCCATCGACCGGCTCTACTGGGAGTCGATCGACCGACCGAAGGTCGCGCACTGGCTCGCCGCCTACGACCTGGTGCGCTCGGTCGTGACGCCGCACCCCGCGTCGGTGTGGGCGCGTGGCCTGCCGGAGGACGTGCTCGCGGGGGCTCCGAAGGGCTACACCGACGCGGTGCTCGACGACGAATTCCCCCTGTCGATGTTCTTCGAGGCGCTCGAGAAGAAGATGCGGGACGTCATCGCGTCGACCTCGGGCATCACGGGGCGCGATGCCTGACGGTGTGCGCGGGCGCACCGTGCTGATCGCGGGAGCGACGAGCACGAGCGGGCTCGCGGCGGCGCACGCGCTGACGGACGCCGGCGCGCTCGTCATCGCCGTGGGGCGGGATACCGCGAAGCTCGACGCGCTCGCGGCGGCGGTGCCGCCCGCGCGCACGGCCGAGTGCGACCTCGGGGCCGAGGCCGACGTGCGCGCCCTCGCCGACACGCTGCGCGCCGACGGCGTGCGCGTCGACGGCATCCTGCATCTCGTCGGCGGGTGGCGCGGCGGCGGCGGACTCGCGGGCCAGAGCGACGCGGATTACCGGGCGCTCGAGGTCGGCCTCACCGCTCTCCGGCACGTGACGAGAGCGTTCTGGGACGGCCTCCTCGCCTCCGATGCCGCGCGCTGCGCGATGGTCTCCTCGACGGCGGTTGCGCGCCCGCTCGCGGGCGGCGCGAACTACGCCGCGGTCAAAGCCGCCGAGGAGGCCTGGGCGCGCGCGATGGCGCAGGGGTTCGCGAAGAACGCGCGCGACGAGGCGCGGGAGGTGCGCGCGGCATCTGTGATCTTCCGCGTGCGTGCACTGGCGGGCCTCGAGACCGTGCTCGCGGAGCGATTCACCGGGCTGTGGGATGCCGAGGCCGCCGCGATCAACGACACCGTCGTCCAGATCGACGCCGCCTGACCGCGGGCGGGCTCACCCGAGTCCGGCGTCACCGGCGCGCGCCTGAGCGGCCGACGCGGGTCCGATCGCGGGCTCGCCGTCACCGTCAGTGTCACCTTCACCCGCGGGAACCTCCGTGTACTCACGCGAGAGGATGCGGTACGACCGCGTCGTGAACGCCAGGGCCGCGAGGACGACCATGACGAGCCCCGACACCAGGAACACGAGTGCGATCCCGCGACCCTGGCCTTCGCCGAGGAGCCACCCCCAGGCGCCGCGGCCCGCATCGGTCTCCATGTACGGGATCACCCAGAACTGGGCGATCGGCGCGATCAGGAAAGCCGTGATGGGTGCCGCGCCGGCCTCGAACGTCGCCGCCGCGCCGAACACGCGACCCTGCGTCTCGAAGGGCACGACCTTCTGGATGACGGTCTGCTCAGCCGACTCGATGATCGGGACGAGCGACATGTAGAGCCAGATGCCGAGGACGTACAGCCACCACCAGTCCCGGATCGTGAAGACGGCGCCGAGCACGCCCATCACGATGACGGCGAGGAGCATCGTGCGGATGGGGTTGCGCCCGAGGCCCCGCTTGGCGACGATCGCGCCCCCGATGATGAACCCCGTCGAAGTCACGCCGAGGACGATCCCCCACACTTTCACGTCGAACAGCGTGAGACCGTACGGGTCCATGAGCGCCATGTAGACGCCGCCCACGAGGTTGTTGAAGGTCGAGAACAGGATGAGCGCGAACAGTCCCGGGACGGCGCGGATCGCGGCCGCGGCGCCGCGGATGTCGATCGCCTTCGCTCCGGGCGTGCGTTCGGGCTCACCCTCGGGGATGCGCAGCGTCAGAAGGTGCACGAGCGCAGCCGCCGTGAGCACGACGGCGATGACGAGCGTCCACCCCATGCCGACGAGGCCGATCGCGAGACCCGAGAAGACGCTCGTCACGAGGAACGCGAGCCCCTGCACGGTGCCCACGAGACCGTTCGCGTTCGCGTGGCGCTCGGTCGGCACGAGCAGTGTGACGGTGGTCGACAGCGCGATGTTCCGGAGGTTCTCGACGACCGCGCCGGCGAGGATGACGGCGGAGAACAGCCAGAACCACGGCCCGCCCAGATCGAGGATCGCGCGCTGCGGCAGCAGCAGGAAGATGACCCCGGCGACGCCGAACAGGATCAGCGTGCACAGCGCCGACACGACCATCACCCGGTGCTTGCGATGTCGGTCGACGAACGTGCCGAACACCATGCCGAACAGCGCCAGCAGCAGCATGTAGGCACCGCCGATGATGCCCGTCGCGAGCACGGACCGCGTCTCGAGGTACACCCAGAACGTCAGCGCGAACCACAGGAAGCTGGTCGTGACGTTCGCGACGGCGGTGTTGACGAGCACACCGAGGAACGTGCGCATGCCGCCGGCGGGGGTGCGGGAGTCGCCCTGCGGTGCGGCCGGCACCGCGGCATCCATCGAGGTCATGCGGCGAGAGTAGCCGCCCCCTCCGACACGCGGGAAGACCCCCGGCCGTCAGTCGACGGGGCGGAACTGTCGCAGCACGCGCATTCCCGCCGGCACGAGGACGACGATCCCCGCGGCGCCGATCGCCGCGACGCCGATCGGCGTGCTGTGCAGGTCGCCCCCGAGACGTGCGACGGCGAGCCAGACGAGCCCCCAGCCGATCGCGAGACCCGGCGCGAGACTCCACCGCGACCAGGCGGCGAGGACGAGCGCGATCACGACGACGACGACGATCACGACGACGCCCACGACGTCCGCCGCATCTCCCCACGAGGCGGGCCCGGTCGCCGTCAGCGCTGCGGCGACGTTGGCGACGGTCGCAAGGGTCGCCCAGCCGAGGTGCAGCCCGGTCGCGCCATCGAGGAGCGCCGTCGCGACGATGCGGTCCTGCGGCTGGCGGGTGCGGACGATCTGCACGTACGCGACGCAGAGCGCCGCGACGAGGAGGGCGAGCACGACGACGGTCGCCCACACACCGCCGTCGCCCGCGAACTGGACCGTGACGAGCCACCCGCCGTTGAGCACCATCGTGAGTGCGATCCACCACCCCACGACACGCTGGCGCGCGTTCTGGCGCTGCGACGGCAGCGCCTGCCACACGGTGTAGCCGAGGAGTCCGAGGTAGATGAGACTCCAGATGCTGAACGCGGACGTCGCGGGGGTCAGGTATGACGCGTCGGGGTCGAAGGCTCCGCCCACGGCATCCTGGATCGGCGTACCGCCGAACGCGCCGATCCCGACCGCGTCACCGATGATCATGAACGAGAACGCGCTGATCACGACGATCTGCCGCACGAGGTCGCGAGGCGTCGCGGATGCCGAGGATGATGCCGCTGCAGTGGCCATGTCGCGAGCCTAGGCGCCCGCGGGAATCTAGGCTGGAGCGGTGACAACGCTCCACGATCGTGATATCCGAGGCTTCGCCAGCGACAACTACTCCGGGGTGCACCCCGAGATCCTGCAGGCGATCGCCGCCGCCAACGACGGCCACCAGATCGCCTACGGCGAGGATGCCTACACCGCGCGTCTGCAGGAGGTGTTCGCCCGCCACTTCGGCGAGGGCGTGCAGGCCTTCCCCGTCTTCAACGGGACGGGCGCCAACGTCACGGGGCTCCAGTCGATGCTGCCCCGGTGGGGCGCCGTCATCGCGGCATCCACCGCCCACATCAACGTCGACGAGGGCGGGGCCCCCGAACGCGTCGCGGGCATCAAGATCCTCAACGTGCCGACCGACGACGGCAAGCTCACCCCCGAGCTCGTCGACCGCGAGGCGTGGGGCTGGGGCGACGAGCACCGCGCTCAGCCGCTCGTCGTGTCGATCACGCAGTCGACCGAGCTCGGCACTCTCTACACGCCCGAGGAGATCCGTGCCCTCGCCGACCACGCGCACGCGCGCGGCATGCGCCTGCACCTCGACGGCGCGCGCCTGTCGAACGCCGCCGCCGCCCTCGACCTGCCGCTGCGGGCCTTCACGACGGATGCCGGCGTCGACGTCCTGAGCTTCGGCGGCACGAAGAACGGGGCTCTCGGCGGCGAGGCGGTCGTCGTGCTCGACCCCGCGGCATCCGAGGGACTGCTGTTCCTGCGGAAGCTCAACATGCAGCTCGCATCGAAGATGCGGTTCATCTCGGCTCAGCTGATCGCACTGCTGGACGGCGACCTGTACCTGCGGAACGCCCGCCACGCCAACGCGATGGCGGCCCGACTGCGCGCGGGGGTCGAAGCCGGCCTTCGCGACGGATCGATCTCCGGCGTCGGTTTCAGCCAGCCGACGCAGTCGAACGGCGTCTTCGCGACACTGCCCGACGGCGTCGCCGACGAGCTGCGCACGGCGTTCCGCTTCTACGACTGGGACGCCGCGAAGAACGAGGTGCGGTGGATGTGCTCGTTCGACACCACCGAAGAGGACGTGGATGCCTTCGTCGCGGAACTCGCGCGTCTGACCTGAGCCGCGCCGACGCGCTCAGCCCTCGGCGGTCTCGTCGAAGCCCGAGTCGAGCACGACGGGAGCGGACAGCTCGGCGGATGCCGCGCTCCCGGCGTCCGCCGCGGCGCCGGCACCCTCGGTGCGCATGAGCTCCTTGACTTCGGACATGAAGCTCGTGAGCTGCTGCTGCTGCCAGCGCAGCGCCCGCGTACGATCCTCGGCGTCGCGCAGCACCGACTGCGAGTGCTGCGTGACGGTGTCGATGATCTTCTGCGCCTTGATGCTCGCGCGGTCGAGGGTCTCGCGCGCACGGAGCTTCGCATCGGCGTCGATCTGCTGCGCCTGAGCGCGCATGAGCTTGTCGAAGTCCTCCGCCTTCGCGCTGATGCGCTGCGCGTGCTCGACCGAGGCGGCGACCTGGTCGTTCGCGTCCTGGGTGATCCGTTCGGCATGGGCGACGGCCTGGTTGTGCAGCATGAGGAACTCCTGCTGCGCATCGTCCTGACGTCGCGTCAGCGACTCCTCGAACTCGAGCGCGCGCATGCGCTGCTCACGGACGGCCTCCTCGGCCTCGGCCCGAGCCTGCTCGCTCTCGCGGGCGACGAGGGCGCGAAGGGCCGCCGCGCCCTTCTCCGCCTCCGTGCGGATCGCCGCGGCTTCCTGATCGGCCTGCGCGACCTTCTCGGCGGCGTGCGCGGCCTCCCGCTCGAGCTGAGCGGCGTGCGCGGTGAGCTCGGTGTCGATGCGCAGTCGCGCCTGCGCGGCATCCGTATCGGCCTGCTGACGCACCGCGTCGGCATCGGCCTGAGCACTCGCGCGCTGCGCGGCGATTTCGTCGCGCGCCGCCTCCATGAGCCGGTCGGCCTGGACGCTCGCGTTCTTGATGATGACGGATGCCTGCTCCTCGGCGACGCGCAGGACCTCTTCGAACCGCTCGCGACCCTTGGACGATTCGCCCTCCGCATTCACGAGTTCGTCGGTGAGCGTCTGGACCTTGTCTTCGGCGTTCGCGGCGCGCGCCTGCTCGACGGCGAGGTCGGCTTCGAGCCCCGAAAGGCGACGCTCGAGGTCGCGGATGGTCGCGGCGTGCTCGTCGATCGTCGCTTCCGCGCGACGCGCGTCGTCCTTCGCCCGCGCGAGCTGCTCCGCGTGGGCGCCGCGCTGTGCGGTGAGCGCGGCGATGGCGGCATCCACCTCGGCTTTGTCGTAGCCGCGGAACGTCGTGGTGAACTCGCCGCCGGACGTCGTGGATGCCGCCGAGGCTGCGGACGGGCCTTCGCCGGACGCGGAGGCGCCGGCCATCAGCTCGTCGAAAGGCGACGTGAGGGCGTCGTCGTGGCGGTCGGGCGCGTCGGACACAGGGGACTCCGCTTCGAGGGGGCGACGAGTGTCGCCGGGCGAGGGTGCGACCTCGGGTGGGTCGACACGAGAATCGTACCCCCGCACCCCGCGTGCCCCGCCAGGCGTCAGGAGCCCGAAAGCCACTCCCGATACGCCTCGAAGCCGTACGGACGTCCGAGGAAGGACTCGACGAGGTCGGCGGCGTCGCGGCTGCCGCCGGGCTCGAGGATCTCGCGCCGGTAGCGCGTCGCGACATCCGCGTTCATGAGGTCGCCGCCGAAGGCCGAGAGCAGGTCACGAGCGATCACGAGGCTCCACTGATACGTGTAGTAGCAGGAGCCGTAACCGGTCAGGTGACCGAACCCGGCGTACGAGTGCAGGCCGCGCAGGGGCCCCACGGGGCTCGTGACGTCGTACCAGTGCTCGCTCGCGGCCTGCAGATCCGCGGGCCGGTCGACGTGAAGGTGATAGGAAACGTTCGCGTGCCCGAGCTGGCGGCGCACCTCGAGCGCACGCCCGAAGCCGTCGGCGACCGCCATCTTCGCGACGAGGTCGGCGGGGATGGGATCCCCGTCGGGCCCCGCCGTGAAGGATGCCAAGACCCCGGCATCCCACGCCCACTCCTCCAGCAGTTGGCTGGGCGCCTCGACGAAGTCCCACTCGGTCGCGACACCCGTGAACCGGGCGAACCGCTGTGCGCCGCCGAGGATGGCGTGCACCAGGTGTCCGAACTCGTGGAAGAACGTGACGACCTCGTCGTGCGTCATGTAGCCGCGGGCGAAGTTGCACAGGAGCACCGACTCGGGCAGCACCCGCCCTGTGATCCCCGGCGCCAGGCCGAAGCAGGCGGCGTGCGTGTACTTGCCCTCGCGCGGGTGCAGGTCGAGGTGGATGCGTCCGAGCCGCTCCGCCCCGTCGCCCGAGCCGCGCACGACGTCGTAGGAGTGGACGTCGGGATGCCACGTGGCGACCTCGACCGGAACATACTCGACGTCGAGCAGCCGCCCCGTGGTCTCGAGCAGCCCCGGCAGCACGCGGTCGAACGTGAAATACGAGCGCACGAGCTGTGCGTCGACGTCGTGGCGCTCCTTGCGCAGCGTGCTGAGCAGGTGGAAGAAGTCGGCGATCGTCACCTCGGTCGCGTCGGGGTCGTCGTGCCGCAGGCGCTCGAGCAGCAGCGGGTACTCGGCCTCGGCGGCGGCGATCGACGCCTCGTCGACACGAGCGAGGAAATCGGCGATCGCGCCGCCCGACCCGATCATGCGGGGCTCGGTCTCGTAGTCGGCCCAGTCGCCGTAGCCGAGGAGCGCCGCGCGCTCGGCGCGGACGGCGAGGAGCTCGGCCAGCACGGCGTCGTTCTCGGGCCAGGCGAGGTCGTTGTACGCGGCGACGAGCGCCGTGCGCGTCGCGCGATCGGTCGCGTACTCGCGCACCGGCATGAGGTCGGGGTAGTCGGTCGTGAGGACGACGAGGCCGTCATCGCCCGGCGCGTGCTCGTCGATGAAGTCCTGCGGCAGCCCGGCGAGCGCCTCGGGCGCGACCCGGATCTCGCGGCGCCCGTCGCGGATGTTGCGCGAGAACTCGAGGCTCAGCTCGGTGTCGCGGTCGGTGAGTTCGCGCACGCGTTCGCGCTCGGCATCCGGCAGGTCGACGCCACCGCGCCGGAAGTCGCGGAGCACCTGGCTGAGCAGGCGCCGCGCCCCATCGTCGAGGCCGGCCGTCACCGCCGCCTCCTCGGCCGCGGCGACCGCCGCGAACAGCTCCCGCCGCTGCAGGCGCTCCGCGCCGAGCGCTTCGAGGCGCTGCACCTCGGCCTCCGCGGCCGCGCGGACGTCCTCGTCGGGGTGCGACTCGCTGAGGAGGTAGACCTCGCTCGTCGCCCGGTGCAGCGCGATATCGGCGTCGTTCCAGAGATCGACGACCTCGGCGGCATCCACCGCCTCCGCCTCGGCGATCGCCGCGAGCCGCGCGTCGACATCGGCGATGAGAGCGACGGCGGCGGCAGGCCGCTCGGTGACGAACGCGAGCCAGCCGTCGTGGTCGGTCGGGAAGACGAGGGGGTCGGGTGTGCTCATGTCCCGAGCCTACGATGCGGCTCAGCGACGACCGAGTACCACGTCGGCGAACGACGGACTGAACCGCCGCGCAACGTAGCTGACCGCCTCGTCGACACCGAGCGCGCGCGTCGAGTTGCCCACCCGCACCCACAGTTCCGTCGAACCGCCCTGCGTCAGGAAGACGGGCTCGGCGGCGCGCGGGCATCGCACGGCGCAGACCGTGACGCCGTCGAGATCGGCGAAACGGATCTTCGGGAGCGCGGCGGCGTTCTTGCCGATCGAGGTGGCGAGCAGGTCACGCAGCCAGAGCTCGAAGCGGTCGGCATCGGGCGTCCGCAGCGTCGAGAAGTCCCGATCGAGTCCGACGGCGCGGCCGGCGTCATCGACGCCGATCACGAGCGTGCCGCCCGCGCTGTTGAGGAACGCGGCGACCGTCTTCGCGACGACCTGCTCCATCCGCGCGTCCTTCTTGTCGTCGCGCACGTTCCAGCGCGCCGTCTCCTTGAACTCCACGCGGTCGCTCTCGCCCGCCGCGACGAGCGCCGCGACGTCGATCGCCGCATCGCGGCGGGCGAGAGCGAAGACGGATGCCACGAGGAACGACAGCGCGATGCTGGTGCCCGCCGCGATCAGCAGCGACACCGGCATCCACAGGCGGAGGCCGAGCCTCTCAGCGCAGCGCGCCGACGGAGGCCAGCGCCTGGCGCACGAGGGTCGAACGGCCACCCTCCATCTCGGCCGCGAGCGTGTCGGAGGCCGCCTCCTCGGGGCTCATCCAGGTGACCTCGAGCGCGTCCTGACGCGGTTCGCACGTGCCCGTAACGGGAACGACGAAGGCGAGCGAGACGGCGTGCTGGCGGTCGTCGTGGAACGCCGTGAGCCCCGGCATCGGGAAGTACTCGGCGACCGTGAAGGGAACCGGCTGCGGCGGCAGCAGCGGAAAGGCCATCGGACCGAGGTCGTTTTCGAGGTGGCGGAAGAGGGCGTCGCGCACCGTCTCGCCGTAGCGTACGCGCCCCGACACGATCGATCGGGTGATCTCGCCGAGCGGGGTCGCGCGCAGAAGCACACCGACCTGCGTCACCTGACCCATGCCGTCGGTGCGGACCGGCACGGCTTCGACATACAGGATCGGCAGACGACGCCGCGCCTCCGCCAGTTCGACATCGCTGAGCCAGCCGGGATTCGCGGCGTTGCGCGGAGCCGGGGATGAGAACGACCCGTCGCCGAGCGGATTCCCTCGGCGCGCACCGTCGTCGTCACGGTCGGCGGGATCGGGGTCGGGGGTGCGGACGGCCATGCCTCATGTATACCCGGTCGCCCCGGATCCCGTCGCGGCGACCCCAGTGTCGGCGGCGGCGGTGTCGGCGGCGGATGCCAGGATGAAGCGCATGAGCGAGATTCCCGCCCTCGACGACGACGCTGTGCTGTGGTCGGTGCCGCCCGACGAGCGCACCGCGGCCCTGCGCGACCGACCGCTCCTCGTGCTCCTCCACGGCTACGGGTCGCACGAGGGCGACCTGTTCGGCCTGGTGCCGTACCTGCCGCCGGAGTTCGTGGTCGCGGCGGTGCGCGCGCCGCTCACCCCTCCCTTCCCGGCGCCCGGATGGTCGTGGTTCCCGATCGAGGGCGTCGAGGCGTCGGGGCAGGATGCCGGGGGCGCCGTCACCGCGGCATCCGAAGGCCTTCTGGACTGGCTCGCGCGAGTCGCGCCCGACGCCGAGTCGGTCGGGCTCCTGGGCTTCTCTCAAGGCGGCGCGATCGCGCTGCAGACGCTGCGCCTCGCGCCCGAGCGCATCGCGTTCGCCGTCGTGCTCGCGGGATTCGTGGCCGACGGCGAGCTGCCGACGGATGCCGCCCTCGCGGCCGCACGACCCCCCGTGTTCTGGGGGCGCGGCGCCCGAGACGAGGTCATCCCTGCCGCACGCGTCGCTCGCACGACCGAGTGGCTGCCGAGATTCGTCGAGCTGAGCGGGCGGGTGTACCCGGGACTGACGCACAGCGTCTCGGAGGAGGAGCTCGGCGATGTCCGCGCATTCCTGCAGAAGCGCCTCGATGACCTGGCGAGCTGACGCGCGACATGGACTCCCTGGCATCCCTCAGCCGGTCGCGTTACAGTTGGCAGGTCCCCGTCCCGAGCGTGAGGAAGAGCCGTTGAAGCGTATCGACGCCGCGCAGTGACCCCGCGCTGATCGTCGACCCTCCGCTCTTTCCGACCGGATCATCGACGTGTCCGCGCATCCCTCCGCGCTGACCGTCGACCTTCCGCCTCCTCCGGGTGCGTGCCCATGCACGTCCGCTCGCATCGCCGAGGCACCGGTGTCCGCCGCGTCTGCGCTTTCGCGATTCGGAAGGACACCATGCCCACCACTCATTCCCCCTCCCCCGCGGTCGCCATCGACCGAGTGACCTTCACCTGGCCGGACGGCACGACGGCGCTGCACGACGTCTCCGGCGCGTTCGGCGCGGGACGCACCGGCCTCGTCGGACGCAACGGATCCGGCAAGTCGACGCTGCTCGCTCTCGTCGCGGGCGCTCTTGCGCCGGCATCCGGGACGATTTCGACGACCGGCACCGTCGATCTGCTGCCGCAACGACTGACGCTTCACACCGACCGTCGCGTCGCGGATGTTCTCGGCGTGGCCGCGCCGCTCGACGCCGTGCGCGCGATCGCGGCGGGCGACGCCTCCCCGCATCTCTTCGACGCCGTCGGCGACGAGTGGGACGTCGAGGCGCGCGCCGCGGCGGCGCTCGACGAGGCCGGCCTGCCACCCGGCATCCTGGACCGTCGCATCGGTCAGCTCTCCGGCGGCGAAGCGGTGCTCGCCGCGCTCGTCGGAGTGCGGCTGCGCGCGGCACCGATCGCGCTGCTCGATGAACCCACCAACAACCTCGATCGCGACGCCCGTGAACGGGTCTACGAGCTCGTGCGCCGCTGGCGCGGCGCGCTCATCGTGGTCAGCCACGACACGACGCTGCTCGACCTCATGGACGACACCGCCGAGCTGTACGGCAGCGCACTGTCGACCTTCGGCGGCCCCTATTCTCAGTGGCGCGAAGCGCTGGACGCCGAGCAGTCGGCCGCCCGCCAGGCCGAGGCGGCGGCGCGCCAGGTGGTGCGACGAGAGAAGCGGGACCGCATCCATCAGGAGCAGGTGCTGTCGACCCGCGCCGCGATCGGGCGCAAGGCCTTCGCGGAGAAGCGCGTGCCGGGGATCATCGCAGGGGCGCGGAAGCGCGCCGCGCAGGAGTCGGCCGGCCGGTTGCGCATCGAGGCGGCGGGCAAGGAGGCGCGGGCACGGTCGGCGCTGGATGCCGCGGAACGGCGTGTGCGCGACGACGACAGCGTGCGCATCGATCTGCCCGATCCCGGCGTCGGGGCCGGGCGCCGGCTCGCGACCCTGCACGACGGCGATCGGTCGTGGGTCGTGCAGGGACCGGAGCGCATCGCGCTCATCGGGCCGAACGGGGCGGGCAAGACGACGCTCGTGCGGCGGCTGATCGGAACGGCGCGACAAAACTCCGGTGATCCGGCGCCCGAGCGACCGTCATGGGCCGATTCGAGCGTTATCGCGGCAGATCGCCGGAGTTTCGTCGATGCCGCCGCGCACACCGACCGCGTCGGGTACCTCTCGCAGCGCGTCGACGGCCTCGACGACGGGGCATCCCCGCTCGAGAACCTGCGCCGGGCAGCGCCGAGCGTCGGCGACGTCGAGCTCCGGAATCGGCTCGCCCGGTTCCTCCTGCGCGGCGACACGGTGCTGCGGCCCGCGGCGGCGCTGTCGGGCGGCGAGCGGTTCCGCCTGGCACTCGCGTGCGTGCTGATGGCCGATCCCCCGCCGCACCTGCTCGTGCTCGACGAGCCGACCAACAACCTCGATCTCGACACCGTGGACCAGCTCGTCGACGCCCTCGGCGCCTACCGCGGCGGCGTGCTCGTGGTGAGTCACGACGACGCGTTCCTGGCGCGCCTGGAGCCGAGCCTCGTACTCGAGCTGCGGGACGGGCGGCTGGCCGAGACACGGCTCGACGGGGCGGAGCGCGCGGTGTGAGCCTTCCTCCCTGGCATCGAGCGCTTCCCGACGTGCTCTGACTGACGGCGCTGTCGGCGAACACCTGCGCCGATGTCGGAGGCTCGCGCCAAGATGGACGGATGGGCGACGTGCTCGAGCGATTCGGTCCTGCGACGCAGGACTGGTTCCGTGGCGCCTTCGCCGAGCCCACCCCGGCCCAAGCGGGGGCCTGGGAGGCGATCTCGCACGGCAAGCACGCGCTCGTGGTCGCGCCGACCGGGTCGGGCAAGACACTGTCGGCGTTCCTGTGGGCGATCGACCGCGTGTTCCGCGAGAAGGCGGTCGCCGCTCCCGCCGCGGCCGATGCGGCAGCCGGCGCGAACCCGGGTGCGAGGTCGGGCACGAAGCCGAAGAGACAGAAGGCGGATGCCCCGACCACCCGCATCCTCTACGTGTCGCCCCTCAAGGCGCTCGGCGTCGACGTCGAGCGGAATCTGCGCTCCCCGCTCGTCGGCATCGGGCAGTCGGCGCGCCGCCTCGGCATCCCGGTGCCCGAGGTGACGGTCGGCGTGCGCTCGGGAGACACGACGTCGGCCGACCGCCGCAAACTCGTCGCCGATCCGCCCGACATCCTCATCACGACGCCCGAGTCGCTCTACCTGATGCTGACGTCGCAGGCATCCGAGACGCTGCGAGGCGTGCATACCGTCATCGTCGACGAGGTGCACGCGGTCGCGGCCACCAAGCGCGGCGCGCATCTCGCCGTGAGTCTCGAGCGGCTCGACACTCTCCTCGAGTCCCCCGCGCAGCGCATCGGGCTGTCGGCGACGGTGCGGCCGATCGACGAGGTCGCACGATTCCTCGGCGGGTCAGCGCCGGTCGAGGTCGTCGCTCCACGCGCGTCGAAGACGTTCGATCTGCGCGTCGTCGTCCCGCTCGAAGACATGCTGAACCCGCCCCCGCCGCCGCCGGCGGCGGCCGAGACAGCGGGCGACGGCGAGACCGCGGAGGATGCCGGCGACGGCGATTGGTTCGCCGCGCCCTCGCAGCCGTCAGAAGTGACGGGCTCGGTGTGGCCGCACGTCGAGGAGGCGATCGTCGATCGCGTGCTCGCGCACCGCTCCACGATCGTCTTCGCGAACTCGCGCCGGCTCGCCGAGCGGCTGACCGGGCGGCTCAACGAGATCTACGCCGAGCGTCTCGGTGTGGAGGTGCCGACCCCAGCGATCCCCGCCGCGACGATGGCGCAGGCGGGTTCGTCGGCGGGAGTGGAGCCGGTCCTCGCCAAAGCGCACCACGGCTCGGTGTCGAAGGAGCAGCGCGCTCAGGTCGAGGACGAGCTGAAGAGTGGCACGCTGCGCTGCGTCGTCGCGACGAGCTCGCTCGAGCTCGGCATCGATATGGGCGCGGTGGACCTCGTCATCCAGGTCGAGGCGCCGCCCTCCGCGGCATCCGGCCTGCAGCGCGTCGGCCGCGCGGGTCACCAGGTCGGAGAGATCAGTCGCGCGGCCCTGTTCCCCAAGCATCGCGGCGACGTGCTGCACACGGCCGTCGTGACCGAGCGCATGCTCGCGGGGCAGATCGAGGCGATCTCGGTGCCCGCGAATCCGCTCGACATCCTCGCGCAGCAGACGATCGCGGCCTGCGCCACGGGCACGATCGATGTGGAGGACTGGTTCGAGACGGTCAAGCGTTCGGCGCCGTTTCGCACCCTGCCGCGCTCAGCGTACGAGGCGACGCTCGATCTGCTCGCCGGGAAGTACCCCTCAGACGAATTCGCGGAGCTCCGGCCGAGGGTCGTCTGGGACCGCGATCACGGCACTCTCACGGGGCGCCCCGGCGCGCAGCGGGTCGCCGTGACGAGCGGCGGGACGATCCCCGATCGCGGCCTGTTCGGCGTCTTCGTCGCCGGTGAGACGCGGAACGCGCGCGTCGGCGAGCTCGACGAGGAGATGGTGTACGAGTCGCGCGTCAACGACGTCTTCACACTGGGCACGACGAGCTGGCGGATCGTCGAGATCACCCACGACCGCGTCAATGTGCTCCCGGCCTTCGGGCAGCCCGGCAAGCTGCCGTTCTGGCACGGCGACGGCCTCGGCCGGCCGGCCGAGCTCGGCGAGGCACTGGGTGCGTTCTCGCGCGAGGTCGCGGCATCCTCCGCTGAGAAGGCGACCGCGCGGTTGCGCGAGTCGGGTCTCGACGACAATGCGATCGGGAATCTCCTCGCGTACCTCGCCGAGCAGAAGGAGGCCACCGGCACGTTGCCGACCGATCGCACGCTGACCGTCGAGCGCTCGCGCGACGAGGTCGGCGACTGGCGGATCATCTTGCATTCCCCGTACGGCATGCACGTGCACGGACCGTGGGCGCTGGCGGTCAACGCGCGCATCCGCGAGCGGCTCGGCGTCGACGGGTCAGCGGTCGCGAGCGACGACGGCATCATCGTGCGAGTGCCGGATGCCGAGAGCGAGCCCCCCGGCGCGGAGCTCTTCGTGTTCGACGCGGACGAGCTCGAGCAGCTCGTCACGGACGAGGTCGGCGGGTCGGCCCTGTTCGCGTCTCGCTTCCGCGAGTGCGCAGCGCGCGCGCTGCTGCTGCCGCGCCTGAACCCCAACAAGCGGTCGCCGCTGTGGCAGCAGCGGCAGAAGTCGGCGCAGCTGCTCGAAGTGGCGAAGAACCATCCGACGTTCCCGATCATCCTCGAGACCCTGCGCGAAGTGCTGCAAGACGTCTACGACGTGCCGGCGCTGCTGCGCATCGCGCGCTCGATCGCCGACCGACGCATCCGCCTCGTCGAGACGACGACGAGTCAGCCGTCACCCTTCGCGCGCGACCTGCTGTTCGGATATGTCGGCGCGTTCATGTACGAGGGCGATTCCCCGCTGGCCGAGCGCCGCGCGGCCGCCCTGTCGGTCGACCCGGCACTGCTGAGCGAGCTGCTCGGCAAGGTCGAGATGCGAGAGCTCCTCGACCCCGCCGTCATCGCGCAGTTCGAAGCCGAGGCGCAGCGTCTCGCCCCCGACCGACGGGTGCGCGGCGTCGAGGGGGTCGCGGACCTGCTGCGCCTGCTCGGCCCGTTGAGCGCCGATGAGGTCGCGCTGCGGCTCGAGGGCGCGCCCGGCCCCGAGGGGGCGCCCGGCTCTGACGCCGCCCCCGGAGCGCCGGCCGACCGCGCCACGGCGGCGACACTGCTCGACGAGCTCGTGACGGCGCGCCGGGCGATCGGCGTGACGATCGCGGGCGAGAGCCGCACCGCGCAGATCGAGGACGCGGGGCGCCTGCGCGACGCCCTCGGGATCGCGTTGCCCGTTGGCATCCCGGTCGCGTTCCTCGAACCCGTCGTCGACCCGCTCGCCGACCTCGTCGCCCGCCACGCGCGCACGCACGGCCCTTTCCGCACGTCGGACGTCGCCAGCCGTCTGGGAATCGGCGCGGCCGTCGCGCGGCAGACGCTGCAACGGCTGGAGTCGCAGGGGCGTATCGCGAGCGGATTCTTCCTGCCCGCCGAGACATCGCGCGGCGGTTCCGAGACGGGCGACCTGGAGTGGTGCGACAGCGAGGTGCTGCGCCGCCTGCGTCTGCGCTCGCTCGCCGCGATCCGCGGAACGGTCGAGCCGGTCACGCCCGAGGCATTCGCCCGGTTCCTGCCGTCGTGGCAGCACATAGCCGGATCGGTCGGCGGCCGGCCCCTCGAGGGAATCGACGGTGTGCTGGCGACGATCGAACAGCTCGCCGGCGTCCCGCTTCCGGCGAGTGCGTGGGAGTCGCTCATCCTGCCCTCGCGCGTCACCGACTACGCACCCGCGATGCTCGACGAGCTCACCGCGACAGGCGAGGTGGTCTGGTCGGGGCACGGATCGCTGCCCGGACGCGACGGATGGATCGCCCTGCACCCCGCCGACGCGCTCCCTCTCACTCTCGCGCCGAGGGACGAGGGGGCGGAGCCCGACGCGTTCGAGCAGCAGCTCCTCGCCGCGCTCGCGACGGGCGGGGCCTACTTCGCCGCGCAACTCGTCGCGATGACGGGAGCGACGAGCGAACAGGCCGTCATCGACGCCCTCTGGAACCTCACCTGGACGGGACGCGTCACGAACGACACGTTCGCTCCCGTGCGGGCCCTCCTCGGCGGCGGGTCGCAGGCGCACCGCGCCGTGCGGCGGACGCCACGAGCACGGATGTTCCGCGGCGTGCCGCTGCAGGCCGTGCAGGCCGTGCGGGGTGCGGCGGCGCCGGCCCGGCCGCCGCTCGTGGGGGGACGCTGGTCGCTGCTCCCCGACCCGAGCGCCGACGGCGCCGTGCGCGCCACCGCAGCGGCGAGCATGCTGCTCGAGCGCTACGGCGTCGTGACGCGCGGCAGTGTGCAGGCCGAGGGCGTCCCGGGCGGTTTCGCGCAGGCGTACCGGATCCTGGCGGGGTTCGAGGATGCCGGTCACACGCGCCGCGGTTACTTCATCGAGCGGCTCGGTGCGGCGCAGTTCGCGGCATCCTCCACCGTCGACCGCCTGCGGACGTTCGCCGCCCTCGCCGATCCGGCGCCGCTCCACGCGCTCACCCTCGCCGCGACCGACCCGGCCAACCCGTACGGCGCGGCGCTCGGATGGCCGGCGCTCGATGGCGTCGCCCATCGCCCCGGTCGCAAAGCCGGGGGCCTCGTCGTGCTCGTCGACGGCGCACTCGTGCTGTACCTCGAGCGCGGCGGCCGGTCGGCGCTCGCCTTCTCGGAGGATGACGCCGTGCTCGCCGCGGCCGCGCGCAGCCTCGTCGACACGGCACGCGCGCGACGGTTGGACACGCTCACGGTGGAACAGGTGTCGGGTGCGTTCGTCTACGGCACACCCGCGGGGCGGGCCCTGCTGGCGGCGGGTTTCGTCGAGTCGAGTCGCGGTCTGACCCTGCGGCGCGCACGATGACGGATTCGGATGCCTGAGACCTCCCATGCCTGAGACCTCCTATGCCTGAGACCTCCTATGCCTGAGGGTGACACCGTCTTCCGCACCGCGCGGCGCCTGCACGAGGCGCTCGCCGGTCAGGAGGTGACGCGCTTCGACCTGCGCGTTCCGCGCCACGCGACAGCGGATCTCACCGGCGAGGTCGTCCACGACGTGACGCCCCGCGGCAAGCACCTCCTCATGCGCATCGGCGAGATGACGCTGCATTCGCACCTCAAGATGGAGGGGCGCTGGCTCGTCTTCCGCCCGGGCGAGCGGTGGCGGTCACCCGCGTTCCAGGCGCGTGCGATCGTCGGCACGCCGCGCGCGACAGCCGTGGGGTTCGAGATCGCGATGGTCGATCTCGTGCCGACATCGAGCGAAGACGACCTCGTCGGCCACCTCGGCCCCGATCTGCTCGGGCCGGACTGGGACCCGGATGCCGCGGCGCGAAACCTCGGCGCCGACACACGTCCCGTCCACGTTGCGCTGCTGGACCAGCGCAACCTCGCCGGGCTCGGGAACGAGTACGCGAACGAGCTGCTCTTCGTTCGCGGCATCCTGCCGACACGCCCCGCGAACGACCTGGACGGTGCGCACATCGTCGGCCTCATCGACACCGCCGCACGCATGATCCGCGCGAACCGCGACCGCTCCGGGCGCACGTTCACGGGCGACACGCGCCCCGGCCAGCAGGACTGGGTGTACCGCCGCGGCGGCAAGCCGTGCCGTCGGTGCGGCACGCTCATCCAGCGCGGCGACCTCGGAGCCACCGAGACGAGCGAGCGGATAGTGTTCTGGTGCCCCGTCTGTCAGACGTGAGGCGCAGGCTCCCGCTCAGTGCCCCAGGTACCGCCCTGGGCGGTGGTTGAGCGCGAGCACGAGGTTGAGCAGTACGGCTCCCACCGCGCTCATGAGCACGTTCGTGCACGGCACGACGAGGAGGGCCGAGAGGACGATCAGGACGTCGAAGATCATCATCGTCCACCCGGCGCGGAAGCCCGTGCGGTCCTGGATCTCGAGGCCGATGATGTTGATGCCGCCGACGCTCGCGCGGTGGCGGAAGAGGATCAGCACGCCCACGCCGGCGAGGAGATTGCCCGCGAGGGTGCCGTACCACGGTTCGATCCACCCGACGGGGAAGAGCGCGTCGTGGACGAGTGCCCAGCCCGACACCGCACCGATGCAGATGAGGGTGCGCACCGTGAAGTCCCAGCCTCGCCGCCACACCGCGAGCAGGGCGAACGGTGCATTGATCACGAGGAACAGCAGCCAGAACGGCCACGCCGTCGCGTAGCCGAGAAGGAGCGAGAGACCCGCCGTACCGCCCGTGACGGCGTGTGCCGCGTGCAGCAGGTGGAGGCCCAGCGACACGAGGAACGTCCCGGTCAGAAGCCCCAGGGCGTCCTCGACGATCCCGTGCTCCTGCGTCTTCTCCTCGAAGACCAGCGAGGGGCCGGTCGTCGGGTCGGGTTCGGGTGCGGTCACGGCATCCATTCTCCCCGGCCGCGTGCGCGGGAATGAATCCCCGCGACCGCCGGTTGCACCCGTCGAGGAGGACTCGTGGGCAAGAACTACGTCGACATCGAAGACGATCAGGGAAAGACGCTGCGCTACCGCAAGCACGTCAACGGTCGCGGCCTCATCGCGAACGGCGCCAAGGTGCACGCGACCGCTCTCGTCGAGGCGGGAGCGTACGTGGAACCGGGTGTGCAGATCGCGGAGGGCGCGCACATCGGCCGCGGAGCGTGGATCGAACCGGATGCCGTCATCGGCCGCGGTGCCGAGATCGCCCCGCACGCCCACATCGGTTCGGGCGCGGCGATCGGCTCGAAGGCCAAGATCGGCGTGCGCACCGTCATCGGCGCGCACGCGCGTGTCGCGGGCGGTTCGCTCATCGGCGACGACGAGCAGATCGCCGACGGCGAGACCGTCGCCACCGACCGCCGCGGGCTGCGCCTGGCGGCCTGAGTCTGCACGTCCCGGACTACGCTGGCTGCATGGCGGGACGCAGATCAGCGGGGAGACCCGGACCTCGCCGAGCGGGCGCCTCGGGATCGAGTGCGCGCACGTCAAAGCCGGCGCCGTCGGCGAAGAAGTCCCCGACGCGCGCCACGCCGCCAGCGTCCGCCCGCACCGCTTCCGCACCGCTCGTGCTGCCGCCCGGACCGTTCCGGCTCGGCGCGATCGAGGGCGCAACGCCCGGAAAATGGATCGACGTCTGGAAGAGCCGCTACGGGCAGATCCCCCTCGAGCTCGTTCCGCTCGGGATCGGCGATCAGCGCGGAGCGGTGTCCTCGGCATCCGTCGACGCCGCGCTCGTGCGGCTGCCGATCGACCGCACGGGACTGCACGTGATCACCCTCTACGACGAGGTGCCGGTCGTCGTGTGCAGCGCCGACTCGCACCTCACGGCCGCCGAGGAGTTGACCCTCGCCGATCTCGCCGGCGAAGTCGTGATCACGCCCACTCACGCGCCGATCGCGGTCACCGTCCGTGGCGCCGAGCCGCCGCGGTTCGCGCCACCCTCGACGGTCGAAGAGGCCATCGCGACGGCGGTGACGGGGGTGGGCGTCGTCATCGTGCCGATGTCGCTCGCCCGCCTGCACCACCGGAAGGATGCCGCGCACCGCCCGCTCACCGACGGACCGCACTCGACCGTCGCCCTCGTGTGGCGCGACGACGGCCCGACCCCGCCCCTTGTGGACGCCTTCATCGGGATCGTTCGCGGGCGCACCGCGAACTCGTCGCGCTGAAGGGATCCGTCGCGCTGAAGGAACTTCGCGCGGAAGCCTAGACTCGCCCCATGACATCGCTCGTGTATCTGTGCGCGCGCCCGCAGGAGGGCGCCGCGGCCGCCGAGTACGAGTCGTTCCGCACGGCGATGCGCCTCGGCGAGGACGAGCTGGAGCGCTGGGACCTCGTGCGCGAGACTCTTCCTTCGGACTTCACCGCGCGCTGGCGCGGTGCCGTCGTCGGCGGCAGCCCCTTCAACGTCACCGACCCCGAAGACACCAAGACGGACGCGCAGCGTGGGCTCGAAGCCTCCCTCGCCCGCCTCGCCGACGAAGCGGCGTCCGGCCGCATCGCCGCGCTCTTCACCTGCTACGGCATCGGCGTCGCGACGCGCACGCTCGGCGGCGAGGTGACACGCGCCTACCCCGAAGACACTGGTCCGACGCCCGTCGCACTGACGGACGACGGCCGCGCCGACCCGCTGTTCGGTGCGCTCGCGCACCGGTTCACCGCCCTCACCGCCCACAAGGAGGGCACCGCGACCCTGCCCCCGGGCGCGGTGCTGCTCGCTGAGAACGAGGGATGCCCCGTGCAGGCCTACCGCGTCGGCGATCGGCTCTACGCGACGCAGTTCCACCCCGAGCCCACGGGCCACGCCTTCACGGAGCGCATGGCCGTGTATCGCGACGACGGCTATTTCGACGCGCGCGACTATGACCGCATCGCCGCCCGCGTACTCGCCGCGTCGCTGTCGGAACCCCCGCGCATCCTGCGCGCCTTCGCCACCGCGTTCTGACCCGCGGCGTCGGGGGTCTATGCCGGAGGACCGACGACCGCCGCCGCGTCCGGCGGAAGGACGAGTCCGCCGGGCCCCGCGACCTCCTCGGTCGCGAGCCACACCGTGTCGCCGGACGCGATATCGATGCGCCACGGCTCATCGGAGAGATTGATCCAGACCGTCGCCGCGCCTCGGTGCAGGAGCCACCGTCCCGGTCCCGCCGACTCGGCGGCGTGTCCCGCACGGTGCGAGTCGGTGAGCTCGGCGCGCTCCCGTCGCAGCCGCGCGAGCGACCGGTACAGCGCGAGCAGTCGCGCGTGATCACCTTCCGCCGCTTCTGCCCAGTCGAGCGTGGAGCGCTGGAAGGTCGCGGGGTCGTTCGGGTCGGGGACGACCGACTCGTCCCATCCCATCGCGGCGAACTCGGCCTTGCGGCCCGACCGTACCGCCTCGGCGAGCTCGGGTTCGGGGTGCGACGTGAAGAACTGCCACGGCGTCGAGGCACCCCACTCCTCCCCCATGAAGAGCATGGGGGTGCCCGGCGCGGTCATCGTGAGGACGGCGGCGACAGCGAGCCGGTCGTACGACAGCGACTGGCTGAGCCGGTCGCCCGCGGCGCGGTTGCCGATCTGGTCATGGTCCTGCGCGAACTCGACGAACCGCCACGACGGCACGGCCTCCGGCACGGGCCTTCCCCAGTTCTCGCCGCGGAACGAGGAGTATGTGCCGTCGTGGAAGAAACCTCCCGCCCACGTCTTCGGCAGCGCCGCGGGGTCGGCGAAGTCGGCGTAGTAGCCCGACGTCTCGCCCGTGAGGGCGACGTGTGCGGCGTGATGCCAGTCGTCGACCCATTGCGCGTGGATGCCGTAGCCGCCGGCATCGCGCGCCGTGATCATGATCGGATCGTTCAGGTCGCTCTCGGCGATGAGGGTGAGGGGCCGGCCGAGGTCGGCGGAGAGCGCGTCGACGGCCGCGGAGAGCTCGGCGAGGATGTGCTGGGGCTGATCGCCTGATTCGTGGAGGGCGTGGACGGCGTCGAGGCGCAGCCCGTCGACGTGGTTGTCGCGCAGCCACATGAGGGCGTTCCCCGTGATGTAGTCGCGGACGGCGCGTTCGTCGAGGTTCACGCTGTCGCCCCAGGTGTTGGCGTGCCCCTCCCGCAGATAGGGTCCGAACTCGGGCAGGTAGTTCCCCGACGGCCCGAGGTGGTTGTAGACGACGTCCTGGATGACGGCGAGTCCGGCGGCGTGCGCGGCATCCACGAAGCGCCGGTACGCCTCCGGCCCGCCGTAGTCCTCCTGCACGGTGTACCAGAGCACGCCGTCGTAGCCCCAGTTGTGGGTGCCGTTGAAGCCGTTCACAGGGAGCAACTCGACGTGCGTGACCCCGAGATCGGCGAGGTACGCGAGCTTCGCGGCCGCCGCGTCGAGTGTGCCCTCGGGCGTGAACGTGCCGATGTGCAGTTCGTAGACCAGGCCTCCCTCGAGAGGGCGCCCCGGCCACGAGGCGTCGGTCCAGGGGAAGGATGCCGCGTCATCCCACGCCGAGAGGTCGTGCACGCCGCGCGGCTGCCGCCGCGAGCGGGGATCGGGCCGTGCGGGTGCGTCGGCGCTGTCGCCGAGGACGAACCCGTATTCGGCGCCCGGCGCCAGGGCGACATCGACACGCCACCACCCGGCTTCCGCGCGGGTGAGATCGATGTCGGTCTCACCCGGACGTCGCAGTCGAACCCGCGGCGCACGGGGCGCCCACACCTCGATCGTCATGCGTCCATCCTGCCCGTGCCGGACGGATGCACCGCGCCCCTTGACGCGCGACCCGCGACAGCTCGACGCTCGCCCACAGCGCCTCCGAGGTGCGGGCGGCGACGAAGAGCCGGATCACCGCTGCGGGGCGAAAGGGGTTCCGAGAGCCGCGGCGATCGACGTGAAGATGCGCGTCGCCGGCGAGCTGCACACGATGCCCGTGGGGTTGTACGCCAGCGTCGGCGCCTCGCAGTCGCCGGAGGGGATGTCGCTGTTCGTCATCGTGATGACGGTCACGTCGTGGGCGGTGTCGTAGAACATCGAGGAGTTGTAGCCCGGCAGCTCACCCGCGTGACCGACCCAGCCGTTCTGACATCCCCAGCCGAGACCGTAGCCACCGGCGCCCGCCCCGTTGAACTCGCGGAACGATGTCAGGCGGTCGAGTTGCGCGGCCGCCGGGAGGAGTCCGGCGCCGGTCGCCTCGGCGCGTCCGAAGGTCAGGAGGTCGGATGCCGAGGAGATGAGCCCGCCCGCCGACCAGGCCCAGGAGGGGTTCCAGTCGGTCGTCTCCTCGGGGGCGTCGGGGGTGGCGCGGCCGCCCTGCAGCGTGTATCCGCGCGCGTGTGGGGAGGGGAATGCGGCATCCACGGGGAACACGGAATGGTCCATCCCGAGAGGCTTCAGAATCCCGTTCGTGAGGGCGTCGCCGTAGGATCGGCCGGTCACCTTCTCGATCACCCGACCGAGGAGCACGGTGTTGGTGTTGGAGTAGTCGAAGGCTGTGCCGGGGGCGAAGCCCTTCGCGGGCAGCGACGTGCCCACGCGGATCAGCTCGTCGGGCGTCCACTGCGTCAGAGGCTCGTCGAAGAACCGCGCCTGCCAGGCCTCGTCGAGCGTGTAGCTCGCGATCCCGCTCGTCATGTCGGCGAGCTCGCGCAGCGTGATGCCGTCTCCTCCCTCCACGCCGTCGATGTACTCCGAGATAGGGTCGTCGAGGCTGAGCTCTCCTTCGGCGGCGAGCTGGGCGAGGAGCGTCACCGTGAAGGGCTTCGTGATCGAGCCGACCCGCTGGTAGAGGTCGGTCGTCATCGCCGCGCCCGTGGTCGGATCGGCGATGCCGTAGGCCTGGAGGAAGAGTCCGTCCGGAGACTGCACGGCGACGATCGCGCCCGGTGCCGCCGCCGCGGCGAAACCCGCCTGTGCGGCGGCGTCGATCGTTGCGGCGAGCACGGCGGGCATGGCGCTCGTGGGGAGCGCCTGGGTGCGCGCGATCACCGCCTCGGGGTCGGCGACGCACGTCGAGACGGGGGCGGCGGAGGCCGTGGCGGATGCCGCCGGGTCCGGGCCGGCCTGTGCCGCACACCCCGAGAGGAGGAGAGCGGTGACGGCCGTGATGAGCGGGAGGGAGCGGCGCGGTCGCATGGCGGACCTTTCACGACGGGTGTTCTGCGTCCTTCGGGTGGACTGTCCCACTGTGCGGTCGAACGCGCGCTGAGGGGAAGGGACCCAGGCCCATGTCTTCGGCGCCGTCAGCCGCCGATCCTCCGGGCGTCGAGGGCGTCGAGGAGCAGGTCGATCCCGTAGAGGAACTCCTGCGTCGGGTCGTAGCCGATCGCGAGGAGCTCGGTCGCGGACTCGTTCAGGTACGGGAACTGATCCGGCGGGAGCTGAGGGAGGTAGACCTCCTCGGTCATGTCCGCGAGCGCGTCCGCGCTGTCGAACGGCACGTTCGCCTCCTGCATGGCATACCCGTAGACGTGCCCGTTGAGCAGCCAGTTGGCGTGCGTGGCCATCACGACCGAGAACCCGGCGCGACGGAGGCACGCCGTGACAGCCTCGCGATGGCGCAGGTTCGCCGGCCCGGGCGTGGTCCGGGACTCCATGAGGCTGATCGCCCACGGGTGGCGCGCGAGGGCCTCGCGGGCAGAGAGGGCTTCCGCCCGCATCGCGACCTTCCAGTCGACGTCGAGCGGCGGCGGCTCGATCTCGGCGAAGACGACGTCGACCATCGCGTCGAGCAGTTCGTCTTTGTTCGCGATGTAGTGATACAGCGACATCGCGCCCGCTCCGAGTGCGGTGGCGAGGCGCCGCATGCTGAGGCCTTCGACCCCCGCGTCGTCGGCGATGCGGACGGCCTCGGCGACGACGCGCGCCGCGCTCAGACCTTCCGGCTCCGCGGCGGGCTCCCGTCCCTGCGTCATTCGAGGGTCTCCTCACTCACGGCGGTTCGGGGACTATCGTACGGCGTACGCGCTGTCGTACACTGTACGTCGTACGCTGTACGACATACCCATCATCTCTTCGAAGGAGACCCGATGTCCCTGCACCGCGCCCCTCAGTCGGCCCCACACCCTGCTCCTCAGACCACGGCCACCGCGCGCACGCTCGCCGAACGCACGCCCGTGCCACCGCGGGTGAAGCTCGCTGCTGCGTGGACCAGCTTCATGTTCCTCTACGTCTACGTCGACGTGCTCAACTTCTACAAGCCCGGGGTCGTCGCCGGCATCCTCGACGGACTCGTCTGGAGGTTCGAGGTCAGCCCTCCACTCCTCACGGGCATGCTCGCCTCGGTGATGATCCCGGCGCTGATGATCACGCTCTCCGTGACGCTGCCCGCACGGGCCAACCGTCTCGTCAACATCATCGTGGCACTGCTCTACGTGCCGTATACGGTGTTCAACATCGCCGGCACGACGCCGGAGTGGGTGCCCTTCTACGTGCTCTCCATCGGCGTCGAGGTGCTCCTGCTCGCTCTCATCGTGCGTGTCGCCTGGACGTCGACGCGACGGCCAGACACCGCCTGACCGCCCGAAGACGAGGGGCGGTTCGTCACCCCGGTGACGGCCCGCCCCTCACGCCGGACTGCCTCGTGCGTCAATCCTCCCAGCGCGACGGGCCGCCGGATGCCGCGAACTCGGCCGCCGCCGCGGCGCGCAGCTCGGGGTCGGAGACGTAGGCGACCGCCGTCGCGGCGAGCGCCGACGCGGCATCCACGAGGGCGTCGATCGCCGGCGGGAGCACCGTCAGGTCGGCGAAGGCCGCGTTGTGAGGGAACACGTCGTCGGGGCCGCCGAGTCCCAGCGCGGGATGGATCGAGGGGACGAGCCGGCTCACGTTGCCCATGTCGGTCGAGGGCCCGCCCTGCGGCGGCGCCGCAGGCGGCGGGATGTCGTGCCCGCGTGCGGCGAAAGCCCGCGTCCAGCGGCCGGTGAGGGCCGTGTTGGTCTCGAGCGGCAGGTACGGAGGCACCGGGTCGAGGTCGATCTCGGCGCGCGTGCCCGTCGCGAGCGCCGCGCCCTCGATGGCGGCGACGACTCGATCGGTGAGCTCCCGGAGCGCCCCGACGTCGGCCGAGCGGACGTAGAAGAGGGCCGACGCCCGCTCGGGCACGATGTTCGGCGCCGCACCGCCGTCGGTGATGATCCCGTGGATGCGATCGGTGGGGAGGATGTGCTGACGCAGCTGCGCGACGCTCTGATACGCCGTGACGACGCCGTCGAGCGCGTTGCGTCCGAGCCAGGGCGCGCCTGCGGCGTGCGCCGCGCGGCCGTGGAAGCTGACCGCGACGCGGCGCACTCCCGTCGTCCGCTGGCCGAGGACGGAACTCGTCCCCCGGCCGCTCGAGGGGTGGACCATGCCGGCGGCGTCCACGTCGTCGAACCCGCCCGCACGGATGATGAGCTCCTTGCCGCCGCCGTTCTCCTCCGCGGGGGTGCCGATGAGCGAGAGCCGACCGCCGAGCCGCGCGACGATCGGCGCCGCCGCGAGGAACGCCCCGACCGCCACGCCGGCGATGATGTTGTGCCCGCACGCGTGCCCGATGCCGGGGAGCGCGTCGTACTCCGCGATGATCGCGAAGTGGGGGGCGGATGCCGCGGCATCCGCCCCGGCGCGCGCCCGCAGAGCCGTGTCGAGCCCGAAAGCACCCACCTCGGCATCCACGCCGTGCGCCCTGAGGAGGGCCGCGATGCGCGCGACGGACGCATGCTCTTCGAAGCCGATCTCGGGCTCGTCGTAGAGCTCGCGGGCGAGCCGGGCGAGGTCGGGGCGCAGGCGCTCGACGGCCGCCGCGATCTCGTCGTCTGCGGGCGCAGCGGCGGGCAGGGCCTCCGCGTCGGTCACAGCGTCGGTCACAGATCGACGAGATCGCCGGCTGGGGTGCGCAGCGTCAGCCGGAAGCCTGCGGCGTCACCCGCGACGACCTCGGCGAGCCCGTCGCCGAGGTCGAACGCGGCGAGGATCTCGCGCAGCGGCGCCGGGTCGGGCTCCGTGCGCACGAGCGAGACGAGCTCGACTGTCGGGATGTCGCTGAGCCCGGGCTGAGGCGTCGTGCCCCAGTCGATGAGGAACGGCACGTCGATGCGGCGGTGCTCGCCGCGAGTAAGGCGCCACTCGAGGAGGGTGCCGTCGGGGGTGCGCCGCGACAGGTCGCTGACGTCGCCCGGATCGTAGCCGCCCGCGCGCGCCGCCGCGACCGTCGCCTCGATGTCGGCGGGGTGGACGGCGTACGCCTGCACGGACGGCGCGCTGAACGTCGAGATGCCGAACGTCTCGGGCAGCTCGGGCTCCGACCGGTCCGGGTTCGGGCCGATCAGCTCGATGTACTGCGGGCCGCGGCGCCCGTCGATCGTCAGCGCGACGAGCGCGTTGGCGGTGCCCGTCGGGTGCGCGCCGCCGGGAGCCGCGACGACGCCCGTGCGCTCGGCGAACCAGTCCACGAGCGCAGGGAGGTCGGGGCCTGCGATGACGACATGGTCGAGAAGGGTGGGGATCCTCATCGGTTTCCTCGCTGCCGGGTGGGGACTTCGGGTTCGCCGAGCGACAGCATGAGCCGGTTCGCCCAGTTGAAGAAGGCGGCGCCCCCGATGACGTCGACGATCTCCGCGTCGTCGAGGCCGGCGGCGCGCAGCCGCGCGATGTCGCCCGCACCGAAGGCGAGCGGCGTCTCGGCGAGGGCGACGGATGCCGCCGTGACGGCGTTCCACGTCTCGTCGCCGAGATCGGCCTGCACCCCCTCGTCGAGTAGGCGCTGCACGTCGGCTTCGCGACCCGACTCGCGGGTCGCGGAGGCGGCGTGGACCGACGCGCAGAACACGCAGCCGTTGGAGCGCGAGGTCGCCGCGGCGGCGAGCTCGCGCTCGGCGCGGCCGATGCCGCCCGTGACGTTGTAGAAGATGTCGAGATCGGTCAGCGTGCGCGCGTGAAGGGCGGCGGGGTCGCGCGCGAGCAGCCGGAAGTACGGCATCTTGGCGCGGGCGGGTTCGATGAGCGCCTCGCGCTGGACGTCGGTGAGGTCGTCCTCGGCGACGGGCTCGAGCCACGGCACCCACCCGAGACCCTGCTGCGTGAACGCCTCGGGCCGGGCCAGGTCGGGGTAGTCGGTGACGAGCGCGGTCATCGAATCGCTCCTTCGGTCGAGAGGGCGGACGCCTCGGCGTCGGCGGGGCCGGCTGCCGCGAGCACGCGCAGTCCCCACGCGAGCCGGAGCTGGAAGGCGAGGAAGGCGACCAGCTGCGACAGCGACACGATGTCGTCGGCGCTCCAGGACGCGGCCACGAGGGCCCGAAGCGCGTCCGCACGCGCTTCGCGCGGACGGAACACGAGCGTGTGCGTGTGCGCGAGGGCAGCGGCGAGCCGCGGGCCGAGGGAGTCGGATGCCGCGGCATCCACCTCGCGCGCCGTCCACCGCGGGCCCGCCGTCGATTCGCCCGCGAGCTGCGGCTCGCGGTAGGCGCCGTACGGGCCCTGCGTCGCCGTGGCGGCGGCCGCCGCGGCGACGGCGCCGACGAGCTCGGGCGCCTCGTCGCCGAGGAGGTCGTCGTAGAACGCGGTCGCCGCGTCGAAGCCGTGGAGCCGGGCGACGAACGCGGCCACGGCGTAGCGCTCGGCGAGGGTGAACGTGCCGGGGTCTTCCGGTTCGAGGAGCGCCGTGAAGCTGCGCTGCGCGTTCTCGCGCGCTTGGGCTCGCTGGTCGCGGACGGCGGTGAGGGGATCGCCGGGCGCGATGCCGGCGAGCAGGTCGATGATGTCGGCGGAGGCGGTCATCGTGTTCCTTCCTGAGCGGGGACGGCGGCCGCGAGCGGGCGGTGCGCGCGGTGGAGATCGGCGGCGGCGTCCGGGCCCGTCGCGAAGCCGAGGCGGGGTGCCACCTCGTCGGCGAGGAGCTGGAGCGACCGGAGGGTCAGCTCGTGGGTCGCGGCGACCGAGTGCACCTGGAACGACACGTCGCTGACGGCGGCGAGCGTCTGGTCGGCGGCGAGCGAGGCGACGACCTCGTCGACGGTGCCGATGTGCGTATCGGTGAGCCGGGCGAGTTCGTCGATCGAGAGGCCGTCGGGGTCGAAACCGAGGAGCGTGCGGGCGAGTTGGCGCAGGCCCGTCTCGGCGAGCTCGAGAGCGCGCGTCCGGTCCTCGGGGTCGACGACGACTGCCGTCCGCGACGCGAGGATGCGTACCGGCGCGCCCTCGGGAAGCGCCGCACGGTACGCCTCGACGATCGGCAGCTGCAGGGTGTGCAGCGGGGCATCCGGTCCCGCGTCGCCGCGCGGCTGGGTGCGCGAGAGCAGCAGCCCGTCACCGCGCTCGCCGGCGCGGCGCCCGCCGTCCACGGAGAATGTCGCCTGCCAGATGCGCTCGCCGAGATCGCCGGCGGCCGGGTAGATCTCCGATGCCGTACCGCGGATGCCGCGACCGGCGAGCGCGTCGAGGAGCACCTCGAAGTGCTCGGCGAAGATCTCACGGCGGCGATCCGAGTCACGCCCGAACGCCGCGAACGACGACGGCGTGCCGCCGGTCGCGAGCCCCAGCTGCACGCGCCCTCCGCTCAGCTGGTCGAGCACGACGGCATCCTCCGCGACGCGGAGGGGGTCGTCGAGTGGCAGAGTGACGACGCCCGTCGCGAGGGCGATGCGGGTCGTCCGCGCTGCCGCCGCCGCGAGCAGCACGAAGGGCGAGGGCAGGCCGCCCTCATCGGCGCCGAAATGGTGCTGCGCGATCCACGCCGAGGCGAACCCGCTGCGCTCGGCCTGATCGATCTGTTCGAGGGCGAACCGGTAACGGTCCGCAGCGGGGGCGTCTTCGAGGAGGCGCGTGAAGAACCCGAGTCGGGGGCCGGTCATACGGATACCTCTTCCTTGCGGTCGTCGAGATGGGGTTCGGGGGCGCGGAGCGACCCCCCGGGGATCGCCGCGAGCAGCTCCTTGGTGTACCCATGCTGCGGGTCGTCGAACACCGCCTGCGCCACCCCGTGTTCGACCTGACGGCCACGCTGGAGCACCGACACGGTGTCGGAGATCTGTCGAACGACGGCGAGATCGTGCGAGATGAACACGTAGGTGAGACCGAGCTCCTCCTGCAGGCGGGCGAGCAGTCGGAGGATCTGCGCCTGCACGGTGACGTCGAGCGCCGACACCGCCTCGTCGAGCACGACGAGCTCGGGCTCGACGATCAGCGCGCGGGCGATCGCGACGCGCTGGCGCTGACCGCCGGAGAGCTCACGCGGATGCCGCGCCGCGATCTCCGGCGCGAGGGCGACGAGCTCCAGATGGTGCGCGACCCGGTCGGTCCGCTCGGCGCGGGTGCCGATCTGGAAGTTGCGCAGCGGCTCGCTCAGGATGTCGGCGACGCTCTGCCGCGGGTCGAGTGACGCGTACGGGTTCTGGTAGACCAGCTGGGTCGTCCGGTGGAACGCCCGCCGCGCGCGGCCGGACGCGAGCGCCGTCACCTCGGTATCGCCGACGCGGACGGTCCCGGACGTCGGCGCGCGGAAGCCCGCGACGGCACGCCCCGTCGTCGTCTTACCCGAGCCCGACTCCCCGACGAGCGCGTGCGTCGTCCCCCGCGCGACCGTGAACGACACGTCGTCGACGGCGACGAAGGGCGCGCGTCCCGGGCGGCGGAACTCCTGAGTGAGGTGAGAGACCTCGACGAGCGGGGGCGCGGGTGCGGTCGCCGCCGGCGCGGTGCGCTCGACGACGCGCGCGAGTGAGGGGGCATCCGCGAGGAGAGTCCGCGTGTAGGGCGACGTCGGTGCGGTCAGCACCTCAGCGGTCCCGCCCGCCTCCTGCACGGTGCCGCCGCGCATGACGACGATCCGGTCGGAACGGTCGGCGGCGACGGCGAGGTCGTGCGTGATGAAGAGGATGCCGGTGCCCGTCTCCGCGCGGAGCTCGTCGAGCAGATCGAGCACCGTCCGCTGCACCGTGACATCGAGCGCGCTGGTCGGCTCGTCGGCGATGATCAGCTCGGGCTCGAGCGCGAGCGCCGCCGCGATCAGCACGCGCTGGCGCATGCCGCCCGACAGCTCATGCGGGTACTGCCGCGCCCGGGCCTCGGGGTCGTCGATGCCGACGCGCTCGAGAAGGTCCACGACGCGCGCGCGGATCTTCGCGGCATCCTTCCACCCGTGGATGCGCAGGGCTTCACCGACGCTCCAGCCGATCGTGGCGACGGGGTTGAGGGAGTTGCCCGGATCCTGCGGGATGAGGGCGATGCAGCGCCCGCGCAGGTGCCGCCAGCGACGTTCGGAGAGGCCCACGAGGTCGGTGAGACCGTCGGTGCGCTCCGCCAGTCGGATGCTCCCCGCGGTCACGGCGCCGTTCGTAGCCAACAGACCGATGACGGTCTGCGCAACGGTCGTCTTGCCCGATCCGGACTCGCCGACGAGCGCGGTGACCGAGCCCGCCTCGACGTCGAACGAGACACCGCGGACGGCCTCGACGGGGCCTCGCCGCGTGCGGTACTGCACGGCGAGGTCGCGGATGGACAGCAGCGGCTGCGTGCTCATGCGGCATCGCCTCCTCGGAGCGCTTGACTCAGGCGGTTGGTGGCGAGGACGACGAGGACGACGACGACGCCGGGGAGGACCGTCAGCCACCACGCCGTCGCAACGTAGTTGCGGCCCTCCGCGATGAGCAGACCCCACTCCGGTGTCGGCGGCGGGGCGCCGTACCCGAGAAAGCCGAGGGTCGAGATCTGCAGGATCGCCGACCCGAACTGGAGCGCGGCGAGCGCGATGACGGGGGTCAGCGAGTTGGGCAGCACGTGCCGCCACAGCACACCGAAGAACGTCCCGCCCGAGCCGTAGGCCGCCTCGACGTAGTCGGTCACCCGCACGCCGACGACGCGCGAGCGCGCAAGTCGCGCGAACACCGCGATGGACGTGACGCCGACGGCGACGGCTGCGCTCGCGGTGCCGAACCCGAGCAGGATCACGACGCTGAGCGACAGGAGGAGCGCGGGAATCGCGAGGAGCACGTCGACGACGCGCATGAGCACCTCGTCGACACCGCCGCCGAGAGCCCCGGCCGTCACACCGATCGCCGTGCCCACGACGAGTCCGACGACGACGGCGACGAGCGCGCCGAGAATCGATTGGGATGCCCCGTAGACGACCCGCGCGTAGAGGTCACGGCCCGTGGCATCCGTGCCGAACCAGTGCTCCGCGCTCGGCGCCTGCAATGCGGGCGCGACGGTCTCGGTCGGGTTCTGCGACGTGAACAGTGCGGGGAACAGCGCCCACAGGAGCGCCAGGAGGATGACGAGCGCCGGCACGACGAAACCGCCGCGGGAGAGGAGGCTGCACCATGCGATGCGGCGCTCCGGCGACGGGCCCGCGACGGGGTCGTCCGTCAGGCCGGCGGTCGTGGCGAGGGCAGTCATCGGGATTCTCCTGCAGAGACGGGGATGCGCTCCGGGGTGGACCCGGACGAGGTTCGCGAGCGGCCGCGAGCGCCGTCGGCGGTGCGCAGGCGCGCATCGAGGACGGGGTAGAGCAGGTCGACGATCAGATTGATGGCGACGAACGCGACGGTCGAGATCACGACGACGGCGAGGAGCACGGGGGTGTCGCGGTTCGCGACCGCCTGCGCGGTGAGCTGGCCGATGCCGGCGCGCGCGAAGACGGTCTCGGTGACGACGGCCCCGCCGACGAGCTCACCGAACAGGAGCCCTGCCATCGTGAGCGTCGGCAGAAGGGCGTTGCGGGCGACGTTGCGCCAGAGCAGCCATGAGGTGGAGGCGCCGCGGGCGCGCACGACGGTGACGAACGGCTGCTCGCGCACCTCGTCGATCGAGCGGATGAGCACCTGCGCGAGCGGCGCCGCGATCGGAATCGCGAGGGTCGCCACGGGCAGGATGAGGGCCTGCACCGGGTCGGCCCCGATCACGGGCACGAGCCCGAGCCGGAACGAGAAGATCTGAATGAGGATGATGCCGATCCAGAACACCGGGAGCGAGACGAAGAACGGAGGGAGGCTGCGAAACGCCCGGCGCAGCGCCCCGCCCGCACCGTACGTCGCGGTGAACGCGATCGTCACCGCGAGGAAGATCGCGACGACGAGTCCCAGCACCGCGAGCACGAGCGTCTGCGGCAGAGCCGTCGCCACGAGGTCGGACACCGCCGCGCCGCTGGCCACGGAGTACCCGAAGTCACCCGTGAGGAAGCCGGCGATCGACTTCACGTACCGGACGATAAGGGGCTGGTCGGCCCCGTAGGCCTCGCGGATCGCCTCGATCTGGTCGGGGGTGAGTCCCAACTCGGGCGCCGCGTACCGGGCGATGATGGCATCGCCCGGCAGCGCCGCAAGGAGCAGATAGGCCGCCGTGTAGGCCAGAGCGAGGACGATGACCGCCTGGCCCACACGACGAAGGACGTACGACATGGATCAGCCGGCGAGCCAGGTGGAGTAGAACGACGGGCGTCCGACCGACTCGGTGTCGAAGCCGTGCACCTTGGCGGTGAGGCCGAAGACCTGCGGCTCCTCGAAGATCGGCAGAATGTAGGCGTTCTCAGCCAGGTACTTCTGCGCGGCTTCCGACGCGGCCTGACGCTCGGCGGTGGTCGGCTCGGAGGCGATCGCGAGCAGCAGCGTGTCGAGCTCGGGGTCGCCCACGGTCTGATCGGCCGGGTTGAGGTTCAGCAGGGTGTTGCGGTTCTTCGAGAAGTACTGCGACTTCAGCACGTCGAAGTCCGCGCGACCGACCATCGAGTGGTACACCTGGATCGTCGACTGGTCGGTCGATGCCTTGGTCTGTGCGGCCATGTCTCCCGCGTAGAGCGACACCTCGATGCCGAGCGCCTTCAACTGCTCCTGGATGAGGGTCACGACATCCTTCGAGCGGGGCTGGGGCAGTGCCTCGTTGAACGTGAGTGAGAGCTTCTCGCCGTCCTTCTCACGGATGCCGTCGGAGCCGAGCGTCCAACCGGCCTCGTCGAGGAGCTTCGCCGCCTTGTCCGGATCGTAGGTGTAGTAGCTGGAGGTGTCGACGTAACCGAGCGCCGTCTTGGCGAGCGCGCCGGTCGCGAGCGGGTAGTTCGCGGTGAAGAGGGTGTCGACGATCTTCTGCCGGTCGATGCCCGCGATGATCGCCTGGCGCACGCGCACGTCCTCGAGCCGCGGCTCACGGAAGCGGAAGCTCAGCCCGTTGTTGACGCCGTTCGTGGCGGCGGCGTGCAGCGACAGACCGCCGGCGGCGAACTGGGCCTCGTCCGGAGCCGGGATGCCGCGCGCGATGTCGGCCTGCCCGGCGACCACGGTGCCGACACGCACGCTGTTCTCGGCGGCGACGATGTAGTCGATGCCGTCGAGGTAGGCGGCGCCCTGGTGTTCCAGCGACGGCGGCGCCCAGTCGTAGTCCGCACGCGCCGTGACGCTCGTCTTCGTGCCGATCTCCTCACCGGAGACCACGAACGGGCCGCTGCCGATGATGTCCTTCGCGTTGCCGGGGCCGAAGCCTTCGCTCGCGCGATCCAGCGTGGCATCCGAGAGCAGACCGGAGTTGATCGTCGACACCGCCTGCGCGAAGCCCGGCGACGGCGCGGTGAAGTGGAAGACGACCGTGTCGTCGTCCACGACCTCGCCGTGGTCGTAGTTGTTGATCGCCTCGGAGACGGGCAGGGCGCGGTTCGTGTCGCCCTTGCCGTACAGGTCGAGGTTCTTCACGACGTTCGCGGCGGTGAGCTTCGTGCCGTCGGAATAGGTGACGTCGGTGCGCAGGTCGAACGTGTACTCGGTGGCATCGTCGTTGACCGTGTAGTCCGTGGCGATCCAGGGCTCGAGCTCGAGCGTGTCGGGGTTCTGGTACAGCAGGCGGTCGGTGATGTTGTTGACGATTCCGCCGTTCGGGTAGAAGCCCGCGGACGGCGGGTAGAGCGTCGTCCATGTCTGCGGCTCGAGGTAGCTGAGCGTGCCGCCCTGCTGCGGCGCGGCGTCGGTCTCGGACGCGGCGGGCGTCGAGGCGCCGGAGGCGCAGCCGGCGACGAGGGCGACGACGGCAACGGCGGATGCCGCGACCAGCGCCGTGCGGGTGAAGCGGGACATGAGTGTCTCCTGGGAATCCGGTGGTGCTGTGCAAGGGATGCCTCAGCCCACCACCTGCCGCGGCACGCCGCCAATCCGGGGTCACACGACGTAAGCGGATGTCACGGAACGTAAGATTCCCCGCGCGCGGGAACATCTTTCACGCGAGGGTGCACTCGTTTCGCGCGAGGGTGCACTCGTTTCCCGCGAGGGTGCACTCGTTTCCCGCGAGGGTGCACTCGTTTCGCGCGAGGGTGCACTCGTTTCGCGCGAGGGTGCACTCAGTCGCGCGTCAACAGCGCGACGGGATAATCCGCGAGAACGGCGGCGAGAGGAGCGACACCACCCGCGACCACGCGGCCGGTGAGCGCGTCGCGCCACCGCGCAGCTTCGCCGCCCGGGAGCATGACCGCGGCGTCCTGCCATCCGCCCCGCGCGGCGAGGCCGACCGGCAGACGCGTCGCGACGGCGATCGCTCCGCCGCGGTCGAACGCGAGCGCGTGGGAGGCCGCGGCACCGACCGTCTCCAGCGGCGTGTAGCGGGTGAAGAGTTCGGGGCGATCGCGGCGGAGGCGCAGCACGCGGGAGACGAGGAGGAGCTTGGCGGCACCGGCGTCGTCTCCCGTCGCCTCGACGTCCGGCATCCACCCCCCGTCGATGCGCTGCAGGAGCGCTCGCCGGGCGTCGTAGTCGACCGGGCGGCGGTTGTCGGGGTCCACCAGAGAGAGATCCCACAGCTCGGTGCCCTGGTAGACGTCCGGAACGCCCGGACCGGCGAGCTGCAGCAGCTTCGCCGAGAGGGCGTTCACGCGACCCGGCGCGGCGATCGCCGCGACCACACGCTCGACGATCTCGCGCGCAGGTCCGAACGCGGCGTCGATGAGCGCGGCCACGCGCTCTTCGAAGACCGGCTCGGGGTCTTCCCAGCTGGTGCCGACGGCGCTCTCGCGCGCGGCCTTCTCGGCGTACGCATGCAGGCGCTCGGGGAGGGCGGGATCGTCCGACCACGCGCCGACGACGGCCTGCCAGAGCAGATTGTCGAGCGCGCCGTCGCCCGTCGCGGCGATCGCGCGGAGGTCGCGGAGGGCCTGGGCCCACATCTCCGCCTTCTCGGCGAGCACGGCGAGGCGAGCGCGAACGTCTTCGGAGCGCTTCGTGTCGTGCGTCGTGAGCGTCGTCATCGCGCGGGGCCACGCCGCTTGCCGCGTCGCGAGGGCGTCATGGAACGACGCGGGGGTGCGGGAGAACTGCGACGGGTCGCCGCCGACCTCGGTCAGCGACGTGAGGCGACCGTAGCGGTAGAACGCGCGATCCTCGACGCCCTTCGCCATGACGGGTCCGGTGGTCTGCATGAAGCGCCGCGCGAAGGCGCCGTGCGGGCGCCGGCGGATGAGGCGCGCGGCCGAGGCGAGGGCGAGATCCAGATCGGGGCGGCGGGCGGATGCCGCGTCGACGGCAACCGCGAGGTGATCCGCGCCCGCGGGGAGGTACGCGCGGTAGACACCGAAGGCGGCGAGAAGCTCCGCGATCGCCTCGCGCGCCTCGTCATCGTCCTCGAAGGCGCTTCCCTCGCCGTCGGGGATCTCGCGGATGATGCGGCCGACCTCGGCCGCCTGCGAGGTGTCGGCAATGGTGCGCTTCGTGTCGGCGATGAGATCGTGCCAGTCGCTGGCGGCGCCGCGAGCGAAGGCATCAGCGAGGGTCAGCGGCCGTTCTCCGTCAGGGTCGGTCAGCACCCGATCGATCTCGCCGAGCGCGTCGTAGCCCGTCGTCCCGTCCGTCGCCCACCAGCCGGGCAGCTCCTCACCGGGCTCGAGGATCTTCTCGACGACGACGTATCCCGCCCCGCCCGCCGAGGGTGCACTCGTTCCGCCCGAGGGTGCACTCGTTCCCGCCGAGGGTGCAGCAAAACAGCTGCTCAGCCGGTCGAGGTAACCACCCGGGTCGGCGAGACCGTCGGGGTGGTCGATGCGCAGTCCGTCGACGAGTCCTTCACGAATCCAGCGCGTCACTTCGACGTGCGACGCGGCGAACACCGCGGGGTCCTCCACGCGCACGCCGGCGAGCGAGGTCACGGTGAAGAAGCGGCGGTAGTTCAGGAGCTGTGCCTCCCGCCGCCAGAAGCAGAGCTCCCAATGCTGCCTCGCGAGCACGTCGCGAACGGCGGCGGCATCCGTCGTCGGCTGCAGCGGCGCCGTGCCCGGGGCGAGCGGCAGCGTGAGATCGAAGTATGTGGCGGTCCCGAACGGCGCCAGTGCACCCTCGCGTGAAACGAGTGCACCCTCGCGTGAGACGAGTGCACCCTCGGCGGGCGGCGCGACCTCGATCTCGCCGCGCGCGAGCACCTCGTCGAGTTCCCCGCCGAGCACCGGCAACCGCACGCGGCCGCCGCCGTATCGCCAGTCGATGTCGAACGCGTCGGCGTGGCGCGACGCCTCCCCGTGGGTCAGCACGTCCCACCACCACGGGTTCTCCGCGGGGGTCGCGACGCCCTGGTGGTTGGGGACGATGTCGACCAGGATGCCGAGACCCGCCGCCCGCGCCGCAGCCGCGAACCGCGCGAGCCCCGCCGCACCCCCGCGCGCCTCGTCGACGCGGGTAGGGTCGACGACGTCGTACCCGTGGGCCGACCCCGATGCGGCCTGCAGGATCGGGGAGAGATACGCCCAGTCCACGCCGAGGTCACGCAGGTACGGCACGACCGCCGCCGCGGCATCCAGGTCGAATTCCGCGCGCACCTGCAGACGGTAGGTCGATGCGGGCGCACTCCCCCGTCGATGACTCACGTCGATCAATGGGGGAGTTCGGCCTGCGGAGCGGGCGCCGGGACGATGTCGATGGGCGTCGTGAGCGCCGCGAGCGACGCGGCGACCGAGTGGTCCACCTCAGGCACGTCGGGTTCGTGCTGGCACAGCACCATGAGCGATCGCGCCGGAACGTCGACCGTGTCGCCGCCGTGCAGCGGCGCCTCGTCGGCGCGCTCGCCCGCCGTGTCGACGAGCACCTCCCACTCGGGGCTGAACTCCGCCTTCGGGATCGTGAACTGCACGTCGTCGTCGCCGGCGTTGAACAGCACGAAGAAGTGCTGGTCGTGGATCTCCTGGCCCCGCCGGTCGCGCTCGCGGATGCCGTCGCCGTTCAGGAATACGCCGATCGCGCGCCCGAAGCCCGAGTCCCAGTCATCCGGCTGCATCTCCGTGCCGTCGGGCCGCAGCCACGCGATGTCGGGGACGGGCGCACCCGCCTCGCGGCGTACGGGGCGACCGTTGAAGAACCGGCTGCGCCGGAAGGTCGGGTGCTCGCGGCGCAGGCGGGTGAGTGCGGCGGTGAACTCGATGAGCGGCTGATCGACGTGCTCCCAGTCGACCCACGTGATCTCGTTGTCCTGCGCGTAGCCGTTGTTGTTGCCGCCCTGCGTGCGCCCGAGCTCGTCGCCGTGCGCGATCATCGGCACGCCCTGACTGATCAGCAGCGTCGCGAGGAAGTTCCGCTGCTGGCGGGCGCGGAGCTTCAGGACCGCCGGGTCGTCGGTCGGGCCTTCCACGCCGCCGTTCCAGGAGCGGTTGTGCGATTCGCCGTCGTTGCCGTCCTCGCCGTTGGCGTCGTTGTGCTTCTCGTTGTACGACACGAGATCGCGGAGCGTGAAGCCGTCGTGGGCGGTGACGAAATTGATGGATGCCACGGGCCGCCGCCCGTCGTGCTCGTACAGATCGGCCGAGCCGGTCAGGCGCGACGCGAACTCGCCGAGGGTCGACGGCTCACCGCGCCAGAAGTCGCGGACCGTGTCGCGGTACTTGCCGTTCCACTCCGTCCACTGGGGCGGGAAGTTGCCGACCTGGTACCCGCCGGGGCCGATGTCCCAGGGCTCGGCGATGAGCTTGACCTGGCTGATCACCGGGTCCTGCTGCACGATTTCGAAGAAGGCGGCGAGCTTGTCGACCTCGTAGAACTCCCGCGCGAGCGTGGCGGCGAGATCGAACCGGAAGCCGTCGACGTGCATCTCGAGCACCCAGTACCGGAGGGAGTCCATGATGAGCTGCAGCGTGTGCGGGTTGCCGACGTTCATGCTGTTGCCGGTGCCGGTGTAGTCGGTGTAGTACCGCTTGTCGTCCTGCTCGAGGCGGTAGTACGCCTCGTTGTCGATGCCGCGCATCGACAGGGTGGGACCCATGTGATTGCCCTCGGCGGTGTGGTTGTACACGACGTCGAGGATGACCTCGATGCCCGCCGCGTGCAGGGCCCGCACCATCCCCTTGAACTCTTGCACCTGCTGCCCGCGCTGGCCGGCCGAGGAGTACGTGTTCTGCGGCGCGAGGAAGGCGATCGTGTTGTAGCCCCAGTAGTTCGACAGCCCCTTCTCCTGGAGCGTGGAGTCGTTGACGAACTGGTGCACGGGCATGAGTTCGATCGCCGTGACGCCGAGGCGCTTGAGGTGCTCGATGATCACGGGGTGCCCGATCGCGCTGTACGTGCCGCGGATCTCTTCGGGAATGTCGGGATGCCGCTCGGTGAGGCCCTTCACGTGCGCCTCGTAGATCACGGTTTCGGCGTACGGTGTCTTCGGCTGACGGTCGCCCGCCCAGTCGAAGTAGGGGTTGATGACGACCCCCTTCATCATGGCGGCCGCCGAATCGTCGTCGTTGCGCGAGTCGGGGTCGCCGAAGGTGTAGCCGAAGACCGACTGGTTCCAGCCGATCTGGCCTTCCACGGCCTTGGCGTAGGGGTCGAGCAGCAGCTTGTTCGGGTTGAACCGCAGCCCCTGCGCGGGGTCGTTGGGGCCGTACACGCGATAGCCGTAGCGCGTGCCGGGCTGGACCGTCGGCAGGTAGGCGTGCCAGACGTGCGCGTCGACGTCGCGCATTTCGACGCGCGTCTCTTTGCCGCGGTCGCCGAACAAGCACAGCTCGACCTTCTCGGCGCCTTCGCTGAACAGCGCGAAGTTCGTGCCGCTGCCGTCGAAGGTCGCCCCGAGCGGGTACGCGGATCCGGGCCATACCTGCATGTGGAGCCTCCCGTGTCGTCTGCCGATCAGCCTAGGGTGTGCACGTTTCGGGCCGATATCCGGGGTGACCCCTGGACGTCGCGCACTCGGGTTGATATGGGAGCCGAGAGCGGACGACGGTCCGGGTACACTACATATTTGTTGTCGAAAAAGACTTATTCGCCACAGGTTCCGGAGATCGCAGCCGGCTCGGAAACCGCAGACGAGAGAAGGCTAAGCATGACCCGCTCCGATACCGAGGATTCCGACGTCATGCATCGCGTCGCCCACGCGATCAAGGCTCCCTTCCTCACAGATAAGGCCGCCGGGCGCGTGGGCCTGCACCGCGCCCTTGGCTGGGGTTCGGTCGACATGTTCGTCGCGGGCACGAGCGGCTTCATCGGCGGCTCGCTGCTGTTCTTCTACACGACGTTCGCCGGGATCGATCCCCTCATGGCGGCGTTCATCATCGTCACCGGGCGCTTGATCATCGACGCGGTCGCGTCGCCACTCATGGGGCGCATCTCGGACCTCTTCGCTCGCACCAAGCTCGGAAAGCGGTTCGGTCGGCGCCGATTTTTCCTCCTGGTCGGCGCTCCGCTCTCACTGTCGTACATCCTGCTATGGGTCACGGGGGCGAGCCCGCTCTACTACATCGTCACGCTCGTCGTTTTCGAGCTCATCTTCACGATGATCGTGATCCCGTGGGAGACACTGCCGACGGACATGACCAACGACTATGTGCAGCGCACAAAGATGGGCACGTTCCGCATGTGGATCGCGGCCGTCTCCTCGTCGCTGACGACGATCATCCCGGCGTGGCTCATGACGCAGCTCGGCCCCGACGACCCCGCGACCTACCTCTACACCGGCATCCTCTACGGCGCGTTCGGCGCGGTGATCCTGCTGATCGCCTTCTTCTCCACGTGGGAGCAGCCCCTCGATGAGATCGCGATGCAGAAGCTCGACGAAGAGGCGAAGCTGTCGCCCTTCCAGGGAATCGTCGCCACATTCGCCGCCGTCGGCACGACACTGCGCATCAAGACGTTCCGCAAGCACCTCGTGCTCTACTTCGCAACGTACGGCGCGATCGACGCCTTCAACACGATCTTCCTGTACTTCGCGACGTACTCGCTGATCGCGGCCGGCCAGACGACGACCGACGGCTACATCCTCCTTTCGCTCTCGATCGTCGGCTGGTTCCTGGCACCCTTCCTCGGTGGATTGTTCATCCGGTTCGGCGCCCGCCCGTTGTACATCGTGGGGGTCTCCACCGGTCTCATCGCGATGATCGCGTACGGTGTGCTGTACCTGACGCAGGACGCCATCCCGCACAACGCGATCATGACGGTGCTCGTCGCAGTGTCGATCGTGTTCCAGTTGGGCCGTTCGGTAATCGGCTTCCTGCCGTGGAACGTGTACCCATTCATCCCCGATCTCGATGAGATCATCTCGAAGGAGAAGCGCGCGGGCATCTTCGCCGGTGTCATGACCTTCTACCGCAAGGCCTCGGCGGTCGTCATCACGGTGCTCGTCGGCGTCGTGCTGCAGATCGGCGGACTCCGCACGGAGAAGATCGACGGCAAGCTGCCGACACCGGAACAGCAGCCTGACACCGTCGCCGGCTATGTCGCCGGGCTTCTCGTCTTCCTCATCGGCGGCCTGTTCGTCCTGCTGCTCTGGAACGCGATCACCTTCCGCCTGAACCGGCAGAATCACGCGCTCATCATCAGCGAGATCGAGCGCCTGCGCGCCGGCGGGTCGAAGGCCGACGTCACCGTCGAGGCACGTGACGCTATGGAATTGCTGACTGGCAAGAACTACGACCAGTGGGCCTGGACCGGCCGCTGACGCGTAGCGGCCACGCACTCAGGCTCGGCGCGCCTCGATCTCGACGCCGAGGGGATCGTCGATGAGCGCCGCGAACGCCATCTCGGCGGCGCCCACGAGCAGCCGATCCGGGCCGAGCGCCGCGGGCAGGATCTGCAGGTCCTCGGCATTCATCGCCATCGCCTCTGTCGCGACGTCGGCGAGCAGCCCGTCCGCGTCGTAGCCGAGCAGCGTCGCGAGGAAGCCGCCCAGGACGACGGCGGAGGGGTTCAGCACGTTGACGACGTTCGCGAGCGCCGTCGCGAGGATGCGCCGCTGGCGCTCGACTTCGTCGCGAACCTCGACCCCGCCCGCCGCGATCGCCGCGTGGATCGCCGCCTCCAGCGTCTGCTCGTCGCCGGCCTGCAGCCCGACGGCGGCGAGGAGCCGTGCACGGCTGACCTCGTCCTCGAGCACCCCGCCGGGCCCCGATCGCCGGTCGCCGGCGGCGACGATCCCGGGGCGGTTCTGCCCGAGTTCACCGGCGTACCCGCCCGCGCCGCGGACGAGCCGGTCGCCGATGACGAGGCCGGCGCCGATGCCGCTCGCTCCGCCGTTGACGTAGACGAGATCGCGGGCGCCGCGGCCCGCTCCGGAGAGGTGTTCGGCGAGGGCGCCGAGGGTGGCGTCGTTGTCGATCACGGTCGCGAGATGAGTCGCCCGGGCGACCTGCTCGCGCAGCGGGGCATCCGTCCACTCGAGGTGCGGCGCCCGCCGAACGAGACCGTCGGATGCCGAGACGAGGCCGGGCACGGCGATGCCCACGGCGGCGATGCGGCACGTCGCCAGCGCGCCGCCGCGCCACGTGCGGATCTGCTCCGCCACGAGGTCGGCGACGCCCGCCGCGTCGATGAGGGCGTCCCCCTCGATGCGATCGCGTGCGACGACGCCGAGGTCGAGGCCGATCGCGGCGATCGTCACGGCATCCACTTCGGGATTCACCGCGATCGCGACGACGTCGCGGGCGGCCGTGACCTGCGGCGAGGGCCGCCCGACGCGGCCGAGCGCCTCGGCAGCGCCCTCGACGACGAGACCGGCGTCGGCGAGGTCGCCGACGAGGGCGGCGATCGTCGATCGGTTCAGCCCTGTGCGGTCGGTGAGGACGGCGCGCGACAGCGGACCCTGTTCGTGGACGAGCCGCAGCACGCGCGACAGATTGGCCCGCCGCATCCCCTCGCCGGTCGTTCCCGCTGTCTCCATCCGTCCACCATAGGCGGCGTCTACGCCTGGAAAAGGGGTGGACACGCCCGCCCTCCTGATATACGTTGTCTTCAACAACAAACTCTTCCGCAAAGGAGCACGCCCATGTCCGGTCCGGTCCCCACCCCCGCCGACAAGTTCACCTTCGGCCTCTGGACGGTCGGGTACAACGGCACCGATCCGTTCGGCGGGCCCACGCGGCATCCCCTCGATGTCGTCCACGTGGTCGAGAAGCTCGCCGAGCTCGGCGCCTACGGCCTCACCTTCCACGACGACGACCTGTTCGCGTTCGGCTCGACCGATGCGGAGCGGCAGAACCAGATCGATCGCCTGAAGGGCGCGCTGGATGCCACGGGCCTGAAGATCCCGATGGTCACGACGAACCTGTTCTCCGCGCCCGTCTTCAAGGACGGCGGGTTCACCTCGAACGACCGCGACGTGCGCCGCTTCGCGATCCGCAAGGTGCTGCGCCAGATCGACCTCGGCGCCGAGCTCGGTGCGGAGACGTTCGTCATGTGGGGCGGCCGCGAGGGCGCCGAGTACGATTCCGCGAAGGATGTCCGCCAGGCGCTCGAGCGCTACCGCGAGGCCGTCAACTTCCTCGGCGACTACGTCGTGGCGAAGGGCTACAACCTGCGCTTCGCGATCGAACCGAAGCCGAACGAGCCCCGCGGCGACATCCTGCTCCCCACGGTCGGCCACGCGCTCGCCTTCATCGACTCGCTCGAGCGCCCCGAACTCGTGGGCCTGAACCCCGAGGTCGGCCACGAGCAGATGGCGGGGCTCAACTTCGCCGCCGGCATCGCGCAGGCGCTGTACCACGGCAAGCTCTTCCACATCGACCTGAACGGCCAGCGCGGCATCAAGTACGACCAGGACCTCGTCTTCGGGCACGGCGACCTGCACAACGCGTTCGCTCTCGTCGACCTGCTCGAGAACGGCGGCGTCGGAGGCGGCCAGGCCTACACGGGCCCGCGCCACTTCGACTACAAGCCGAGCCGCACCGAGGACGAGACCGGCGTGTGGGATTCGGCCGCCGCGAACATGCGCACGTACCTGCTGCTCAAGGAGCGCGCCGCGGCCTTCCGCGCCGACCCCGAGGTGCAGGAGGCGCTCACGGCCGCGCGCGTCGCCGAGCTCGCCGAGCCGACGTTCGCCGCGGGCGAGACGTACGACGATTTCGTCGCCGACCGCTCCGCCTACGAGGACTTCGACGCGAACGCGTACCTGGGCGGCAAGGGCTTCGGATTCGTCCGCCTGCAGCAGCTCGCGACCGAGCACCTGCTCGGCGCGCGCTGACCCACCCCGCCTCCGCGAGACCCGCATTTCTCAGCGAGACCCGGCATCCAGACGTCCGGTCTCGCTGAGAAAGCGCGGTCTCGCGGGAGGGATGACGAAACGAAAGGATGCCGCGATGGCACTCGTGATGGGCGTCGACTCGTCGACGCAGTCCTGCAAGGTCGTGATCATGGATGCCGCGACGGGCGCGATCGTCCGCGAGGGGCGCGCGAGCCACCCCGACGGCACGAGCGTGGACCCCGCGGCGTGGTGGTCGGCGCTGCAGACGGCGATCGCGGATGCCGGCGGCATGGACGACGTCGCCGCGTGGGCGATCGGCGGCCAGCAGCACGGCATGGTCACCCTCGACGAGCACGGCGAGGTGGTGCGCGACGCCCTCTTGTGGAACGACACCCGCTCGGCGCCGGCCGCGGCGGACCTCATCGCCGAGTTCGGCGCCGATGAGCTCGCCCGCCGGACGGGGCTCGTGCCCGTGGCATCCTTCACGATCACGAAGCTCCGCTGGCTGCGGGATGCCGAGCCGGACAATGCCGCACGCGTCGCGGCCGTCGCCCTGCCGCACGACTGGCTCACCTGGCGCCTGCGCGGCTACGGCCCGGTCGCGGACGGCGTACTTCCCGCGTTCGACGAACTCGTCACGGACCGCTCCGACGCCTCGGGGACGGGGTACTGGAACCCCGCGACCGGCGACTACGACCGCGAGCTGCTCTTTGCGGCACTCGGCCACGACGCGACGCTGCCGCGCGTGCTCGCCGCGGACGAGTGGGTGCCGGATGCCGCGGCCCGCCGCGTCGCGCCCGGCGCGGGCGACAACGCCGCCGCCGCGCTCGGTGTCGGCGCCGCCGTCGGCGACGTCGTCGTCTCGATCGGGACGAGCGGCACGATCTTCGCCGTGAGTGCCGCGCGGACGATCGACGACAGCGGCACGGTCGCCGGGTTCGCGTCGGCGGACGGCGCGTTCCTGCCGCTCGTCGCGACGCTCAACGCCGCGCGCGTCCTCGACGCGATCGCGCGCCTGCTCGGTGTCGACCACGCGGAGCTCAGCGCGCTCGCCCTCGAGGCGCAACCCGGCGCCGGGGGCCTGCGCCTCCTCCCCTACTTCGAGGGCGAGCGCACCCCGAACCTCCCCGACGCGACCGCCGAACTCACGGGCATGACCCTCGCCTCGACGACGCGCGAGAACCTCGCCCGAGCCGCCGTGGAGGGCATGCTGTCGGGCCTCGCCGCGGGCGTCGACGCCATTCGCGCGCTCGGCGTGCCGACCTCCCGCGCCCTCTTGATCGGCGGAGGGGCACGCTCCGCGGCCGTCCGCGAGATCGCCCCGCTCGTCCTCGGTGTGCCGGTGGAGTGCCCCGAACCCGCCGAGTACGTCGCGCTCGGGGCCGCCCGCCAGGCGGCCGCCGCCCTCGCGGGGGCCACGTCGTGACGACGCTGCGCAACTGGGCGGGCAACCTCACCTACGCCGCCGCGCACATCGCGCGCCCGGCTTCGCGGCAGGAGCTCGCGGATGTGATCGGCGAGAGCACGTCGGCCCGTGTGCTCGGCTCTCGCCATTCGTTCAACACGATCGCCGACACCCCGGGCACCCTCATCTCGCTGGAGCGCATGCCGCGGCTGTGCGAGATCGACCGCGCAGCGGGCGTCGCCCGCGTCTCGGGGCAGCTGACGTACGGCGAGGTGGCGCGGGCGGTGGATGCCGAGGGCTACGCGCTCGCGAACATGGCCTCCCTGCCGCACATCTCGGTCGCGGGTGCCGTCGCGACCGGGACGCACGGATCCGGCGATCGCAATCAGGGTCTCGCGGGCGCCGTCCGCGCCCTGACCCTGATGACCGCCGACGGCGGCGAGCTCACCCTGCGGCGCGGGGACCCCGACTTCGACGGCGCCGTCGTGAACCTCGGCGCGCTCGGCGCGGTGACCGACGTCGAACTCGATCTCGTGCCCGCCTTCACGGTGCGCCAGCGGGTCTACGAGGGCGCACGCTGGGACGAGGTCGCCAGCGACCTCGACGCCGTGACGTCACTCGGGTACAGCGTGAGCCTGTTCACGACGTGGCGAAGCGCCGACGCGATCGATCAGATCTGGGTGAAGCGCGTCGACAGCGATCCGTCGCCCGAGGAGGCCCTGCGCGCTCTCGGCGCGACGCCGGCCGACGGTCCGCGGCATCCCCTGCCCGGCGTCGATGCGTCGGCCTGCACCGTCCAGCTCGACGCACCCGGACCGGCGGGCGACCGGCTGCCGCACTTCCGTCAGGAGTTCACCCCGTCGAACGGCGATGAACTGCAGTCCGAGTACCTCCTGCCGCGCTCAGACGCTCCGGACGCCATCGCGGCGCTGCGCGCTCTGGCAGGGAACTCCGACTCGCGGATCGCCGCGCTGCTGCAGGTCTGCGAGATCCGCACGGTCGCCGCCGACGAGCTGTGGCTGAGCCCCGCGTTCGAGCGCGACTGCGTCGCGTTCCACTTCACGTGGCGGCCGGACCAGCCGGCCGTGGAGGAGTTCCTGCCCCTCCTCGAGGCCGCCCTGCCGCCCGTCGCCCGCCCGCACTGGGGCAAGCTGCACGCACGCACCGATCTCGCGCCGCTCTACCCGCGCTGGGCGGACATGACCACACTTCGCGATCGCCTCGACCCGCGCCGCGTGTTCGTCAACGACCACCTCGCGCGCCTGGGGTTCTGACGAAACCAGCGACGATTGGGATAGCGCTTTCCCATCTTTCTCCGTAGACTCGCCCCTATGAGCACTCCGCAACGATGCGCCATCGTCGGCACGGGCGTCGTCGCCCACCTGCACGCTGCTGCGATCGCCGACGACCCGCACGCCGAGATCGTCGCCGTCGTCGACGCGGTGCGCAGCACGGCCGACGCCTTCGCCGCCCGCTGGGGATCACCCGTCGTCTACAACGACCTCGACGCACTCCTGCAGGCAGAGCACCCCGACGTCGTCATCATCTGCACCCCGCCCGTCGCCCACCGTGATCAGTCGCTCGCCGCGCTGGCCTCGGGCGCGCACGTCATCGTCGAGAAGCCACCCGCGCCCTCGCTCGACGAGTTCGAGGAGATGATCGCGGCTGCAGACCGCGCCGACCGCCAGCTCGTCGTCGTCTTCCAGCAGCGCTCGGGCACGGCGGCGGCACACGTCGCGGACCTCCTGCGGTCGGGGGCCCTCGGGCGGCCCCTGCTCGCGACCTGCGAGACGTTGTGGTACCGCGACGAGGACTACTTCGCCGCGCCGTGGCGAGGGAAGTGGCAGACCGAAGGCGGCGGAACGACCCTCGGTCACGGCATCCATCAGATCGACCTTCTGGCACACCTCATGGGCGACTGGACGAGCGTCCAGGGTCGCATCTGGCGTCTCGACAGAGAGACCGAAACCGAGGATGCCTCGACAGCGACGATCACGTTCGCGAACGGAGTCGTCGCTCAGGCGACGACGAGCGCCGTCTCCCCCCGACAGACGAGCTCCATCCGCATCGACACGCAACGGGCGACCGTCACGGTCGACCACCTCTACACGCACGGTCTCGAGAATTGGTCGATCACACCGGCGCCCGGGTATGAGGCGCAGGCCGACGAGTGGCGGTTCCCCACCGAGGGCGAGCGCAGCAACCACGCGCCGTTCCTCCGCGAGGTGTTCGCCGCTCTTGCGACGGGCGGCGCGTTGCCCGAGATCGCCCGGGAACAGCGCCGGTCGTTCGAGATCGTCGCGGCGATCTATGCGTCGTCCGCCGCGGGCGGAGCGGTGATCGCGCCCGACGACCTCGCCACGCACGCGACCCACCGCACGGGATTCGCGAGCCCGGTCAGCGATATGCGCCCCTTCGCCGCCACCCCCGACACGGCGGCTGCACCCGCGTGATGCAGGCGCATGCGGACGGCCACGCCCTGACCGTCGTGGCGAACGGCACCGAGGTGCTGCGCTACGTCTTCGCCCCCGATACGCCGCAGATCGAGTCGCCGAAACCGTACGCGCACCCCGTCCGCACTCTCGCGGGCCACGTCGTGACCGCCTTCCGCCCCTGGGACCACGTCTGGCATACGGGTCTCGCCTGGGCCCTGCCGATCGTCGAGAACGAGAATTTCTGGGGCGGAGGGACGTACGTGCGCGGCCAGGGGTACGTGGACCTGCCGAACAACGGCGCGCAGCGGCACGTGGGCGTCTCCGACCTCGCGTCGACCGGCGGCGGCGTGCGGTTCGCTCACGACCTCGCGTGGATCACGCAATCGGGCGAGACGATGTTCACCGAGATGCGCACGGTGACGGCGCGACTTCTCGATGAGGATGCCTGGGCACTCACGTTCTCGCACGCGATGACGAACGTGACCGATCGCGCGATTCCGCTCGGCTCGCCGACGACGCGCGGCCGTGCGAACGCGGGCTACGGCGGATTGTTCTGGCGCGGACCGCGCTCCTTCGCGGGCGGCACGATCGTGACGCCCGGCGGCGTCGGTACGGGCGACGACGTGCGCGGCAGCCGGCAGGAGTGGGCGGCCTTCGAAGGCCGGCACGACGGGGTCGACGCGACCTCGCTGATTCTGATGAAGGACACGGGCGCCGCACCGGCGCGACCCGTGGAGTGGTTCGCGCGCACCGAGGAGTTCGCGGCGCTGTGCCCGGCTCCGTTCTTCCACGCGGAGCAGACGGTCGCACCCGCCGAGACCGCCGCATTCCAGTACGCCGTCGCAATCGTCGACGGCGACCGTGACGCGGCGCCCCGCATCGCTGCCGCGCTGGAATCCCTCGCTCCGCTCCCCGCGATCTGAAATTTGTTGTTGCGTCCTCGCAATACTCGCTGTATCTTGGGGTAAACGCTTTCCCATAATGAGAGCGACACAGCACACGGACATCGGACGTCCGCAGCATGAGAACAGTGACGTTCGAGAAAGGACAAGGATGTTCACCATCAAGAGAGCGCTTGCCACGCTGGGGCTCGCCACGGGCGCCGCGCTGGCCCTCGCCGGGTGTGGCGGCACGGCCGCCCCCGCCGCGACGTTCGACCCGAACGAGAAGGTCACCATCGACCTCGCCTTCTGGGGCAACGACGTGCGCGCCGGCCTGTACGACCAGGCGATCGCCGCCTTCAACGAGAAGTACCCGAACATCACCGTCAACACGACGTTCCTCGACTTCCCCCAGTTCTGGGAGAAGCGCCAGACCGAAGCGGCGGGCAAGAACCTCCCCGACGTCATGCAGTTCGACTACTCGTACCTGCGCCAGTACTCCGAGAACGGGCTTCTGCTGGATCTGACTCCCTACCTAGGGGGAATCATCGACACCGAGCCGCTGTCCGACGAGGTGCTCTCGACGGGCGTCGTCGGCGACGCAACCTACGCGATCCCGACGTCCACCAACGTGTGGGGTCTATTCACGAACCCTGTGCTCCTCGAGCGCGCCGGCGTCGAGGACTTCGCGGGCGGCGACTGGGCCGACTACCGCGACTGGCTGATGAAGGTCAGCCAGGGCGCGGGCGGGGCGTTCTGGGGGGGCACCGATTACGGCATCCGCATCCAGAACTTCGAGTTGCAGCTGCGTGCCGAGGGCAAAGAGCTCTTTTCCGAAGACGGCACGCCTGGCTTCGACGAGAAGCGTCTCGCCGAGTTCTGGAACTCCACCAACGACCTGCGCGAGAACGACGCGGTGATCCCCTCCCAGCGCCTCGAAGAAGTCGCCCCCAAGGTCGGGTTCGACTCGGCGCTGACTGCTGCCGACCTCATCTGGGACAACTTCGGCGCGAACTACCTCGCGGGCCTCGGCGCCGACTACACCGAGCTCGGCCTGCAGGCGCCGCCCGTCACGAAGGAGGGCGCGAAGGACCTCTACATGAAGCCCGCCATGTTGCACGCGATCGCCGCCAACACCGATGCGCCGGAGGCGTCGGCGACGCTCGTGAACTTCCTCATCAACTCGCCTGAGTCCGGCAAGATCTTCGGCACGAACCGCGGCCTGCCCGCGTCGACGACAGCGCTCGAAGCCGCCGACCTCAACCCGCTGAGCCAGCAGGTGCGCGACTACGAGGCATCCGTCGCCGACCGTATCGGCGACCCGCCGCCCATGCCCGTCGTCGGCTACGGAACGCTCGACGAGAAGTTCACCCAGCTCGCCCGCGAGCTCCAGTACGGAACCCTCACGGTCGATGACGCCGTCTCGCAGTTCTTCAGCGAGATGAAGGTGGTCCTCAACCAGTGAGTGCGCGGTCCCGGGTGCACACGCACCCGGGACCGACCTCCCTCCCCACACACGTCCCAGGAGTTTTCGTGACCATCACCGCGACAGAGGCCGTCACCACGGCCGACAAGCGCCGGCCGCCCGCGCACCAGCGGCGCGAGAACCGAGCCGGTATTCGACCGGAGCAGCGCGCCCGCGCGCAGCGCGAGACCTGGGCCGGCCTCGGATTCCTCATCCCGTGGCTCATCGGGTTCTTCGGCCTGACACTCCTGCCGATGGCCTACTCTCTCTACCTTTCGTTCACGCGGTACAACATCTTCACACCGCCGCGCTGGGTCGGGTTCGACAACTACATCCGTCTCTTCACCGATGACGAGCCGTTCCTCCAGTCGGCGCAGATCACGCTCGTTTACGTGCTGGTCGGCACGCCGATCACTCTCGCTGCCGCGCTCGCGGTGGCGATGCTCCTCAACTACCGAGACAAGGGGGCGGGGTTCTTCCGCTCCGCGTTCTACGCTCCGAGCCTCATCGGCGGGTCGGTCTCGGTGGCGATCGTGTGGCGGGCCATGTTCGCCACCGATGGCCCTGTCGACACCTCTCTCAATCTGTTCGGCATCAACCTGGGCGGGTGGATCGGCAACCCGGCCCTCGTCCTGCCGGCGATGATCCTGCTCGCCGTGTGGCAGTTCGGCGCGACGATGGTGATCTTCCTCGCCGGGCTCAAGCAGGTGCCGCGCGAGCTCTACGAAGCCGCCGAAATGGACGGCGCGAACGCGTGGCAGCGCTTCCGCACTGTCACGCTGCCGATGCTCTCCCCGGTGATCTTCTTCAATCTCCTGCTCGGACTCATCCACGCCTTCCAGGTGTTCGCCTCGGCGTACATCATCTCGAACGGGTCGGGCGGCCCGGCGGGGATGACGAACTTCATCACGCTCTACCTCTACAAGCGCGGATTCAGCGACGGCCAGATGGGCTACGCGGCGGCGATCGCGTGGGTGCTTCTCGTGGTGGTCGCGATCATCGCCTTCATCCTCTTCCGCACCCAGAGAAGCTGGGTGCACTACGCCGGAGACAACCGATGAGCTTTCCTGTGACAGCGGCCGCGCCGACGCGGCGACGCCTCTCCCGCAAGACCTGGAAGACGATCGCCTGGTTCATCGCGCTCATCGCGCTGACGGCCGTGGTCCTCTACCCCCTCGTGTGGCTGTTCCTCGCGACGTTCAAGGACAACAGCGAGTTCGGGTTCAGCATGAGCCTGCTGCCGCGCAATCCCACATTCGACAACTACCTCAAGGTCATCGAGGGGATCGCGGGGGTGCCCTTGTCGACCTTCTTCCGCAACTCGCTGCTCCTCGCGGTCTCGGCGGTCGTCGGCATCCTGTTCTCGTCGTCGCTCGCCGCGTACGCCTTCGCCCGCGTGCAGTTCCGCGGCGTCGGCATCCTCTTCGCCGCGATGATCGGCACGCTGCTGCTGCCGTTCCACGTCGTGATCATTCCGCAGTACATCTTCTTCAACAATCTCGGCATGGTCGACACGTTCTGGCCGCTGATCCTGCCGAAGTTCCTCGCGACCGAAGCGTTCTTCGTGTTCCTGCTGGTGCAGTTCGTGCGGCAGATGCCGCGCGATATGGATGAGGCGGCGCGCATCGACGGCGCGGGTCACGTCCGCATCTTCTGGTCGATCATCCTGCCGCTGATCAAGCCGGCGCTCATCACGTGCGCGATCTTCGCCTTCATCTGGTCGTGGAACGACTTCCTCGGACCGCTCCTATACCTGACGAGCCCCGAGAACTACCCGCTGCCGATCGCACTCCGCCTCTACAACGACCAGACGTCGACCTCCGATTACGGGGCGACGGTGGCGGCATCCTTCATCGCACTGGTGCCGGTCCTGCTGTTCTTCCTGGTGTTCCAGCGCTTCCTCGTCGACGGAGTCGCCACTCAGGGCCTCAAGGGGTGATGTCATGTCGACCGAGACCAGGCAGCAGACCGCGATACGCCGACGCGGAGAGCGCTCGGGAGCAGGCCCCGTGCGCGAGGAGCGTCCCATCGGGCGCTACCCGGGCGGCGCGGGCGGATTCGCCCTCTTCGGGGAGGTGATGCTCGTGGGGCTGCTCGTCGGCCTCGTCGGTGTCGCGGTCGTGACGCTGCCCGCGGGCCTCGCCGCCGGGGCCGCGCACCTTCGCCGCTATGCGCGCGCGGAGGACTCCTCGCTGCGGCTGTTCTGGGCCGACGTGCGCAGCGCACTCGCGGGGGGCGTGCTCGTGGGGATCTGCGCCGCCGCGGCGGCAGTGATCCTCGCGTTCGACGTGACCTTCGCCCTGAGCGGAGCGCTCGGCGCGGGTCCCCTCGCCGTCGCCGTGGGCATCGTCGGCGCGGGCGGGCTCGTGCTGGGCGGAGCAGCGCTCCTCATGGCGGCGGGGCACTGGGGAGTGTCCCGCCGCTGGAGGTCCGCGGTGCGGGACGCGCCGCGGACCCTGGCCCGTCGACCGATCGGGCTCGCGTACCTGTCGGCCGCGGTCGTCCTGACCGTGACCACGACGTGGATGCTGCCGCCTCTTCTCCTCCCCGCCCTCGGCTGCGCGGCGTTCGCCGCGTTCGTCATGAGCGATCGCACGCTTCCCCGACTCTGAAGCGGATTGCGTGACGGGGATGCCGCGTGGCATCATCACCTCGGAAAGCGCTTACCCACATAATCCTCACCTCCATCGACAAAAAGGAACCGACCCTCGTGACCGAGACGACCATCGCCACCGCTTCCGCCCCGGCCCGTGCCGCGGCATCCACTGCCCCGTCCGTCCGCGAGGTCGGCATCATCATGAACGGGGTGTCGGGCCGCATGGGGTACCGGCAGCACCTTGTCCGCTCGATCCTCGCGATCCGCGATCAGGCCGGCATCGAACTTCCCGACGGATCGAAGCTGACGGTCAAGCCCCTCCTCGTGGGTCGCAGCGAGGCGAAGCTCGCCGAGCTCGCGGCGCGTCACGGCATCGAGGACTTCACGACCGACCTCGACGCCGCCCTTGCCGACCCGCGCTGGGAGATCTACGCCGACTTCCTGGTCACGAAAGCCCGCGCGACGGCATTGCGCAAGGCGATCGCGGCGGGCAAGACGATCTACACCGAGAAGCCCACGGCCGAGTCGGTCGACGAGGCGTTGGAGCTCGCGCGCCTCGCCGCCGCTGCCGGGGTGAAGACGGGTGTCGTGCACGACAAGCTGTATCTGCCGGGGCTGCAGAAGCTGAAGCGCCTCATCGACTCCGGGTTCTTCGGCCGCATCCTGTCGGTGCGCGGCGAGTTCGGGTACTGGGTGTTCGAGGGTGACTGGCAGCCGGCGCAGCGTCCGTCGTGGAACTACCGCACCGAGGACGGCGGCGGCATCATCGTCGACATGTTCCCGCACTGGAACTACGTGCTGGAGAACCTGTTCGGCGAGGTGAAGTCGGTCTACGCGCAGGCGGCCGTCCACATCGCCGACCGCTGGGACGAGCGCGGCGAGCACTACACGGCGACGGCGGAGGATGCCGCGTACGGCGTCTTCGAGCTCGAGGGTGCGGACGGCGACATCGTCGCGCAGATCAACTCGTCGTGGACGGTGCGCGTCAACCGCGACGAGCTCGTCGAGTTCCACGTCGACGGCACGCACGGCTCGGCCGTGGTCGGGCTGTTCGGCGCGAAGATCCAGCCGCGCAACGCGACGCCGAAGCCGGTGTGGAACCCGGACCTGGAGGACACGCACGACTACGACGCGGATTGGCAGCAGGTGCCGACCAACGATGTGTTCCTGAACGGCTTCCGTCAGCAGTGGGAGGAGTTCCTCGTCTCGTTCGCCGAGGGCACCGACTACCCGTTCGACCTGCTCGCCGGCGCCCGTGGGGTGCTGCTCGCGGAGGCGGGGCTCCAGTCGAGTCGCGAAGGCCGCAAGGTCGCGCTCGACGCGCTGACGCTCCACTGAGAGGCGCCCCGATGACCGACCTCACCCTCCTCGCTCCCGACGGCGCGACCCGGCGCGTGCCGCTCGTGGACACATCCGGGTATGCGCGACCGATGGCGCCGCTACGCTCGCGCGTCGCGTACGCGGCGGCGCACGTCGTGCCGAAGACTCACGCCGACAACACGCCAGGCCGGCCCGCCGACATCGATTGGGACGCGACCCTCGCCTTCCGGCGCAACGTGTACTCGTGGGGGCTCGGTGTCGCCGACGCGATGGACACCGCCCAGCGGAACATGGGGCTGGATGCCGCGGCAACCCGTGAGCTGATCGCACGTTCGGCGGAGGTCGCCCGCGATGCGGGCGGCGCGGTCGTCGTCGGCGTCAACACCGACCACGTCGAGGACGAGCGCATCACCCTCGACCGTGTGATCGACGCGTACAAGGAGCAACTGCACTTCACCGAAGAGCAGGGGGCGGGGCCCGTGCTCATGGCCTCCCGCCACCTCGCGCGGGCCGCTGAGTCGGCAGCGGATTACCGGCGCGTGTACCGCGAGGTGCTCGCCGCGGCATCCAGCCCCGTCGTGCTGCACTGGCTGGGAACGGCGTTCGATCCGCAGCTCGAGGGGTACTTCGGGGCGACCGACTGGCCGACCGCGTCGGGCGTGCTGCTCGAGATCATCCGCGAGAACCCCGCGAAGATCGCCGGGGTGAAGATGAGCCTCTTGAACGCCGAATCCGAGGTCGCCGTGCGAGAACGCCTGCCTGAGGGCGTGCGCATGTTCACGGGCGACGACTTCAACTACGTCGGCCTCATCGGCGGAGCCGACGTGCCGGATGCCCCCCAGCCGCAGCGCGACCTGCGCGCGACGCGGCAGCACTCCGACGCGCTCCTGGGCGCGTTCGCGGCGCTCACCCCCGTCGCCTCCGCTGCGATTCAGGCCCTCGACGAGCGAGACCCGGCTCGATACCTCGAGATCCTGGGGCCCACGGAGGAACTGTCGCGGCAGATCTTCGCCGCGCCGACCTTCTATTACAAGACCGGCGTCGCCTTCCTCGCGTGGCTCAACGGCCACCAGAGCGCGTTCCAGATGGTCGGGGGCTTGCACTCGGCGCGGAGCCTGCCGCACCTGAGCCGCATCGTCGAGCTCGCGAACACAGCGAAGGCTTTCGAGCAGCCCGACCTCGCGGCATCCCGCTGGAACGACCTGCTGCGTCTGAACGGAGTGACCGCATGACCATCCGCGACCCGCGCCCTTCGACAGGCTCAGGGATCGTCGGCGCCGTGGACCGGCGCCTGTCCATCAACCAGGCCACGATCAAGCGCGCCGATCTCGCCACCGCGCTGCGGGTGACGGCGGATGCCGGGGTGCAGGCCATCGGTCTGTGGCGTGAGCCCGTGCAGGAGGTCGGTCTCGCCACGGCGGCGCAGATGCTCACCGACTCCGGGCTGCGGTTCACGACCCACTGCCGATCCGGGTTCTTCACGATGCCCGAAGGCCCCGCCCGCCGCGCTTCGATCGACGACAACCGCGTCGCGATCGAGGAGGCCGCGACCCTCGCCGCCGCCGGGGCGCCCGGGTCGACCGCTGTACTCGTCCTCGTCGCGGGGGGCTTGCCGGAGGGGTCACGCGACCTCGTCGGCGCGCGCGAACGCGTGCGGGACGCGATCGGAGAGCTCGCCCCGCACGCCGCGGCGGCGGGCGTGACGCTCGCGATCGAACCGCTGCACCCGATGTATGCCTCCGACCGCTGCGTCGTCTCGACCCTCGGGCAGGCACTCGACATCGCGGCTGACTTCGACCCCGCAGTTGTCGGGGCGACCGTCGACACGTTCCACATCTGGTGGGATCCCGACGCCCTGGCATCCATCGCCCGTGCCGGGCGCGAGGGGCGCATCGCGACCTACCAGGTGTGCGACTGGAAGACCCCCCTCGCCGCCGACGTGCTGCTGTCGCGCCATTACCCCGGCGACGGTGTCATCGACTTCGCCACGCTCACCCGGGCGGTCATCGCGACCGGCTACGACCGCGACATCGAGGTCGAGATCTTCAACGAGGAGATCTGGGCCACCGCCCCTGCGGAAGCGGTGCGGCGCACCGCCGCCGGCTTCGGCGCTGCCGTCTCCCCGCACCTCCCCGCCTAGAATCGCGATCGTGACCGCCTCATCTCCCACCCCGCGCTCCGGCGCCGTCACCCTCCACGACGTCGCTCGCGAGGCGGGGGTGTCGCTCGCGACGGCGTCGCGCGCGCTCAACGGCTCGAGCAGGAAGGTCGCCGACTCCTACCGCGACCGCGTGCAGGCGGCCGCCGACCGACTCGGCTACTCGGCGAACCTCTCGGCGCAGGCCACCGCCCGTGGCACCTCGGCGACCGTGGCACTGCTCGTGGCCGACATCGCCGACCCGTACTTCGGCGAGATCGCTGCCGGCGTCGCGCGTGGAGCCGACGAGGCCGGTCTCATCGTGACGATCGCCATCACCGAGCGCGATCCCGTCCGCGAGGTCGCGCTCGTGCGGGCGCTACGCGGCCAGCGCCCGCAGGCACTGATCCTTGCGGCGTCGCGCACCTCGGCGGGCGACTCGGAGGAGCTCTCCGCGGAGCTGGCGCAGCTCACGGCGGCGGGTGGCCGCGTCGTGGCACTGGGACCGGGCAGCAGCGCCCCGCGCAGTGTGACCATCGACAACGTCGGTGCCGCGCGCGCGTTGGGTGGCGCGCTGGCACGGCAGGGGTACCGCCGTGCCCTGGTGCTCGCGGCCGATGACGGCACCGTGACGAGCGACCAGCGCGTGGCGGGGTTCACGGGGGGATTCACTGCTGCGGGCGGCGAACTCGTCCAGGTGCTGCGGGGCGGTTTCAGCCGCTCGTCCGGCTACGACCTCATGACGCAGGCCCTCGCGGCGGGCGTCGAGGTGGGCACGGTCGTCTTCGGCGTGAGCGACATCATCGCGATCGGCGCCGTCGCCGCGTTGCGCGACGCCGAGCGCAGGATCGGCGACGACATCGCCGTTGCGGGATTCGACGACATCCCCTCGGCGCGCGATCTCACACCCGCACTCACGACGGTGCGCGTCCCGCTGCAGGACGTCGGCTACGCGGCGCTGCGGGCGGCGACGGACGACGACTGGGAGCCCTCGACCGAGCCGCTCCCCTTCGAGGTGCTCGTCCGCGACTCGACGCCGCCGCGAACATGAGCCGCATCGTCATCGCAGTCGACAGCTTCAAAGGATCGATCACCGCCGCTCAGGCGAGCGCTGCCGTCGCCGCCGGCTGGCGGGACGCGCGGCCGAGCGACGAGATCGTCGTACGGCCGATGGCCGACGGCGGCGAAGGCACCCTGGAGTCTTTCGCCTCCGCGGTCACCGGGGCGCAGCGGATGCCGGTCGTGGTGCGCGGCCCGCACGGTCGGGCGGTCGAGGCCGCGTGGCTGCTGCTTCCGGATGGCACGGGGGTCGTCGAGCTCGCGAGCACGAGCGGAATCGAGCTGCTCGGCGCCGACCTGCGCCCGTGGGATGCCGACACGTTCGGCTTCGGAGAGGCCGTCGGCGCGGCGCTCGACCACGGTGTGCGACGCCTCGTGCTCGGAATCGGCTCCAGTTCGTCGACCGACGCCGGTGTCGGGCTGCTGACAGCGCTCGGCGCCGTCGTAACGGATGCCGATGGGGCGCCGAGCGCGCCGGGATTGCGCGGAGTCGACGCGGCCGCCATGATCGACCTCGGCGGCCTGCGCGCGCTTCCGCCGGAGGGGGCCATCGTCCTCAGCGACGTCACGAATCCGCTGTCCGGACCGCGCGGCGCAGCCCACGTGTTCGGGCCACAGAAAGGCCTGACCGCCGCAGAACTCGACCTCGCTGATCGGGCTCTCGCGCGCTTCGCCGCGCTGACCGGGGGGTGGGCCGATCCTCTCGGACCGGGCACGGGGGCCGCCGGCGGAACAGGATTCGCGCTGGCGCTGTGGGGCGCGCGCCTCGCGTCGGGCGCGACCGAGGTCGCACGCCTCATCGGTCTTGACGACGCCCTCGCCGGCGCACAGATGGTGATCACGGGCGAAGGCGCCTACGACGGGCAGTCGGCCGCCGGCAAGGTTCCCGCCTTCGTCGCGGAGCGAGGCCGCGCTGCCGGTGCTGAAGCCGTTCTCGTGGCGGGGCGAATCGCCACCGAGGCCGACACTTCCGCGTTCGCCGCCACGGTGTCACTGAGTCGCCTGGCCGGCTCGGGCACGGCATCCCTCGCAGACCCCATACGTTGGCTGCGTCTCGCGGGCGCCGCCCTCGCTTCTCGCCCCGAGGTTGCACGGCACGCACCGCGGGCGTGATCAGCGGCCGCAGCCGGGAGCCGGCCCGCGACTACGACAGAGCCCGCATCTCGATCGCATCGACGTCGACGACGCCCGCGCCCACGGCGACCACGCCGACCCACGCGCCGACGAACGTGCCATCGCCGTCGGGAGCGAGACGCCGCAGATCGGCGTGCGCGAGGTCCACGCCGTCGACCCGCGCCGTCGCGGCGAAGCCGTCGAGTTCGATCTCCAGGGCAGCGGCACCCGCGCCCGTCGCATCCGAGGCGCCCGTCGCATCGTCACGGCGTCGCTCGCACAGCACCCGCATCTCGCCCTTCTCGCGGATCCGCACGACCACGTCTTCGTCCCCGACGCTCACCTCGAAGAAGGCGTCCTCCGAGACGCGCAGCAGCAACCCCGCCCGTGCGCCCGGCGACCACTCGACGTCCGCCCGCACGCACCCCCGCTCCGCCGGCAACCGGCGCCCCAGATAGGCGAGGTCACCGACGCGCGACGCATCGACGTCGCTCGCCGCGAGGCGCGCCCAGCCGGGCCGCGCCGCGAGGTCGACGAAGGTGTGCGGCATCCTGCCGACCGCCGTCCACTCCCGCGCGAGAACCGCTTCGTCGAAGTCGTCCCGGAAACCCGCCGACTCCTCCGACGCAGCGCGGTCCGGGAGCGCGTCATCGGCGAGCGTGCGCTCGACGCGCCCTACCCCCGGTGCGAACAATGGGCGGCCATCCTCCCACCCCACCGGCACGAGGTGCGTCTGCCGCCCGAGCAGTCCGTTCGCCCCGTTCTCGGCATGGACGGCGATGACGGTCGCCCACCACCTCCCGTCCGGGCCCTCGACGAGATCGGCGTGCCCGACGTCGACGATCTCCGCCTCGTTCCCGAGGTCGCGATGACTCAAGCGGGGGTTGGCGAGGTCGGGTCGGTACGGCCCTGTGATCTCGTCGGCGTAGGCGACGCACACGGCGTGGTCGCGCGAGGTGCCGCCCTCCGCGGCGACGAGCATCCACCCGCCGCCGGGCCGCGGATACAGGTGCGGGCCCTCCGCCCACACCGCACCGATCATCGCGCCCTGCCAGATGACGACCGGCTCCGACAGCGTCTGGAAGGAGTCCGGATCGAGTTCGACCAGCCAGACGTCCGTCTGACCGGACCAGCGGCCGGGTTCGGCGAGGCGCGTTCCGCAGAGCCAGACGCGCCCGTCGACGAAGGTCACCGAGGGGTCGATGCCTCCGGCCCCCTCGATCCACACCGGATCGGACCACGGCCCGGCGGGGTCCTGCGCCGTCACGACGAAGTGTCCGAGGCGGCGGTCGCTCGTGTCCCCTTCGGCGCCGACGAGAGTGCAGACGACCACGAAGCGTCCGTCGTGGTGGCGGAGGCTGGGCGCGTACAGTCCGCGGGATCCCGGCAGCCCGCTCAGATCGAGCTGGTCCGGGCGGTCGATGGCGTGCCCGACGATCTCCCAATCGACGAGGTTCTTGGAGCGATGGATCGGGATGCCGGGGAGGTACTCGAACGACGAGGTCGCCAGGTAATACTCATCGCCGACGCGGCAGATGCTGGGGTCGGGATGGCAGCCGTCGAGGATCGGATTGCGCACGTGCCCCATGATTGCTCCTGCTCGCGTCGAGAGATTTTGTCGCGAAAAACAACAAAATCATAGGCGATGCGGCGGCGGCGCGGTCGTGGCTCTTTCGATGAGGCGGGTCGGCAGGATCGGATGCGTCTGCTCCGGGGTCTCGCCGCGCACGAGCGCCATCAGGAGCGCCGCCGCCGTCGACCCGATCCGCCCCATCGGCTGCTGCACCGTCGTGAGGCGAGTGCGACGCCGCGACGCCTCCGGGATGTCGTCGAAGCCGACGACGGAGATGTCGTCGGGAACGCGGATGCCGCGCTCCGCGGCGACCTCGAGGAAGGCGAGCGCCGAGAGGTCGTTCGCGGCGAAGACGGCGGTGGGACGATCCTCGACCGACACGAGCGTGGCCGCCGCCTCGCGCGCGGCGAGGGCCTCGTAGCGACCGCTGGCGACGAGGCGTGGATCGAAAGGCAGACCGGCCTCGGCGAGCGCCTGCCGATAGCCCGCTTCGCGCAGCGCCGCGGAGCGGAGGTCGGGCCGACCGGAGAGGAACCCGATGCGGCGATGACCGAGGGCGATGAGGTGTTCGGTCGCGAGGCGCGCGCCGCCGTAGCTGTCCGCCTCGACCGTCGGGATGTCGGCGCGACCGGTGTGCGGGTCGACGGCCACGATGGGGATGTCGCCGGGCGGCGTGAGCACGGTCGGGGTGACCAGGATCGCGGCGTCGATCAGTGTGCCCGACAAGCGCTGCAGCGACCGCCGCTCCCACCCCGTCACGCTCTGATGAGCGCCGGCGTAGGCCAAGACGTCGTGGCCGGATTCGCGCAGTGCCGCGCCGACGCCCTTCAGGACCTCGGTCGTGAAGGGCTCGAAGTCGGCCACCAGGACGCCGACGACCCCCGTCGTCCGCGAGCGCATGCTGCTGGCGACGAGGCTCGATTCGTAGCCGAGGGTTTCGACAGCGCCGAGCACACGCGCGATCGTCTCGTCCGAGACGCCGTAGCGGCCGTTGACGGCCTTCGACACGGTCGACACCGAGACGCCCGCGGCGGCGGCGACATCGTGGATGGTGGGTCTGCGGCTCATGGTGATCGTGATGCTAGCAGCGTGGAAAACCTTTTCGAAAACGTTTGACAAGACAACATATCCCGTCGGAGACTCCCAGTCAGCCGCTTCGCACCGACGCAGCGGTCTCCCCGAATCCCCGCGCTGCGACAGCGGCAGTGCACTCAACGAAGAGATAAGTGGCATCACATGAAGACGAAGAGATGGCTCATCGGCTCGGCAGCGCTCGTCGCCGCCGCGCTCGCCCTGAGCGCCTGCTCGGGCTCCGGCTCGGGCGATGCGACCGAGGGCGGGAAGGTCAGCATGACCTTCTGGCACAACTCGACCACCGGCGAAGGCAAGCAGTACTGGGACGACACCGTCGCCGCCTTCGAGGCGGCGCACCCGAACGTCTCGATCGAGGTGCAGTCGATCCAGAACGAGGAGATGGACGGCAAGCTGCAGACCTCGCTCAACTCCGGAGAGGGCCCCGACATCTTCATGGCGCGCGGCGGCGGCAAGCTCGCCGACATCGTCGCCGCCGGCCAGGTGATGGACATCACCTCCGGTATCTCCGCCGACGCGAAGTCCGCCGTCGGCGCCGCCCTCAACGCCTTCGCGGTCGACGGCAAGAACTACGGCATGCCGGTCTCGATCCTCCCCTCCGGCATGTACTACTCGCAGGACCTCTTCACCCAGGCCGGCGTCACCGCGAACCCGACGACACTCGACGAGCTCGAGGCCGCGAACACCAAGCTGCGCGCGGCGGGCGTCGACCCGATCGCCGTCGGAGCGAAGGATGCCTGGCCGGCAGCCCACTGGTACTACAACTTCGCTCTGCGCGCCTGCTCTCAGGACGTGCTCGACAAGGTCGCCACGTCGAAGTCGTTCGACGACCCGTGCTGGCTCGAGGCCGGCGAGAACCTGCAGAAGTTCCTCGCGACCGAACCGTTCAACTCGGGCTTCCTGACGACGCAGGCCCAGCAGGGCGCGTCGTCCTCCGCGGGTCTCGTGGCGAACCACAAGGCGGCCATGGAGCTCATGGGCGCGTGGAACCCGGGCGTCATCGCGTCGCTGACCCCCGACGAGAAGCCCCTCCCCGACCTCGGCTGGTTCCCCTTCCCCGAGGTGCCCGGCGGCAAGGGCGGCGAGGGCGCGATGATGGGCGGCGTCGACGGTTTCTCCTGCTGGGTGAACGCACCGAAGGAGTGCGTCGACTTCTTGAACTTCATCGTCGAGAAGGAGAACCAGGAGGCCTACGCCACCGCGTTCCAGACGCTCCCGGCATCCGTCGAGGCGCAGGGCGCCGTCACCGACGAGGTGCTGAAGCCCATCCTCGAGGCCTACAACAAGGCGCCCTACGTCGTGCTGTGGCTCGACACCCTGTTCGGTCAGAACATCGGCAACGCCCTCAACGTGGCTGTCGTCGACATGTTCGCCGGCAAGGCGACCCCGCAGGACATCGTCGACGCGGTCAGCACCGCCGCCGCGAAGTCCTGACAGGAGGCGCGATGACTACCGCTGCACACGCCTCGGCAGGCATCGCGCACCCCACGGCCGGGGAGGAGCTCTCCTCCCCGGCCGGCCCCCCGCCCGCGCCCCGGCCCCGAGCCGCGCGCCGGCCGGGGCGCGGGTGGGGTGCCCGGCTCGAGCTGATCGTCCTGATCGGCCCGGCCCTGCTCGTCTTCTGCACGTTCGTGATCTTCCCCGTGCTGCTAGCCGCCTACTACGGGTTCTTCAGCTGGAACGGGTTCGGAAAGCCCACCGAGTTCGTGGGCCTGCGCAACTACGGCGTCATCCTCACCGACCCCGACTTCCTCGAGGCGCTCGGCCACAACGGGTTCATCGTCGTGATGTCTCTCGTACTCCAGGGCCCGATCGCCCTCGGTCTCGCCCTGCTGCTGAACCGCAAGATGCGCTTCCAGTCGCTGATCCGCGTGCTGATCTTCGTGCCCTACGTCATCTCCGAGGTCGTCGTGGGCATCGGCTGGAGCCTCATGCTCTCGACCGAGGGTGCACTCAACGGCCTCCTCGAGCGCGTCGGCCTCGGCTTCCTCGCGACCGACTGGCTGGCCGATCCGTCGATCGCGATCTGGACGCTCCTCGGCATCATCACCTGGAAGTACATCGGCTTCGCCGTCATCCTGTTCCTCGCCGGCCTCCAGGGCATCCCCGAAGAGCTCGCCGAGGCGGCGCAGATCGACGGGGCGTCGTTCTGGCAGATCCAGCGTCACATCACGCTGCCGCTGCTCGGCCCGACGATCCGCATCTGGGCGTTCCTGTCGATCATCGGCTCGCTGCAGCTGTTCGACCTCGTGTGGATCATCTGGGGGCAGTACGTCTCCTCGACCGCGGGCACGTCGACCATGGCGACCTACATGGTCTCCAACGGCCGCATGGCGGGCAGCTACGGCTACGGCTCGGCCGTCGCCGTCGTGATCTTCCTGATCTCGCTGGCCGTGGCCCTCCTCTACCAGCGCTTCGTTCTGCGCCGCGACACCGCCGGCGCCCTCACCGGAGGTCCGCGCCGATGACCGCCCTCACCACCGCCCCCGCCGCCGCGCCGCGCCGCGAAGCCCCGCGCCCCTCCGGCGCCGGCCGCACGTCGCGAGGGACGATGCTCGTCTACTTCGTGGCGCTCGTGCTCGTCGCGCTCATGCTCGCGCCCGTCCTCTACATCATCGTCGGCGGCTTCCGCTCGAACTCCGAGATCACCGTCGACCCGTCGGGTCTCCCCGAGATCTGGCGCTGGCAGAACTACGTCGACGTGCTCGGATCGGGCGTCTTCTGGCAGATGATGATGAACTCCGCGATCGTCGCCCTCGCGACGACGATCGCGGCGGTCGCCCTCGGTCTCATGGCCGCGTTCGCGCTGAGCCGCTACCGGTTCCGGCTGCGCGGCACGATCTACGCGATCTTCACGGCGGGCCTGATGTTCCCCATCACGGTGGCCATCACGCCGCTCTACATCCTCATCCGCGACCTCGGGATGGCGAACTCGCTGCTCGGCGTCATCGTGCCGCAGATCGCCTTCGCCCTGCCGATGACGATCATCATCCTCGTCCCGTTCCTCGCCGCGATCCCGCACGAGCTACAGGAGGCGGCGGAGATCGACGGCTGCGGACGGCTCGGGTTCTTCTGGCGGATGGTACTGCCGCTGTCGATCCCCGGAGTCATCACCGTCGGCATCCTCGCCTTCGTCGGCAGCTGGAACAGCTACATGCTGCCCCTGTTCATCCTCAACAACCCGAACCTCTACACCCTCCCGCTCGGCACCCAGCAGTTCGCGACGCAGTACTCCGTCGACACGGCGATGGTGCTGGCATTCACCTCTCTCTCCATGATCCCGGCGCTCATCTTCTTCAGCCTGTTCGAACGACGCATCGTCGGCGGGCTGACCGGCGCCGTGAAGGGCTGACGCATGACGATCACCGACATCCCCACCCCCGCCACGGCGTCCGCGCGGGTGCGCGCGCTCGTCGACGCGATGTCGCTCGAGCAGAAGGTCGCGCAGCTCGTCGGGTTCTGGGTCGACCAGGGCGAGGAGAACGTCGCCCCCATGGCGGGCGAGATGGCGTCGTCGGAGCGGTATGACGAGGCGACGCGTCACGGGCTCGGTCACCTCACCCGCGTGTACGGCACGCGACCGGTGGATGCCGCGGCACGGGCATCGTGGTTGTGGGCCGAGCAGCAGCGGCTGCGTGCGGCATCCGGTCACGGCATCGGCGCGATCGTGCACGAGGAGGCGCTGACCGGCCTCGCCGCGTGGCGGGCCGCGACCTTCCCGACGCCGCTCGCGTGGGGAGCCGCATTCGACCCCGACCTCGTCGAGCGCATGGGGCGCGCCATCGGCGCGTCGATGCGGGCGCTCGGCATCCATCAGGCACTCGCCCCCGTTCTCGACGTCATCCGCGACCCGCGCTGGGGGCGGGTCGACGAGTGCATCGCCGAGGACCCCTACGTCGTCGGGACGATCGCGACCGCGTACGTCCGCGGAATGCAGGATGCCGGGGTGCACGCCACCCTCAAGCACTTCGTCGGCTACTCGGCGTCGCAGGCGGGGCGCAATCACGCACCCGTGCACGCGGGGCCTCGCGAGCTCGCGGACGTCTTCCTGCCGCCGTTCGAGATGGCGGTGCGCGACGGCGGTGTGCGCTCGGTGATGAACTCCTACACCGACGTCGACGGGATCCCCGTCGCCTCCGACGCGACCCTCCTCACCGACCTCCTGCGCGGCGAGTGGGGCTTCGACGGCGTCGTGGTGTCGGACTACTTCGCCGTCGCCTTCCTCGAGACGATGCATGCGGTCGCGGCAGACCGTACCGAGGCGGCACGCCTCGCGCTGGCGGCGGGGATCGACGTGGAGCTGCCGAGCGGCGACGCCTATGCGCAGCCGCTCGTCGACGGCATCCGCTCCGGTCTCATCGACGTGGGGCTCGTCGACCGCGCCCTCGCCCGCGTGCTCGCGCAGAAGGAGGAGCTCGGCCTCCTCGATCCCGACGACAGCGTCCCGCCCGCCGCGGTCGAGCTCGACACGGCGGAGCATCGCGCCCTCGCCCGCGAGCTCGCCGAGCGCTCCCTCGTGCTGCTGTCCAACGACGGCACGCTGCCTCTGTCCGACCCGCGGCGGGTCGCCGTCATCGGGCCGAACGGCGACGACGCGTCGGCGCTGATGGGCTGCTACTCGTTCGCGAACCACGTGCTCGCGCACCACCCCGGGACGCCCTTCGGCTTCGCGATTCCCACCGTCGTCGAGGCGCTGCGCGCCGAGCTGCCCGAGGTCGAGGTCACCGCCGTCGCCGGGTGCGCCGTCGAGGGCGACGACCGCTCCGGCTTCGCGGCGGCGATGGATGCCGCGGCATCCGCCGATGTCGCCATCGTCGTCGTCGGCGACCGCGCGGGCCTGTTCGGCCGCGGCACGGTCGGCGAGGGCAACGACACCGAGAGCCTCGAGCTCCCGGGCGTGCAACGCGAACTCGTCGAGCAGGTGGTCGCGACCGGCACCCCCGTCGTCGTCGTGCTGCTCACCGGCCGCCCGTACGCGCTGTCGTGGGCGCTGGATGCCGAGACGGCGCCGGCCGCCGTCGTGCAGGCGTTCTTCCCCGGCGAGGAGGGCGGCACGGCGATCGCGCGTCTGCTGTCCGGAGCCGCCTCGCCGTCGGGGCGGCTGCCGGTCTCGCTCCCCCGCTCGGCCGGCGCTCAGCCGTTCTCGTACCTGCAGCCGCCGCTCGGCGGGCCGAGCGAGATCACGAGCGCCGACAGCACCCCGGTGCGGCCGTTCGGCTTCGGACTCGGCTACACGACATTCACCCGCACAGACCTCGTCGCTCCGGCGCGCGCGGAGACCTCGGGGGCGTTCCCCGTCGAGGTGACCGTCGCCAACACGGGCACCCGGGCAGGTGCCGAGATCGTGCAGCTGTACGCGCACGATGTGCACGCGAGCGTCGTACGCCCCGTCGCGCAGCTGCTCGGCTACGTGCGCGTGGAGCTCGAACCCGGCGCGAGCGCGCGCGTGGGCTTCGACGTGCCCACGGCACGGCTCGCGTTCACCGATCGGAGCGGGCGCCGCGTCGTCGAACCCGGACGCGTGGACCTCTGGGTCGGGGCGTCCGTGGCCGATCGCGAGACGCGGAGCACGATCGAGCTGACCGGCGACGTGCACCCGGTGACCGCGACGGACGAACGGCTCGTGGGCGTGGACGTGCGCGGGGCCTGACCGCCCCGCGCGGCGCGCGCGCCCGCGCCGGAATCGGAGATCCCGAGCAGAATCGGATAGTTCGCCGCGAGATCTCCGATTCCGGCGTGGATTTCCGACTCTGTTCCCTGAGGAGCGACCATGGCACTGCAGTACACCGATCTACCGCTCGACCAGTTGCACGCGTACGCGCCCGAGCTGCCCGAACCCGACGATCTGGATGCCTTCTGGGCGGCCACGATCGCCGAAGCGCGAGCCGCGGGGGACGGCGCGACGCGCACCGCGGTCGACGGTCCGGTGCGCACCGTGATCGTCGAGGATCTCACGTTTCCCGGGTTCGGCGGCGATCCCGTGCGGGGCTGGGTGCTGCGCCCCCGCGACGGGCGTCCGGCACCCGCCGTCGTCGAGTTCGTCGGGTACGGCGGAGGGCGCGGACTGCCCGGCGAGCGTCTCGCGTGGTCCTCGGCCGGGTACGTGCACGTCATCATGGACACGCGCGGTCAGGGCAGCGGCTGGAGCCTCGGCGACACCCCCGATCCGCATGGCTCGGGCCCGGCGGCATCCGGCGTCATGACGCGCGGCATCCACGATCCGCGCACGTACTACTACCGGCGCGTGTTCACCGACGCCGTCCGGCTCGTCGATGCGGTCGCGACGATGCCGTTCGTCGACCCCGATCGCATCGTCGTGACGGGCGGGAGCCAGGGCGGCGGCATCGCCATCGCCGCGGCGGCGCTGTCGAGCCGCGTCGCGGCCGTCCTGCCCGACGTGCCGTTCCTGTGCGACTTCCCGCGAGCGATCACGCACAGCCTGCACGACCCGTTCACCGAGATCGCCCGCTACCTCGCGGTGCACCGCGACGAGGCGGAGGCCGTGCGCCGCACTCTCTCGTACGTCGACGGTGCCGTCCTCGCGCGCCGCGTGACCGCTCCCGCGCTCGTCTCGGTGGCTCTCATGGACGAGATCGTGCTGCCCTCGACGGTGTTCGCGGCCTTCCACGCACTCGGCTCGGCGGACAAGACCCTCGAGGTGTACGAGTTCAACGGGCACGAGGGCGGTGGCATGCACCACTGGCTGCGCCAGACGGACTGGCTCGCCGGGCGCTGGTGAGCCGCGGCGCGCGCCCGTCCCGCCTCAGCGTCCCAGCAGCTCCAGCTGCTCGTCGAGGTAGTCGGCGAGCGGGCGAGTGACGCCGGTCGGGCTCCAGCGCACGTGCACGACGCCCGCGATCACCGCCAGCGGGCCGGAGACCCCTCCCCGACGGACCTCGTCGACGTCGATCGGCGCGGCGCCGAGGTGGACGACCTCTCCGTCGGCGAAGCCGCCCCGCGCAGCGGCCGCGGCACGCTCCGAGCGCTCCCGCTGCGCCTGGGCGGTGTAACCGCGCGGGGCCTCCGTGCGGGCGCGCAGGATCTCGCCGGTCGCCCAGACCTCGGCATCCCCGATGAGGAGCACCCCGACGTGCCATGCCTCGCCGACCGGAACGATGCGGGGTGCGCGCCCGAAGCCGAGCAGTCTGCGGGCATGCGCCCAGTCGCCGAGCCGCTCGCGCGGCGCTCCGGCGAGGCGCATCCGTGCAGCGCCGAAGAGTCGGTCGGGGTCAGCGCGGTCCATCATGCCTCGTCGTCGGCGAGCGCGCCGGCCACCGCGAGATGGTCGCCGTGCAGGGCCATCGCGATCACCGGGAAGAGGAGCACGGACAGCATCCCGGCGCCGACGAGCACGGACGCGACTCCGCTGGTGATGAGCTCCTCGGCGACGCCGATCTTCGTGACCGCGACGATGATCGGGAGCCCCGTGGCACCGAGCAGCATCACCGCGGCCCGCGTCTTGAGGTCGCTCCCGGCGGGCGCGGCGAGCGCGGACGGCAGCCCGCGCACGACGAACAGCACGAAGAGCGCGACGGGTACCAGGGCCAGCAGCCACGGGTCGGCCAGGAGCGCGGCGAGATCGAACGTGACACCCGTGTAGATGAAGAAAAGCGGGACGAGGAAGCCGAAAGCGATCGCTTCGACCTTGCTCTCGACGGCTTCGCGATCGTGCCGAGCGGCGTCGCGCATGAGCAGACGCCAGACGATTCCCGCGGCGAACGCCCCGAGCAGCATGTCGAGGTCGAGCACCAGCGAGAGCGCGACGAGAGCGGCGAGGATGAGCATGACGACGCGCACCGCGAACTGCCCCGACGTGTGCAGCGTGGCATTGACGAAACGGTGCAGCGCCCCCTGCGGCACCTTCATCGCGTACCAGATCGCCGCCGCCGTGACGAGCAGGAATCCGACCAGGACGATCGTGGCAAGGCCCGGTCGACGACTGCCGAGCAGGATCGAGATCGCGACGAGCGGGCCGAACTCGCCCACCGCTCCGAGCGCACCGACGACCCGGCCGAACGGGGTCCGGAGCTCCCCCGCGTCACGCAGGATCGGCAGCAGAGTGCCGAGGGCGGTGGATGCCAGCGCGACGCCGATGACGACGGCGCCGAGCCCGGGCGCGACGACGATCCCCACCCCGACGCCGAGCGCAAGCGAGAGGACCCAGCCGAGCATGGATCGGCGCCCGGTGCGCCCGCGCAGCGCCGCGAACTCGATCTCGGTGCCGGCCACGAAGAAGAGCATGGCGAGCCCGAACTCGCTCAGCAGACCCACGAACTCGTTCGGGCCTGCCCAGCCGAGCACGCTGGGGCCGACGATGATGCCCAGCACGAGCTCGAACACCGCGACGGGTACCCGCAGCCACGGCCCGATCGCCCGCGCAGCGAGCGGTGCGAGCACTGCGAGGAGCGGAATCAGGACGATGCCGAGGTCGGGGAGGCTCACGGAGCCACCCTACCGACGTGTACCGGCACGGGACGGGCGGAGCGAGAGGTCGCGTGCGGTCACGGCTCCAGGGCGAGCTCCACCGTCGCGAACGCGTGCGGCGGGAGGGTGAGGCGCAGGATGCCGCCGTCGATGGCGGCCTCGAGAGGTGCCGGGCTCACAGCGTCGGGCGCATCGGGCGTGTTGTGCGCGGCGGCATCCGCACCCGTCAGCACGCGCGCCCGCGTCACGCGCGCGACGCGCCCGCGCAGATCGATCTCGACCGGCAGATCCTCGTCGAGCCCGACATGCGTGAGCGAGATCAACGCCGCGGCATCCGCGATCGACGCCGACAGGGACAGCGCGGGCAGCTCCCTCTCGTCGACGCCGACGACGGGCGTCTCCACGATGTGAGCGGGCACCGACAGCGCGTCGTGGTGCCCGACGTTCATCTCGTACACGTGGTACGTCGGCGTGAGGACGAGGCCGCCGTCGTCGTCCGTGAGGATCATCGCCTGCAGCACGTTGAGCGTCTGCGCGATGTTCGCCATGCGCAGCCGCGCGGCGTGCCGGTGGAAGACGTCGAAGTGGATGCCGGCGACGAGGGCATCGCGAATGGTGTTCTGCTGGAAGAGGAATCCGGGGTTGGTGCCCGGTTCGACGCGCCACCAGGTGCCCCACTCGTCGCAGACCAGCCCGATGAGCCGGTCGGGGTCGTAGGCGTCCATGACGGCTTCGTGGCCGCGGACGACGCGCTCGATCTTCTGGGCCTGGGCGATCGTGCGCAGATACTCATCGCGGGAGAACGACGTCGCCGACTCCTTCTGGATGCCGGTGCCCGCGTGCGTGTAGTAGTGGAACGAGATCGCCTGGAACGGCGAGGGCTGCGGGTCGGGAGCGTTGGACGAGGTCGCGGAGGCCATGAGGGCGTGCGTCCAGCGGACGTCGTCGTCAGCGGCTCCCGCGGCGATGCGCACGAGCGCGTTGCCGTCGTGCTCGCGGCAGAACGTCGCGTAGCGGCGCGCGAGAGAGGTGTAATACTCCGGCGTCATGTGGCCGCCACAGCCCCAGGCCTCGTTGCCGAGCCCCCAGAACGGCACCCTCCACGGCTCGTCCCGCCCGTTGCGTCGCCGCAGCCGCGCCATGGGGCTGTCGCCGGAGCGCGTCAGATACTCGACCCACTCGCTCATCTCCTGCACCGTGCCGCTGCCGACGTTGCCGTTGACGTAGGGCTCGGCGCCGAGCATCTCGCAGAGGTCCATGAACTCGTGGGTGCCGAACGCGTTGTCTTCGACGACGTCGCCCCAGTTCGTGTTGACCATCGTCGGGCGCTCCTCGCGCGGGCCGACGCCGTCGCGCCAGTGGTACTCGTCGGCGAAGCAGCCACCCGGCCAACGGAGGTTCGGGATGCGGATGCGGCGCAGGGCCTCGACGACGTCGAGCCGGATGCCGCGCTCGTTCGGGATGGGTGATTTCTCTCCCACCCAGAAGCCTCCGTAGATGCAGCGCCCGAGATGTTCGGCGAAGTGTCCGTACAGGTGGCGACTGATCTGTGGGCCGGGGGCGTCGAGATCGACGGCGGCGCGTGCGCGTGTCATATGAGGGCTCCGTCCTGCGACGGCTGCGTCGCCCTCTCATCCTCTCATCGATATGTTTTGTTCAGCAACAAATAGTGCGAACGGAGTGCGTCCGTCAGCGCGGTCCGGGCCGCACCGTGAGGTCGCTGATGACGGCGTCCCTCGGCAGATCGATCGCGGTCAGCACGGCCGTGGCGACCGAGGCGGCATCGATCCACCGGTCGGCGTCGTACGCGGCGCCCTCCTGGGCGTGCACCTTCTCCTGCATGGGTGTCGCAGTGCGGCCGGGGTACACCGACGTGACCCGCACGCCATGCGCGGCTTCCTCCCCGCGCAGCGCGTCGGCAAGTGCTTTGAGGCCGTGCTTGGATGCCGCATACGCCGCCCAACTCGGATGCGCATTCAGCCCCGCACCCGAGTTGACGAACACGACCTGTCCGCGCGCGGCCCGCACCCGCGGCAGGACGAGGCGCGTGAGCTCGGCGGGGGCGACGAGGTTGACGGCGAGCTGCTGCGTCCACGCGGTCACCGGGAGGTCGGCGACGCGCCCGAGGTCGACGATGCCGGCCGCGTGCACGAGCGTGTCGATCGCGTCCGGGAGGTCGGCGGCATCCTGCACCGCGGCGGCGAGCGCGTCGGGTCGGGCGAGATCGGCGACGATCGGGATGCTCCCCGGAAAGGCGCGGGTGAGGTCGTCGGCGCGCATCGCGTCGCGCATGACGAGGACGAGCCGGTCGCCGCGCGCGGCGAGACGTTCGGCGATGAGGCGCCCGATGCCGGACCCGGCGCCCGTGATGAGGTGGGTGGCGGTCATCCGTCCATCGTCCCCGACGCGGGAGCGGGTCAGATCCCGCCGTCGATCGACCGGACGAAGTCACCCGGTTCGTCCGGCACCATGACGGGTGTCTCGCGGTTGAGGCTCTTGCCCGAGAAGAAGGGCTTCGACCGCGGGAAGAGGTACCAGAGGAACATCAGCACGACGCCCAGCAGCAGCGCGCCGATCCCGACGACGAACGTGCCGCCGATGCCGAGGAGCACCGTGTACCCGTAGTCGACGTCGTACATGTCGATCGCCGACTGGACGAACGCGAAGGTGAGCATGAGGGCGCCGAGCAGCGGGAAGATGCCCTTGAACCACAGGTCCCGAGCGGAGTTCTTCAGTTCGCGCCGGTAGTACCACACGCACGCATAGCCGGTGATGGCGTAGTAGAAGGCGATCGCGAGGCCGAGCGACAGGATCGAGTCCTGCAGGATGTTGTCGCTCACGAGCGTCATGCCGACGTAGTAGCAGATCGCGACGATACCGCCGACGATCGTCGAGAACGACGGGGTCTTGTAGACCGGGTGCACGGTCTTGAACCGCGCGGGGAGGGCGCGGTAGACGCCCATCGCGAGCGTGCCGCGCGCCGTCGGCAGGATCGTCGTCTGCGTCGATGACACCGCCGAGATGAGCACGGCGACCACGAGCAGCCAACCCCACGGCCCGAGCAGGCCGTCCTTGATCGCGAGGAAGAAGTCGTCGGCGTTGGCCTCGTTGCCCAGGCCCGTGCCGTCCTCGCCGAGGCCGGCGTACATCATCGCGGCGATCGTGACGGCGACGTAGGTGAACAGCAGGATGATCGTCGTGAGGAGCGCCGCGCGGCCGGGGATGCGCTTCGGGTCCTTCGTCTCCTCGTTGAGGGCGAGGCAGGTGTCCCAGCCCCAGTAGATGAAGAGCGCCAGCAGCACCGCCTCGGTGAAGCCGTGGAAGTCCGTGAACGCGAAGGGGTTCATCCAGTCCCAGTCGAAGGGCGTCGGGTTCGGCGCCGTTCCCGCGAAGAACTGCCACAGCGCCGCGACGACGAAGATCGCGAGGGCGATGTACTGCACGGCGAGCAGGATGTTCTGGATGCGCTCGCCGATCTCGACGCCGCGCCAGGACACCCAGGTCATCGCCGCGATGAAGATGACGGCGACGAGGATGATGCGCCAGTCGTTGTTGGCGAGGTCGAGGCCGAACAGGTCCCAGAAGTAGACCGAGGCGACCTGAGCGAGATTCGCGAGCACGACCATGCCCGCGACCGCGACACCCCAGCCGCCCATCCAGCCCACCCACGGACCGAAGGCCTTCGTGCCCCACGTGAAGGTGGTGCCGCAGTCCGGGATCTCGTTGTTGAGCTCGCGATACGCGAACGCGATGAAGAGCATCGGCACGAACGCGATGACGAACGCGATCGGCGCCTGTGCTCCGACGGCGAGCACGACGAAGCCGAGCGTCGCGACGAGGGAGTAGACGGGCGCCGTCGAGGCGAGACCGATGACGGTCGAGCCCCAGAGCCCGAGGGTGCCCGCAGCAAGGCCCTTGCCGTCGCTGCGCTCCAGGTGGATCGGGGTGGTGCTGCCGAATTCGCTCATCCGCTGACCTCCAGGCGTCGTCGTCGGGTTGCCGAGAAGAGTAGCGGGATGCCGCACGCGCCGAAGCTGGCCGCGCGGGCGATTCTCCGCATACGTATGGACGCGGCGTACATCGCCCGACCGTCGGTGGTGGAACTTTCCGCGCCCGCCTCAACGGCAAGGCTCCGAGGGCGACACGCCGTCACCCGTCCGCCGCGCTCGGCGTGTCGCACGCAATCCCTTGCAGTTCGGGTTCGCGCCGCCGGACAGGCGTGCGCTCAGACGATGCTGCGGCGATGGATGCCGGATGTCAGCGACACCCCGTTGACGTCGAGATAGAGCTGCCCCTCGGTCACGGAGAGCGTCACGGTGTTGCGACGCTCCATGGCATCCGCGACATCGTCGATGAACCCCGGGTCGAACGTGGTGAGAACGACATCCTCGACCCGGTGGATCTTCTTGCCCGCCCAGAGCGGCAGGACCTTCGCGGGATCGCGGTGCGTGTAGATGCGCACCCGACCGGCGAGCTTGCTGCCGTGGTGCAGCCGCTCGGCATCCGGTGCACCGACTTCGATCCACGACGTCTGACGACCCGTGGCGTCGCGAACGAGCACGGCGGGCTCGTTCGTCGCCGAGATGCCTTCGCTGAACGCGATGCCGTCCTCGTACTCGAGGCAGTACGCCAGCAGGCGGGTGACGAGGAAGGCCGCCGTCTCGGACGGATGCTGACCGAGACGCAGCGTGAGGTCCTCGTACACCCCGCGATCGAGGTCCGCCACCTGCACGTCGAAGGTATGCATCACAACGCCGATCGCCATGCCTCGAGCCTAGATGAGCGGGCGAGGCCCCCCGCCTCCGGCCTGACGTCGTCCGAGGCCCGTATTCTGGTTCGGCGGGAGGGGGAGTCGAATGGCGAACACGGTCGACGACAGCGCACGGATCGACGCGATCGCGCGCTACCGGATCGTCGGCGAACCCGCCGAGCCGAACCTCGAAAGCCTCGCGCGCCTGGCCGCGACACTGTGCGGGGTCTCGACTGCCGTCGTCAACATCATCGACGACGCGCATCAGCATCAGGTGGCGGCGTACGGCGTCGTCGCCGACATCTGCTCGCGCCAGGATTCGATGTGCGCCATCGTCCTGCAGGACGCGCGTCACGTGCTCGTCGACGATGCCAGCGTCGACGAGCGGTTCGCCGCGAATCCTTTCGTCACCGGCGAGCTCGCGCAGATCCGCTTCTACGCGTCGAGCCCGCTCATCACGCCCGAGGGCATCTCGATCGGCACGCTGTGCGTCTTCGCGGAGGAGGCGGGCACCCTCACCGACGAGCAGAGCGCTGCGCTCGATCTGCTCGCCCGCCAGGCGGTCGAGGTCCTCGAGCTGCGTCGCCTGACTCTCGAGCTCGCGCGCTCCAACCGTCAGCTCGCCCACTTCGCCGGGCGCGTCAGCCACGACCTGCGAAACCCCCTGCTCGCGATCGTCGGGCACCTCGACCTGGCCGCAGAGGGTATCGAGGCGGGCGATACGGCGCGTACGACCCGGGCGCTGTCCTCGGCCGAGTCCGCGGCCCTGCGGATGGGCGACACGATCACCGGGCTCCTCTCCTACGCACGCCTCGGCGGCGCGCAGCCGGCGGCGAGACCCGTGCCGGTGCGCGCGATGCTGGCCGACGCCCTCGCCGACCTCGACGCCACGATCCGCGTCGCGGAGGCGACAGTGACGATGGATGCCGAGGACGACGAGCTCGTCGGCGACGCCGCCCTGCTGCGCATCCTCGTGCAGAATCTCGTGGCGAACGCGGTGAAGTACTCCGCCGGAGCGGGCGTGCGCCCGCAGATCCGGATCACCGCGCACCGCGACGACGACGCGTGGTCGCTGACGGTGGACGACAACGGGCCGGGCATCGCGGCGCCCCTGCGCGAGCGCGTGTTCGACGTGATGGAGCGCGGCGACGCGGGCGACGTGCCGGGTCTCGGCATCGGCCTGGCGACGTGCCGGCTCATCGCCGAGGCACACCGTGGTCGCATCGCGATCGAGGATGCCCCCAGCGGCGGCGCCCGCCTCCGACTCACGCTCCCGGCGGCGCGGCCGCGCGGAGTTCTCCGGAGCTGATCCCCGACGCAAAACCTCCACGTGTACGTTTTCGCGCGTCGCGACTAGGATCGGCGCATGCCCGACGACGACGCCCCCCGCTCCCGCGGCAGCTACGCGAAGGGCGTCGCACGCCGCCAGGAGATCCTCGACCGGGCGATCGAGGTGTTCGCTCAGCGCGGCGGAAGCCGCACGAGCCTCCGCGCCATCGCCCAGGAGGTCGGCGTCACGCACGCGGCGCTCACGCACTACTTCGGCTCGCTCGACGAGCTGCTCGTCGCGGTCTACCGTGAGGCGGCTGCGCGCGGCGACGAGGCCGAGAAAGCGGATGCGACGCCGGCCGAGTCCATGCGGATCGCCGCGGCGGAGAACCGCGAGATCCCCGGCATGGTCGAGCTGTACTCGACCCTCGTCGCGTCAGCCCTGGGAGCTGCGCACCCGGCGGCGCACGCGTACGTGACCGAGCGTTTCGCTTCGCTGCGGACGGGGCTCACGGCCGAGGTCGAGGCGCTCCAGGAATCAGGTCGCATCCGTTCAGACATCGATCCGCAGCTCGCGGCAGCGCTCATCATCGCGGCATCCGACGGCCTGCAGACGCAGTGGCTGCTCGAGCCGTCGGTCGACCACGAAGCCGCGCTCGCGCTGCTCGATCACCTGCTCGCGCCGCCCGCCTGAGCGCCCGCTCAGACGAACCGGACAGCCTGCTGCAGCCTCGTGCGGATGTCGAACAGCTCGTTGCCACCGATGTCGCGCGCACCCGTGAGGCCGCGCCGGAGCATCGTCTGCAGGGCAGAGCGCGCGATGACCGCCACGGGAGTGCCGCGCACTTTGCCGATCTCGTCGACCGCCGACGCCACGTCGTCGTCGGGCAGCACGACGATCACTCCGCTGAACCGCACGCGGGCAGCGCGAGCGATCGCGCGCGCCCCCGCAACGGTGTCCGCGATCGGGGAACCGTCGACGCCGTCGCCGATGAGCTCGCCGCGCCGCAACCGCACCGGCGCACCGAAGTCCTCGCTGAGGATCGCGTAGAGACCGCTCGGTCCGAGGACGATGTGGTCGAGCTTGACCCCCGGATCGCGCGCGTCGACGGCGATGTCGTGCCACACCGTGTAGCCCATTCCCAGCTCCCCGACGGCGCGGGCGGTCGCCTCCTCGGCGAGCGCATCGGCGAGGAGGCGCTTGAGCTCGCGCGGAGCCGTGCGCACGAGCGCCGGGTCGTACGGATCGGGCAGCTGCGCGCCGCGCCCCACCCACTCCCGCATGAGCGTGAGGTAGCGCTCGCGCCGCCACCCGCCGGGCTGCCCGAAGGACCGGGCGCGGGGACGGGTGTCGTGCGCCGCGCGGGGCGGACGCCAGCCACCGCCGTCAGCCCCGTCCGCCGCCTCGGACCCCTCCGGACCGTACTGGGGGGCGGACGCGCCGAACCCGTGACCTCGGTCGTACGCCGCGCGGGCCGGCTCCGTGCCAACGAGTTCCCACGCGCGCTGCACCTGCACGAACTGCGCCGCGTCGCCGCCGGTGTCGGGGTGGGTCTGGCGCAGGCGCAGCCGATAGGCCTTGCGAAGGTCCTCGTCGGTGGCGTCGGTCGCGACGCCGAGGACCTCGTAGGCCGACGCCGAGAGCGGAGAGTCGAACACGCCTCAGTCCCAGAGCGGCTTGGCGGGCACGTGCGCGAGCGCGGCGACCCCGATGTCGCCCCGCTCGTCCCGCAGCGCCGCGCGGGTCGCCGGCCGCCACGCGGGCGTGCGGTCCTTGTCGACCACCTGCGCCCTGATGCCCTCGACGAGGTCGGGTTGCGTCTTCGCGAACCACAGCACGAGTCCGAACTCCTGCGCGAGCGCGGCGCGGAGATCCGGCAGCGCACGGGCCGACCGGACGGCCGCGAGGGTCACCGCGAGCGCCGTCGGCGACAGCTCGTCGAGCGTGTCGGCGGCGGCGGATGCCTCCGGCTCGGGCCGCCCCCGTAGGCGGGCGACGATCTCGTCGACGGTGTCGGCGGAGAACGCGTCGTCGATCCAGACCCGCGCCGCGGCGAGTGCCGACGGCGCGGGCGTCTCGTCGAAGAGGAGGACGAGTTCGGCCGGCGTGGCGGGGTCGGCGCGGGTGCGCAGCGCCTCGACGAGGTCGCTCAGGCGCTCGCTCGGGACGAGCGCGTCGGCGAAGCCGGCGAAGATCGCGTCCGCGGCATCCATCGTCGCTCCCGTCAGCGCGAGGTATTCACCGACCCGACCCGGCGCGCGCGCGAGGAGCCACGAGCCGCCGACGTCGGGGGTGAAGCCGATCCGCGTCTCGGGCATCGCGAGCCGTGAGCGCTCGGTGACGATGCGGACGGCCGCGTGCCCCGCGAGGCCGATGCCGCCCCCCATCGTGACGCCGTCGGCGAGGGCGACGATGGGTTTCGGGTACTCCGCGATGCGCGCGTTCAGGGCGTACTCCGCCCGGAAGAACCCGGCGGTCAGGTCGACGCGCTCCGCCAGGATCTGCTCGCGGAGGCTCCGCACGTCGCCGCCTGCGCAGAATCCACGTTCGCCGGCGCCGTCGAGGAGCACGACGGAGACCTCGGTGTCGTGTTCCCAGGCATCCAGCGCCTCCGCGAGAAGACCGATCATCGGGGCGTCGAGCGCATTGATGGCGCGCGGCCGATTCAGGGTCAGGTGGCCGACACCATCACCCGTACGGGCGAGGACGGTGGATTCGACGTCGCCTCCCACGGGGGCGTCCGGGCCGGATGCAGTGCTCACCCGGGCAACGTTACCTGCGCTTCTCCCGACCGCGGCACGCGCGCCGCGCGGAGGTTTCCGCCAGGATGGGGAGAACGCCACCGCCGACGAGAGGTCCCCCCATGCCCGACGGACACGTGCTCGAGTTCACCGACGTGACCAAGCGCTTCGGGCCGGTGCCGGCGGTCGACGGGCTCACGGCGCGCGTGGAGCCGGGCACCGTGACCGGCTTCCTCGGCCCGAACGGCGCCGGCAAGACCACGAGCCTGCGCATCATGCTGGGGCTCGTGCGGGCCACCTCGGGCACTGCGGCCATCGGCGGCAAGCGCTACGCCGATCTCGCCCATCCCCTGCACACGGTGGGTGCCGCACTCGAGGCGTCGAGCTTCCACCCGGGCCGCACGGCCGTGAACCACCTCCGCGTGTACGCGCGTGCCGCGGGCATCACGGAGGGGCGCGTCGACGAGGTGCTCGGCCTCGTCGGCCTCGCCGATGTCGCGGGGCGGAAGGTCGGCGGATTCTCGCTCGGCATGCGCCAGCGCCTCGGACTCGCGTACACCCTGCTCGGCGACCCCGGCGTGCTGGTCCTCGACGAACCGGCGAACGGGCTCGACCCCGAGGGCATCCGCTGGCTGCGCGGCTTCCTCGGGTCGCTCGCGCGGGAGGGCCGGACGGTCCTCGTCTCGTCGCACATGCTGGCCGAAGTGCAGCAGACCGTGTCGGCGCTGCTCATCATCTCCCGCGGGCGCCTCGTCTACCAGGGCGACATGTCGGGGCTGACGCAGCCCGGCGACTATTCGACCGTGATCGACTCCCCCGACCGGGGGGCTCTCGCGGCGGCGCTCGACGCCGCAGGCGTCGACTACGACGCACTGCGCACGGGTTTCACCGTCCGCAGCGCCGAGCCCGCTCAGCTCGGCGCGATCGCCGCGGCCGCGGGCATCGCGCTGTCGAACCTGCAGCGCAAGGGTCCCGCGCTGGAAGAGGTGTTCCTCGACCTCGTCAACGGCACGCGGGTGCACGCGTCGGTGCAGGAGCTCACGCCGGAACCGGAGCCCGAACCGGAACCTGAACCCGAACCCGAACCCGAACCCGAGTTCCTAGCCGATCACGCTTTCGAACCGGATCTCGACGATCCTGTGATCGCGCCGGCCGAGGACACCGTCCGTTGGGATGCCGGGCACCCGCGCACCGAGTCCGACGACCAAGCAGACGCGTTCTTCGCCCGTTACGACCACACCGCTGCCGCCGCGACGGACTCCGCCGCGTCCGATCCGGCGGCATCCGACGATGCGGAGGAGGGCCGATGAGTCTCGCGCGCGCCACCAGTTCCGAGCTGACGAAGCAGTTCACCACCTCGATGTGGTGGATCCTCGCGCTCATCCTCTTCCTCTACGTCGGAGTGACGGCCGGCGGCCTCGCCGGAGTGCTCGGCGCCGTGTCCTCCGGCGCGATCGGCCCCGAGGCGACGAACGGCCCGACACCGACCGGCGACATGCTCGCGCCGATCATCTACAGCCTCGCCACGTCGGTCGGGTACGTCTTTCCTCTTCTCATCGGCACCCTGCTCGTCACCGGTGAGTTCCGTCACAAGACGCTCACGCCCACGTTCCTCGCAACGCCCCGTCGCGGCGTCGCGCTCGGCGGCAAGGTCGTTGCGGGCGTCGCCATGGGGGCGCTGTATGCCGTGCTCGCGATCGTCGCCGCCGTCGCCCCTGGTGCCGGCTTGCTCGCCGCCTTCGGCCTCGACACCGGCCTCGGCGCGGCCGACACGTGGGCGCTGATCGGTCGCATGGCCATCGCCCTCGTGCTGTGGGTACTGATCGGCATCGGCGCGGGCACGCTGATCCGCAACCAGGTCGCCGCGATCGTCGGGGTGCTGGCGTTCACGCAGTTCATCGAACCGATCCTGCGTACCGTCGCGACCTTCGTCGAGGGACTCGGCGACGTCACCGCGTACCTCCCCGGTGCCGCGTCCGACGCGCTCGTCGGCGCGAGCATCTTCGCCACGATGGGCGGTGCCGGCGGCGGCTCGACGCTCACCTGGTGGGGAGGCGGCCTGCTGCTGCTCGGCTACGCCGTCGTCTTCCTCGCGCTCGGCTGGATGATCAGCTGGCGTCGCGACGTCAGCTGAGGGCGTCAGGCCGTCGCAGGCCGCGGCGACGCCGCGGGTCGCGGTGTGCGTCCGGCACCGCGCGGGCGGGGCGGATTCCGCGCGGCGATCTCGGTGACATCGGCGGGCGCGTCCTGGTCGCCCGGCACGTCCAGCCTCAGCGCGCGGACGAGCGCGAGGCCGTGCCGGGTCGTGAGAACGAGTCGGGAGAACGCGGCATCCTCGTCGAGATCGATGACGACTGCGGGATGGCGGCGGCGCACCACGACGAAGTCGTCGCCGCTCGCCGACGTCCATGTGCCCATCGCGATCGTGCCGCGCACGAGCGTGCCGGGGCTCGGCACTCCGCGCAGCCACGTCCACGCGTCGTCGGTCAGCTGCACCTTGCCGATGTGCGCGCGGTCGACCCGCACCGAATCGCTGCGTCGGGAGAGCACACGCTCGACGGGCGAGAGCGCGACCTCCAGCTGGGCCCGGTCGAGCAGCAGCGTCACCATCACCTCAGTCTGCCAGCGCGCGCATGCCGCGAGGAGGATGGACCGGCAACGATCCGATCTCGACAGGGGTGCGGGAGGCCGTCAGACCGCGAACTCGTCGGTCGCGTGCGGCAAGGGGAATCTCTGAACGGCCGCGATGAGGCCATCGACGGTCTGCTCCCGGGCGATGGCGTTCACGCCGAGCCCCGCCTTGCGGGCATCCTTGGCAGTCCGCGGCCCGATGGCTGCGACGATGGTGGATGCCGGGATGTCGGGGAACTGCAGGCGCACCTGCTCCGCGACCGACCCGCTCGTCACCAGGATCGCGTTGATCCGCCCGGTCTCGACGTCGTGGGCGATGCGCTCGGTGACCGGCACGCCCACGGTGCGGTACGCGACGACGCTGCGCACATCGTGCCCCGCCTCGGTGAGGCGTCGGGTGAGCACGGGCTTGGCGATCTCGCTGCGGAGCGTGAGGATGTGGCGCGGATCGGGCTCGAGCGCGATGAGCTGCGCAGCCATGCCCGCCGCCGAGTTGTCCTCATCGGGAACGAGATCGACGCGGTAGCCGACGGCGCTCAGAGCCGCGGCGGTCGTCTCGCCGACGGCCGCGACTCGCGTCGCCGCCGGAATCTGCGCGCGATAGGCGTACAGCACGTCGACCGTCGTCGCGCTCGTGAGGGTCACCCAGTCGAACGCACCGGCTGCCAGGTCGGCCAGAGCCGTCTCGAGCGTCGTCTGATCGGTCGACGGCGCGAAGTTGATGAGCGGTGCGATCACCGGAACCGCGCCCTGTGAGCGAAGAGTCGCCGCCACCGAGTCCCCCCACGGACCACCGCGCGGCACGAGCACGCGCCACCCCTTGAGGGGCTTCGCGGCCGCGGCGGCCTGGTGGTGGTGGTTCATGCTCGACTTTCGTGGTGCATGGTCGGTCGCACGGTCACGCACGTCCGACCGTGTCGGGCCCGGGACATAGGCGGCTACGCTGTTCGGGACGGCAGGTCGGCAGCCTCTGCATCATCGCCACTGCCTGGTACACGAGCATACCCCCGCCGGGGTCGGCGACGGTCGGAGGGTCTGACGGGGTGATTCGTGATCACCGCGTGTACAGACGCACGATCCCCCACACGGCGACGCCGACGGCCACGGCGACGCCCGCGACGGCGAGTGCGCCCTCGACCGGTTTGCTCTGCACGAACCCGCGCGCGGACGACACAGCGCGGTCCGTCGCGCGCGTCAGGCGCTTGGGGACGTTCGACTTCTCTTCGATCGCGGCGAGTGCTGCCTTGAGCTCCGCTCGCGCCTTCTCGACGGGATCGGTGATCCCGAGCGCGACGGCCGTGCGGGGAACCGGAACCTCAATACTCATCTGCCACGTCCTTCACGATGCGCGCGTCCACGGTGATCGCCTGGACCGGGTTCTCTTTCTTGCCGAGCTTCTTGAATCGCTGGATGCCGAGAAGCGCGGTCACCACGATGACGAGGAGGAACACCCCGACGACGATGAGAGCCGCTGCCCACGCCGGCATCCACGAGGCGAGTCCGATGATCGCGAAGGCGCCGAGCGCCGGGATCAGCCAGAACAGGAAGAAGAGCGCGACGATGAACCAGACGCCGCCAAGACCCGCCTGCTTGCCCGCGCTCTTGGCCCACGCCTTCGCCGAGTCGATCTCGGCCATGACGAGGTTCTTGACGAGCTCCGGGATCTCGCCGAGCAGGGTGAACAGACTGGCGTCGGCCCGGTCGCGGAATCCGCGGGGTGTGCTCATCTCACGACCCCGTCGTCTTGCGCGGCGTCTTCTTCGCCGGTGTCGTCGTCTTCACAGCGCCGGCCTTCGCGTCGGCGACGGCCTTGTCGGCGGCCTTCTCCACCGCCTCGGCCGTCTGCTCCGCGCCCCGGACGACGTCCGTCTGCGCGTCCTTGCCCGCCTTGATCGCGGCATCGAGCTTCTGCCCGGGGGTGCCGTTCTTCGTGGCCGCCTTCGTGACCTTCACCGCGCCGTCCCACAGCGCGCTCGGCAGGGCGAGCGCCGCGGTCTTGCCGGCTTCGGCGACTCTTCCGACCTGCTTCTGGACGGGCGCGGTGTTCCAGACCTTGAGGAACCCCGACTTGATCTGCTCGTAGCGTTCGCGGCCGGCGCGCGTGCCCAGCACGTACCCCGCGGCGAGCCCGACGACGATGCCGATCTTGCCTCTCATGGTGCTCCTCACAGTCGAAAAACGGTGGCTTCCGTCCCAGGGTAACGCCGTATGCCGATTCCGGCATCCACGGTTGCCTCGGGAGGCGGCCTCTGGTAATCGACCGCTGTCCGCGGTCGTCTCAGTCGTGCTCCGGCGGCACCGACGCGAGCTGGGCCGTCACGAGCCCTCGCTCGCGGCTGACGATCTGGGCCCGGCCGGGAACCGACGGCACGGGCTTGAGCCGGCCGATCAGCGCCCCCTCCTCCGGGTTGCCGCCGAGCAGGATGCCGGTCGCGCCCAGGTCGGTGAACCGCTGGATGATCGGGTCGTAGGCGGCGCGGCTGGCGCCGCCCGTACGGCGCGTGAGGATCACGTGCAGGCCGAGATCGGCGGCCTGCGCCAACAGAGGCTGCAGCGGCTGGAGCGGGTTGCCCTGACTCGTCGCGACGAGGTCGTAGTCGTCGACGAGGATGAAGCCCTCCGCCCCCTTCCACCAGCTGCGGTCGCGCAGCTGCGCCGGGGTGACGTCGGGCCCCGGAATCCGGCCCGCGAAGAAGCCGGCGAGATCGTTCATGCCTCCCGATGCGAGCTCGTGCGAGGTGAGGTAGGCGCCCAGGTACTCCTCCGGGATGTCGCCCAGGAGCGAGCGCCGGTAGTCGACGACGAAGATCTTGGCCTCGTTGGGCTGGTAGAGGCGGGTGATCTCGCGCACGATCCCGCGCAGGAACGAGGACTTGCCCATGCCGGCGTCGCCGTAGAGGTAGAGGTGCGGCTCCTGGCGCGGGTCGATGCCGAACGGTGCGAGTGCTCCCTCGTCGACGCCGAGGAGAATCCGTCCGTCCAGCTGGGGGTCGCCGCTGGCGGCGGTGCGCACCTCGTCGAGAGTGATGAGCTCCGGCAGGAGGCGCAGCTTGGGACCGGCCGGGCCCGTCCAGGCCGCCGAGACGCGGGCGATCATGTCGTCGATCCCATCGACGAGGTGGGCGGCGTCCCGAGTGCCGTCGATGCGCGGCACCGCCGCGAGCATGTGCAGCTTGCCGCTGGACAGACCGCGGCCGGGCGCACCCGACGGCACGTTGGCCGCCTGCTTGCGATCGATCTCGGAGTCGCTCGGATCTCCCAAGCGCAGCTCGAGGCGCGTCTGGATGAGGTCCTTGAGTCCTGCGCGGATCTCCAGCCACCGATTCGCGGTGACGACGACGTGGATGCCGAAGCTGAGGCCGCGGGCGGCGAGTGTCTGCACGCGCGGTTCGAGCGTGTCGTACTCCGCGCGGAGCGTCGCCATGCCGTCGACGATGAGGAAGACGTCGCCGTACCCGTCGTCGACGAGACCCTGCGCACGCCGCGTGCGGTACGTGTCGATCGAGTCGATGCCGTGAGCCCGGAAGTACTGCTCGCGGGCGTCGAGCACAGCCTCCACCTGGGCGACCGTGCGTCGGACGGCTTCGGTCTCGGTGCGCATGGCCACTCCGGCGATGTGCGGGTGAGCCTGCATGCCGGCGAAACTGCCCCCGCCGAAGTCGAGCACGAAGAACTGCACCTCGAGCGGCGTCGCGGTCAGCGCGACGGCCGACAGGAGCGTACGGGCGAAGGTGGACTTGCCGCTGAGCGGTCCACCGACGATCGCGACGTGCCCGGCTGCCCCGCCGAGAGAGACGGTGAGGCGCTCACGGCGCTGCTCCAGGGGCACGTCGACGATGCCGAGGGGAACCGTGAGGGCGCCGGACTCGCGCCACGCGGTCGAGACGAGCCCCAGGCCCTCCACGACGGCGAGGTCGGGCATGAGCGCGTCGAGCGAGGCGGGGTCCGACAGCGGCGGCAGCCACACCTGATGGGCGGCGGGGCCGTGCCCAGACATCCGGTCGACCGCGATCTGAAAGGTGGTCGCGTCGTCGGGCTCGGCGGCCGGCACCGACTCGGCCACGTCGTCCGCGTGCGCCCGCGACGCGGCATCCGCCTCGTCGAGCGGCTGCGCGCGAGCGGTGAAGAGCTCGACGTCCGAGGCGCGGCCCGCGCCGCCCTTCGCGACCGACGCGCCGAGTGCCCGCCGCCGTGTCTTCGGCGCGCCGGAGACGTAGGCCGCGCGGAATTGGATGAGGTTCTCGGTGTCGGCCTTGAGGAATCCGACGCCCGGCTCCTGAGGGAGCGTGTAGGCATCGGGGACGCCGAGGACCGTCCGCGATTCGGCGGCCGAGAAGGTGCGCAGGCCGATCCGGTAGGAGAGGTAGGTGTCGAGCCCGCGGAGCTTGCCCTCTTCGAGGCGCTGGGATGCCAGCAGCAAGTGCACCTGGAGCGAACGCCCGACACGGCCGATGTTGATGAAGCTGTCGACGAACTCCGGCTTGGCGGCGAGGAGCTCGGAGAACTCGTCGGCGACGATCAGGAGCGCCGGGAGCGGCTCGAGATCGGTGCGACCGCCCTTGCGTGCCTTCTCGTAATCGGAGACGCTCGCGAAGTTGCCCGCGGCGCGCAGCAGCTCCTGACGGCGCACGACCTCGCCCTGCAGAGCGTCCTGGAACCGGTCGACGAGGGCGAGCTCGCTGCCCAGGTTCGTGATGATGGCGGAGACGTGCGGCATCCCCGCCATCCCGGCGAAGGTCGCACCGCCCTTGAAGTCGACGAGAACGAAGTTCAGCTGCTCGGACGAGTGCGTGAGGGCGAGGGCGAGCACGAGCGTGCGCAGCACCTCCGACTTGCCCGACCCTGTTGCTCCGATGAGCACGCCGTGCGGCCCCATGCCCTGCTGGGCCGATTCTTTCAGGTCGAGGACGAGCGGCGCGCCGGCGGAGTCCTGACCGATCGGCACGCGCAGACGGTCGCGCTCCAGGCGCCCACTCCACGACCGCGCGAAGTCGATGTCGCGCACGTCGGGAAGACCCAGCAGATCGACCAGTTCGCGCTGCGTCTGGACGCCCGATCCGCTGCCCGTCTCGGCCACGGCGGGCCCCGAGCGCAGCGGCAGGAGACGGCGCGCGGTCGCCTCGGCCTCGGCGATCGACATCGCGTCGGGAGTGAAGGTCTGCGCCTGGTCGGCAAGATCGATGATCTCCGCCTTCGCGGCATCCGCGCCCGTGGCGCCGACGCCCGGGAGCGCGATCCGCAGCGTGCCGTAGTCGCTCAGCTCCCCCCACCGGTCGGGCAGATCGATGAGGGTGACGCCGAGCATGCCTTCGGCGCCGACGAGGGGATGTCCGACCGGGAGGGTGACGCCGTCGGCGACGATCACGATGTGCGGCGTCGGAGAGGTGCCGCGCCCGAACCGGGGACGCTCGCGCAGTTCGGGCGGGAGGAGGTCTTCGAGTCGGTCGAGCGACGACACGATCATTCGCTCCGCGCCCAGCCGGTCCTCCGCTCGCGCGGACTGGGTGTGCGGCAGCCACTTCGCCCACTCCCAGTGCGGGAGGCGGTCCTCCGCCGCGAGGACGGCGACCAGCACGCTGTCGGGGTCGTGCAGCGTCGCGACGCCGGTGAGGATCGCACGGGCCAGGGCACGCACCGATTCCTCCTCACCGCCGGTGATCTCGATGCGGCCGTAGTCGTCGAGGCGGACGGATGCCGGGAGTGCCGGCTGGATCTCGTGGGTCAGCATGAAACGGTGCGCCGCGGACGCCGCGACCGGGTCAAGCTGGGCGAGGGGAGGCAGCTCGGGGGCCTCGAGGGTGACGCAGAGCGGCTGGTCGGAGACTCCCACGCGCGCGAGCAGGTAGGCGTCCTCTCCGGGCGCGCGCTCCCACACTCGGGTGCGCTCCTCGGCGAGGAAGGGGAGCGTCGACGGCGCGGGACTCACCCAGTTGCCGTGACGACGCTGTTGGCGGGCGGCGGTGCGCACCGTCTTGCGCAGGTCGGAGAGGTAGGCGAGGTACTCGCGACGGTTGCCGAGCACCTGGGCGTTGCGCTGAGAGCGCTGGCGCCAGCCGTTGACGGCGACGAAGCCGAGCGACGAGAGGAGGAACATGCCGCCCGTGATGTAGCCGGCCGGTCCGGTGTTGGTGAGGGAGATCATGACGATCGAGCCCACCGACCCGATCATCGGCAGGAGCGACGTCAGGATGCCGCCGGCGCCGTCGTTCGGTACGAGCTCGGGTGGCGCCTGCACCATGAGCTTCCCGCTCGGCACGCGCGGCGGAGCCAGCCGGGGTCCCTTCGTCACGACATGCCTCCCACGAGCCGGCTGATGGTGAAGACACGGTCTCCGATGCGCACGCGGCTGCCATCCTCCACCTCGGTGCGCACGCCCGCGGCGAGCGGTGTCGCCCGGCCTGCTTCATCGAGCAGGTCGGTGCCGTTGGTCGAGCCGTTGTCCGTCACCCAGACGCCGCTCTCCCGGTGCTCGAGCCGCGCGTGCGTACGGGAGAGGCTGAGGTCCTTGCCGCGCACGCGCACGAGGATGTCGCCGGGCTCGAAAGCCTCGGGGTTGCGTCCGAGATTGACCGCCGCGGGGAGCGGCACCGTCTCCTGCTGGCCGGTGTCGAACGTGAGCACGAGGACGACGGCGCCCCCGTCCCCCGGAGCGGCGGACGCACGTCGGATCGCGCCCCGTGTCTGGGCCGGCTGTGCCGTCTGTGCCGGCGCGTCGGATGCGCTCGGCGCGTCCGCTCCCGCGAGGCCTCGGCGGCGCGGGCCGGGCGCATCGGCGGACTCCGCATCCACCGGCGCCGTCGAGCGGCGCCGCAGTCGAGGGGGCTCGGCCGCGCCGTCGTCGACGGGGAGGACGGAGGGCACGGGCGGAAGCTCCGGCGCCGCGGGGTTCAGCGTCCTCGCTCCACCGGCGTCGTCGTCCGCGTCCGGCGCCGACGCGGGCGCCTGCGGCTCCGTGCTCTCCGACGGCGCGGTGACCTCCACCGGGACGGCCGTCTCGGCGAGGGTGATGTCGGCGTCCGGTACGCCCGCGACGGCAGGGGTCGCGGCGTCGACCACGGGCTCGATACGGCGGCGACCTCCGGCAGCGGCTCCCGAGGTCGGGCCTCCCGTGGCCGCCGGCGCGGCGAGGGCTGCGTGGGGCGCGACCTCCTCGCCGATGACGATCGGAGCGGCCAGCAGAGCGGGCGCCGGAGCCGCGACCTTCCCCCGCCGATCCCGCGGCACCGACACGACGACCGTGCCGGCGACGCGGTCGGCGACCGATTGACGACCGGAGCCGTCCCACGCCGATGAGGCCGCGACGACCCAGGCACCCGCAGCGAGGATCAGTCCGCCCGCGGCCGTCACCGCACCGCGCACCAGAGCGGGGACCGCACCGGGTGAGAACGGCGCATCTTCGCGGGAGACACGGAGCTCCATCAGCCACGCGCCGAGGCTCACGCCCGCACGAGCCTGCATGATCCACAGGATGCCGAGAACCTGGACCGCGGCGACGACACCGAGCAGCAGTGAGTGTGCGAGCAGGCCGGTCGTCACGGCGACAGCGGCCATGACGGCCATGTCGATCGAGAACGAGGCGACGCGACGGCCCGCCGGGGCGGGCGTTCCCACGAACTCGGGGCCGAGGCCCGGAGCGGTCTGGTCGGCGATGACGGGCGCGGCTGCGCGCGTGGCGGCATCCTCGTGGCGCGTCACGTCGTCCGTGCCGGTCGCGGGCGGCGCATCGACGAGCGTCGGCGCGCGCAGCGGGCGGTCGCGGCGCAGACCTTCGGGGACCTCAGCGATGACCGTCGCGGCACTCGCGACCCCGCGCGGGTTGAATCTGCCCATCTGCGGGTTCTGGGCGAGCCCGCAGTAGAGGCACGTCGATGCTCCGGCGACGAGCGCCTGGCCGCAGTTCCAGCAGCGCACCGCGCCGCCTGACGCGCTCCCTGTCGTGTCGACCGTCATCCACCCATCACCCCTCGCAGCACACCGATCGTATCGGCGGCGAGGAGGCCTGCGGGGAGGGCCAGCACGACGGCCAGCCACTCGAACACGTCGCCGACCCGCGACCACACGAGCGACCGCGCTCCGCGGCCCACCGGCACGATCGCCGCAGCGATCGCGACGCCCAGTAGGAGCGCCGCGCCCGCCAGCACCGTGAGGAAGAGCGGACCGGCCGCACGGAGAGCGCCGACGAGGGCGACAGCGGCGACGACCAGGGCCGCCGCACGCGGCATCCAGTGCAGCGCCGGTGCGGACGAGCGGCGGGCGCCCAAGAGCAGGGCGAGCACGACACAGGTCGCCAGCGCGATCCGTCCGGCGAAGACGAGTGGCGCCGCCGGGTCGAACTCCGGCAGCGCGAAGGGTGCCGTCACCGCCGCGACGATGCTGAGAAGCGCCGTGCCGCCGCGCAGGCGCGCCGAGGCGCGTCCGACCAGGTCGTGGGCCGCGGCGCTCTCGATGGGCCCGACCTCGGCGGGCAGCTGCTGGCGCACCGCCCATCGCGAGGTCTGGAACCGGCGGTACTCGATGAAGGTCCCCGGGGCGACGTCGATGAGCGTCGTCGGAAGGGCGCGCAGGGCGACGGGGACAGCGCCGAGGGCGACGGATGCCGGCGCGAAAGCCGGCAGGTCGAGCGCCAGGGCGAGCCCCCAGACCGCGGCGAGCGCGAGGAGGATGAGCGTGACCGTCCCGAGTTCCGCGCGGACGATACCCAAGCGAGCCACGACGGCGAGGAGGCCCGCGAGTACGGCCGCGACGCACAGCCCCGTGAAGACCGCGAGGATGCCCGTCGCGGCGGGGAGGGGAGGAACAGCGACGACGCCGGCCCCGAAGGCGAGCGCGAGGGGCCCGGATGCCGCCGCAGCGCCCAGCCGTCCGGCCGCGCCCACGGCAGCTCCCGCTCGACGGGACCACACGGTGGCGCTCGCCACAGCTCCTCCTGCCGCGATGAGCGTCAGTGCGACCCGGAGCGTCGCGTCGATGGCGCCGGGGGCCACGAGGGCGACGGTGGCGAGCAGACCGCCCGCACCGGCGAGGATCCACCAGACGGATGCCGTCGGCGCGTCATCCTCATCACGCCTTCGCTCGCCGACGCCGGGCGTGCGCTCGACGCGCTCGGTCAAGTCGACGAGGGCGAGCACGGCACCGTCGGCGAGATCCGCGGCTCGGCGATCGGCCGGCACCTCGATTCCCCCCGGCCCGACGAGGAGCCGCCGCCCCTCTTCCAGCTCGATGCCGAGGGAGCGCACGGCGTCAGCGAGCGTGACGTGGGGTGCGAGTGCGAGTTCGTGCCGGCCGGCACCGTCGAGCACGGCGACCCGTCGACGCGTCGTCACCTCACTCGTAGCCACCCGACGATCCTCGCATGCGGGCGCGCCGAACGCCGAGCGTCGGACTCTCGGTCACGCCAATCCCGCACCTGCGCATCCAGGCACCGGCCGGCATCAATCTCCCTCACGCTTCTGAGACGACCCACTGCCGTCGAGCGAACCTACGTACTCTTCGTAGCGACGACGCTGCGGCTCGACTGCGGCGGTCGCGAGCTGATGCCGGACCAGTTCCACGAGCCCGTCGATCGTCGGCGGCAACCACGGTTCGCGCGACGCCTCGGCGAGTTGCTCGATCACCACAAGGGGCGTCTCACCGTCGAGCGTTGTCGACACGCTCAAGGTGCGAATCAGGATCTGCGGAGGCAGGACCACCTCGCGCTCCGGGGATGAGCGGAAAGCGCGGCGATGTCACGGCCCGTCTTACTCGAAAACGCGGCAATGACGGGAGCGGAGAAGTTCTCGGTCGCAATACGCGGATCGGAGCCGCTCCACGAGCTGGTCGTAGTTCATCATGGGTAAGCCTGAATCCAGCCGAACCGAAACCGAGAATGGCGTCGCTGCGTCGACCGGTCAGGCGACCAGCGGATTGCTCGCGTGGCATCAGTCCACATCAAGCCAAGCGTGCGTCATCTCTACCCTGACAGTTCCTGGCGAAAGGCTGCCAGCCCCTCGGGCGGAACGTCGAACCCCGAACCGGAGCCAGGATTGACCACGATGCCTTCCGTTGACGGCATCGTCGTCAGGAGGTCCTCGCCGGAGAGGGCGACGATGAACGGCGCAAGGTCGGATATCACCTCAGCAGCGTCTGGAGACGTGAACACTGCGAGCATCCGCGTCGCCTCGACCTCGTAGTACACGGGGCGCATTCCGCCGCGGTCAGGACCTGGGTCCGCGCCGCTGGGGACGTAAACCGTGCCGGCAGCGAACGTCCACAGGACGCTCTGCATCGTCAATCTCCCCTCGCGCGCACGTGTGATCGCACGATCGACGATAGGTGTCGTGTTCATTCAGGAACCTCCATCGGGAATCGATCTCGTGCGTCCTCCTCGGAGACCGCCCACGCCGCGTGGCCGTCGCCGATCCACCACGTATAGCAATGCCGCCCTCGATCCAGTTCCCCGAACTGATCGCATCCGCCAGCTGCGCACCCGAATCCAACAGACCCGCACCCGAAAACGGCGTCGCCGTATCCACCGGACCCGCCACCAACGGATTGCTCACGCGATCTCAGTCCGCGTCGGGGGTGAGATCCGCGCCCTCGTCGACCGCAGGCTCACGGCCACCGGCGAGGGCAGCCTCGGAACGCGGGCCGTACTCGACCTCGTCCTCGATCGACGGCGCGATCGCCCCGGCAAGACCCCGCCCGCGACGACGCTTGTCGGCACCCGCACGACCGGATGCCGCCCCGCCGACCCGTCCGCCGGCGGCGGCCTGAGCCCCGGTCCGACCCGCCGACTCGGAACCGGCAGCACCTGTGCCGCGCCCCGAGGACGCGCCGCGCGCGTCGCCGGTCCCACGGCTGACACCGTCGCCCTCGACGAGAGCTCCCTTGGCAGCCGGCAGGCGGCGCGCGCCGCGTCCACGCCCGCCCGCGCGCGATCCCGTCCGCTCGGAGGCCGCACCCGCGCCGGCACGACCGCCGCCGCCCAGAAGACCTCCCGAGCCGGCCCGGGGACCGGTCGTCGCACCGCGCCCGGCTGCCGTACCCGCGTTCGCCCCGGGCGTGCCCGTCAGGCCTCCGGCAGCGACCCCCTTGCCGGCCGCACCGCCGAGCGCGCCGAACGATCCCAGCGCGGCCTTCGACCCGACGCCCAGAACGGCGGCCGCGCCCACGCCCGCGGCGAGGGTGCTCGAGCCGCCCAGCAAACCACCGGATCCACCCGGCATGCCGCCGAGGGAGGCTCCGCCGGAACCCACGAGACCCGACGATCCGTGATCGGTCGGGCCCTGCGGCCACGGCCCCGGATCGGTCGGGATGATCGTGCTCCCCGGCGGCGGGACCGTCCCCGGCGGCACCACGCTGACCCCGGGCCGCTGCCCTGTCTCCTGGATCGGGTCCACATCGAAGTCGGGGTAGCTCGAGAAGCCGCCGTCGTGCGAGCCGCGCGCAGACGGGCGGCTGCCGCCCTCGGGCCCGGTGCCGCCCCCCGGCGTCGAGGCGTCGCTCGAGGAGTCGGCGACATTCGAATCGACGGAGATCTCCGTCGGCAGGTCGATCGCCCCGAGATCCGCGCTCACGTCCTGCACCGCCTTGCGCGCGGCGGCCTCGCGCATCGCCGCCTTCGCCGCGTCGCCGTTGTTCATCGCCGCCGCACCCGCGATGAGCGAGAACGGTCCGAGGAAGATCGTCGATCCGGCAGCCGCGGCGCCGATGAGCGCCCTCTCACCCCAGCTGAGCTCGCCCGACGGCAACGCCGATTGCGCGGACTGCGCATTGGCACGGACGACGTTCGCCTTATCGGTCGCGCGCTTCACGGCATCCGCCGTCTGGATGATCGCCGCCGCGCGCTGAGCTGCCTGGTCGAGGCTCGCGGTCGCCGCGTCGCCCGAAGCGCCGACGAGACCGGGCTCCGAGGCCGCCCGCGTGAGTGCACCGTTCAGGGCCTCGAGATTCTCGGTCAGCTCGGCGTGCGAGGGCAGCGCCCAATCGCGCCCGCCGTTCGCGAGGTTGTCCAGCCGTTTCTCCCATGGACCGCTCATGCGGAATCCCCCTTCGTGTGCTGGGCGCGCCGACGAGCGGCCACGACGACGATGACGACGATTGCCCCGATCAGCACGGCGGCGCCGATGCCGACGATCCACCCCATCGGCACGGCGTCGCTCGCCGCAGGTCCTTCGGCATCGCCATCGGCGACTGCCGTCGACGCGGACGCGGTGGGCATCGTCGCCGGGGACGCGGCCTGCGCCACCTGCGCGGCCGTCGGCTCCCCGAAGGACTTGTCCATCAACGGGTTCTCGTCCGGGTACTGCGTGGGGTCGACCGCGAGCATGTGACGCAGCGACGCGGGCCCGTAGCCGTAGCCACCCGTCGTGTCACGCTCAAGCGGATGATCCTCTGTGCCGGTGTTGTGGATGAGCGACTGGATCAGTTGGTTCGCCGTGGCGTCCGGATACTTCTGCTTCGCAACGGCGAGGATCCCGGCGACCATCGGCGTCGCGAACGACGACCCGGCACCGTACTGTTCTCGATCCCACGTGCTGAGGGCGACGTCCACGCCAGGGGCGACGACGGTGACCTCAGGCTGGACGTTCGGGACACCGAGCTCCGTGCTCACCAGGAGGTCGCCGTTCGTGTCGAACGCGTTGACAGACACCACGCCGTTCATCGCAGCCGGCAGAGCTCCCTGACCCTCGTAATTGGGGGTTCCCGCGACGAAGATGACGCCGCTCGCGAGAGCCCGTGCGACCGACTGGATGTCCTCGTCGGAGGCATCGGAGCTCACTTTGGACATCGTGACGATGTCTGCTCCCGCTGCGACAGCGTCATCCAGTGCGACGGCCCACGCGCTGCGGTCGTCGTGCAGTCGACAAATAGTGGCGTCCCCACCGACGGCGTAGAAAGTGACATCGGCGGCGGGAGCCATCCCCCTGATCGCGCCGTAGCCCTCGCCGTTGCCGACCAGGATCGCGGTGACTGTCGAGCCGTGGACGGAATCGTCGTTCACCTCGGTACTGGTCGCGGGATTGTTGCAGAGCGCGGGCGCCACGGTCAGCGACGCGTCGGTGAACGCCGGCAGCTGGTCATTGAGCTGGGCGTCGATCACCGCGATCTTCACGCCGGCGCCGTTCCAGCCTTCGGCCTGCACCTCGGCGACCCCGTACTTCTCGTACCACCAGTTGCGGTCGACGGCTGCCGCGGACGCCGCCGTCGGCGCGGCGATAGCGGCCACGACCGCCGCAGCCGCGATCAGCCGCAGCGCGCGTCGGCGAGGACTGCAGCTCACAGAGCGTCTCCGCCCGCCGCCTGCTTGCCCTGAGCAGCGTTCGTCGCCGCAGCCGCGGACTCGGCCGTGGATGCCGTCTGCTGCGCGGCCTCGTTCGCGAGGAAGGTCTGGCTCGCCTGCACGTCCTGGTGCGTCGTGTCCGCGGCGGTCTGATCGATCACCGCGGTCGTCGACGACAGCGCCGCCACCGATGTGTTGTCGGCCTCCTGCAGATCGCGGGCCGCCTGCCGCAGGGCATCGGCGTTCTGCTTCACCACCGCGCGCACCGCGTCGGTGTGCTGTCCGATCATCGTCGCGGCGTCCTTCAGCCGCTGCAGGAACTCGTTCGACGCGGGCTCAGCGCCGTCGCCGTGGACGAGGGCGATCACGTCGCCGGCGGGCACGAGATCACCACCCTCGGTCAGACGGGCGTGGTGGTTCTCGGCGATGTCCTCTTCGATCGCGATGCGGTATGCGGGCATGATCGTTCTCCAGGGTGGGCAGCGACGCGGGCGGGGTGAGCCGGGACGGCGGATGACCCGGTGCTACGGATGACAGTGGGCCGGCCGGCGGGACACCCCCGCGCGCCGGCCCACGATCGGGTCGATTGTCAGGCGAAGCGGCCGGCGGAAGCCTTGTCGCGGTCGACGTACCCGTTCGAGAGCTCGACGGTCGTCGTGGCGATCTTCGCGAGCAGCGTGTTCAGGTCGTTCAGCTGCTTCGTCCACTTCAGCTGTGCCTGGTCGTACGCCTCCTGCGCGGCGCCGTCCCACGACGCCCGCAGCGTGTTCACCTTGGCGTCCAGGTCGTCCAGCTTCTGCTGGATGCCCTTCGCACCGTTCGAGATCTGCTCGGCCAGGGCGACCACCTGGGCGGGAGTGATAGAAGTCGTTGCATCCATGATGTGTATTCCTCGTCTCTGCCGGTCAGGAGTTCATCATCGAGCCGAGGCCCGTGATCGTGGACACCGTCGACTCCTCCAGGGCGCTCTTGTCGGCCTGCGTGCCGCGCAGCGCATCCTCGAGGTCGATGAGGACCTTGTTGAGCTTCGTGGTCTCGTCGTCCCAGCGCCGCATCAGCGAGTCGAACGCGGTTCCCGCGGGCCCCGTCCAAAACTGGCGCGCCTGCTCGAGCTCGCCCCGCACGAACGAGATGCGCCCGTCGATACCGGCCTTCGCTTCGTTCACGGCATCTGCGCCCTTGAGCAGCGCCCCCTCGAGTGCGCCGATCTTCTGAGTCGTCACAACATCCTCCAACGTGTCCAGAGACGTGGTCTCGGGACGCGGCATCCGCCGCTCCCCGACGTCCCACGCTAAACGAGGAGAATCCCCAGATCAACCCGAAGGGCGCCCCCCTTGACAGATGAGAAATCTCTCATCCGAGGTCGGAGTTCAGCGCGGAGATCGCCGCCACCGCAGAATCCTCGAAAGCCGCCATGTCGGTGCCGACGCCGCGGACTTCGGTCGCGCTGCGACGCACCATGCCCTCCGCAGACGAGATCGCGTTCCCCGCGATCGTCGCCGCCACGGTCGCCGGAGCGACGAGGAACGAGCACAGCACACCGAATGCCCCGCCGCCCATATTCGTGGAGGCGGCGGCGTCGCGCGCGACCTTGATGTCGGATGCCACCTGCTCCACCCGTGCGGCGTGCGAAACGATGAGGTCGTGGTCGATCGCGATGCGCTCAGCCATCAGCGCTGCCCTCCCCGATCGCCGGAGATCTCATCGGCGTCGCTCGGCGGCACGCGGTCTACCTCCGCGCGCAGGTGCGCGACCACCGACGACTCCTCGCCGAAGGCATCCGCAGCGATCTGGAGCGCCTGCTCACCGGCCCGGCGCTGCGCGGCGTTCGCCGTCGCGACGATCAAGGCGCCAAGCTCGCGCGGCTCGAGATCGTAGGCGGCGTCGGCGATCTCGACGGCGGAGAGCCGGCCCGCGGCATCCACCGTGACCGAGAGCTCGCGGCGCGGCGCCGTCGCAGTGCCGCGGATGGCCTGGATGTCCGCCTGCATCGACTGGGCCTTCGCGGCAGTCGCCTGTGCGTCGGCGATCTGCTGCTGCACGCGGGCGATGGCGAGGTCGGCGTCGAGGTCCGCGGAGAAGAAATCGCTCACGGGCCGTAGCGTAGCAAGGGCAACCGGGGACGCCCATGGCTACACTGAAACGGTCCCGCGAGGACGCCGGCCGACCGACGAGCCACGAGGGGAATGCGCACCGTGAGCCAGACCGTCAGCGCCTCCCGCGCTTTGGTACGCGTGTCCGTGCAGTCCGAGGGCAGGCGCCTCGACATCGGGATCCCCGGGCAGCTCCCCCTCGTCGAGCTCATGCCGGGTTTCGCGCGCAGCCTCGGCGTGCTCGACGCGACGATGACGCACGCGGGTTACACGCTCGAGCGCGCGGACGGCACGGCGCTCGACACCTCGCGCGGCGCGATCGAACAGGGTGTGCGCGAAGGCGACCTGCTGACCCTCTCGCGCGGCGGCCTGCTCGCGCAGCCGCGCGTCTACGACGACATCGTCGAAGCCGTGCTGGATGCCACGGCGGAGCAGCACCGCCCGTGGACCCCGCAGGACAACGCCCGCACCGCACTCGCCGCGAGCCTCACCCTGCTCGGCATCTGCGCCGTGCTCCTCGTCGCCGCCGGCCCCTCGCTCGGCGTCGGCGCGTTCGTCGCGGGCGGCGGCGCGATCGTCCTCCTCGCCGTCGCCGCCGCAGTCGGACGGCTCGGCCAGGCCGAGGCGGGCCAGGGCCTCGCGCTCGCGGCCGCCGTCTTCGGCGGGGTCGCGGGCTACCTCGCCGTGCCCGCCGGTTCCGCGCTCTGGGGGTGGCCACTGGCCGCCGCCGGTCTCGGCGCCGCGATCGTGGGTGCCGCGGCGCTCGCCCTCACTCCGAAGCGACCCGAGTACCAGCTGATCCCGATCGCGGTGGGTGGGGCCGTCGGCGTCATGGCCCTGTTCGCCGCGCTCTTCCCCGGCGCCGCCGTCGCCTCCTACGCGCTGGGGATCGCCATCGTCGTGACCGTCGGCAACGGGCTTCCGTGGCTCGCGATGAGCTCCACTCGGATCCGCGTGATCTCTCCGCAGAGCGACGCCGACGTGTTCGCCGCGCCCGTCCCGATCGACGCCGACGATGTTCGTGCCCGCGCGGCCGCGGGTCACCGCATCCTTCTCTCCGTGCGCATCGCGACCGGCATCACCGCCCTCGCGGCGACGCCCCTCGTGGCGGGAGCGAATGCGGCCGGTGCCGCCCTGTGCGCGCTCGCCTTCGTCGGGATGATGTTCCCGTCGCGGCAGAGCTTCGCGCGCAGCAACGTCCTCGCGCTTCTCTCCCTCGGCACCCTCGGGCTCGCGGCGACGGGCGTGACCGTCTCCCTCGCGCAACCCGAGCTGCGCGTGCCGCTGCTGATCGTCCTCATCGCCGTGACCGCGATCGTCGTCACCGTGACCCTGCTCGCACCGCGCGCACGGGCCCGTCTCGGTCGCCTCGCCGACACGGCGGAGGTCGTGACCATCGCCCTGCTGCTGCCGCTGGGCGTCATCGCCGCCGGCTGGGCCTGAGCTCCATGGCGACCAAGAACGACCTGATCGAGGCGCAGAGCTTCTCGCGCCGACGCCTGCTGACGGCGTTCGTCAGCGGCGCCCCCGGCGGCAAGGAGCTCGAACCCGCGACTCCTCTGCGCGCGGTCTTCACGGCGATCGCGCTCGCGGCCGCCGTGATTCTCGTCGGGGTGTTCTGGGGGATCATCAGCCCGGGACTCCCCAAGGGATGGGACAACGGACGCCTCGTGCTCGTCTCGGACACGGGTGCCCGCTACGTCACGATCGACGGCAAGCTCCACCCCGTCATCAACACGGCGAGCGCGCGCCTCCTGATTCCCTCGGACGACTTCGCCATCATCACGACCGACCAGCAGACACTCTCGGGCATCGCGCTCGCCTCTCCGCTCGGCATCGTCGGCGCACCGGACGCACTGCCGACGCCGAGCGGTCTCGTGGACGACGGGTGGACCGCCTGTGTCGCGGGTTCGGGCGTCGACGTGCGCATCGGCGCGGATGCCGCGGCCACGGCATCCACCGGCGCCGCCGTCGTGTCGTCGGAGGGGCGCCTGTACGTCGTCGCGGCGGGCCAGCGGTTCGAGGTGACCGCGAAGCAGAGCGATGCGGTTCTCCGCGCCGTCGGCCTCGGCGCCGTGGACCCCATCCCGGTGTCGGCACCGTGGTTGAACCTCTTCACGCCGGGGACGACCCTCGCGCCCCTCACGATCTCGGGTGCGGGTTCTCCGCTCGACGGCACCGACCTCACTGCGGGTCAGGTCGTGCACATCGACGGCAACGCCGCCGACGAGCTGTTCGTGGTCCGTGAGGGCCGCACGCTCTCGCCCCTCACGCCGCTCGCGTGGCAGCTCTATCAGCTCGGCAGCGGCCTCGGTGCCGACGCGGTCCTCAACGTCACTGCGGCGCAGGTCGCGGGCCTGCCCACCGGCGACCCCGTGGGGAGCGCCGACTGGCCGAAAGATGCGTTCACCCCCCTGGCCGATGACACCCGGCCGTGCGCTCTGCTCGTTCGCGACGGGGACGGGGCCCGCACGACGCTCGCCGAGCAGCCGACGGATGCCGAGGCATCCGCGGGGGTGCGTGTGGAGGCGGGCCACGGCGCCCTCGTCCGAGCCGGCGGCCGTGGCACGCAGGCGGCGTCGCTGCTCACCCTCATCGATGCCACGGGCACCGCGTACGCCCTGCCCGGCGCGACCGCCGAGACCGTCAAGCGCCTCGGGTACACGACCGGGGACATCGGCACAGCGGATCAGGCATGGATCGCGCTCCTGCGCACCGGGCCCGCGCTCACGGAGGAGGCCGCCGGGCAGACCCCCTCCGGCGGTGGCGGATGAGACGCGCGGGCGCTGCGGCGCTCGTCGTGTCCGCCCTGCTGGGCGCGGCGCTGGCGCTCGCCCCGGGCGGTGTCGCTGCCGCGACCGGGGCGACCGCCGCGCGGGAGGTGCCGTCCGCGCTCTCCTCCGAGGAATGCACCGCGTCGACGTGGATCGCCGACGCGCCATCGGCGTTCCGCGTGCTGCAGAGCGAGAACGCGTGGACCCGCTCGCGCGGATCGAAGATCGTCGTCGCGGTCGTCGACTCGGGCGTCGCGGCAACGAACCCTCACTTCACCGACGCGCTGGTCGCCGGAGCGGACCTCGTCGGCGACGGTGCCGGCGCGACCACCGACCTCGACGGGCACGGCACGGCGCTCGCCGGTCAGATCGCCGCCCGGAGCGTACCGAAGTCGGGCGTCGTCGGTCTCGCTCCGCGCGCACAGGTCATGCCCGTGCGGGTGTACGCCGGGACGTCCGAGGCGCAAGTACAGGCGGGCATCGGTCCGCGCGCGGACCGCGTCGCGCAGGGCATCCGATACGCCGCCGACCACGGTGCGCGCATCATCCTCGTCGGGATCACGACCGACGCACCGGACGCCGCGCTGACGGATGCCGTCGCGGCGGCGACCGCCCAGGGGAGCCTCGTCATCGCCAGCGCGGGCAGCCGCGCGCACGAGCTGTCCATCGACCAGAACGAGGACGACGGCGCGCGGTACCCCGCCGGAGCACCCGGTGCCCTCGGGGTCGCGGCGACCGACGCCGACGGCGTCGTGACAGCCGCCAGCATCCAGGGGCCGCACGTGAGCCTCAGTGCGCCCGGCTCCGATATCTTGACGGCCTCGGCGGCCGGCGCCGACTGTCGTTTCGCGACCGATCCGAGTCCCGCGTTCGCTGCCGCCTACGTCGCGGCGGCCGCCGCCCTCGTCGCCGCCGCCCACCCGGGCGAATCGCCCGCGCAGTGGGCGTACCGCCTCGAGGCCACGGCGGTACGCGCCGACCCCGACAGTCGTGACGATGCGAGCGGGTGGGGCCTCGTGCAGCCGTACGACGCGATGATCCTGGTGCCGGGCGCGGGTGTGCGGGGCCCGGACAGCCCGTTCCCGTCCGAGGCATCCGTCGCCCCCGTCTCTCCGTCGGCATCGCCGGCGGTCGTCGAGCACCGCGATCCGGCGAACGGCACCGCGCTCGTGCTGGGCGTGTTGGGCGGCGTCGCTGCGGCGGTGGTGTTGGGCGTCGCGGGCACGGTCGGGGTGTTCCGACGGCGGAGGGCGGAGCCGGCGGCACCGGAGACCGTGCGTGCGGGCGGGTTGTTCCGCGACGAACGCGAGGATCCGGAGCCGTCGGACGACTGACCTCAGCTCGCGGCGTCGCTGCCGGTGACGTCGCCCGTGTCGTCCATCTCGGCCGTGTCGCTCCACAGGACGGATCGGCGCTGACGATCGATCTGCGCGATCGCATCGCCGACGACCTGGCCGATGCCGCTGCCGGAGACCCAGGACCCCACGATGGCGAGCGCGGGCACATCCGCGGCGGCCGCGCGCGCACCCTCGGCGCGTTCGGCGCGACCGATCACGGATGTCGGCAGCGCCGGCGCGGCGCGCCTGACGGTCGCGGCGCGCGGTGCCGGCAGGGGGACACCCAACAGGTCTCCTGCCGCGCGCGTCGCGCGGGTGATCGCGGCATCGTCGGAGGCGGTCGAGGGGCCGTCGAGCGTGACGCGCAGCACGTGGCGACCGGGGCCGGCCGCGGCGGCGAGCCAGGGCCAGTCGGCCGTGGCGTGCACGACCGCGGCCGCCGCCGGTTCGGCAGCCCTCCCGCCGGGCGTCCGGACCGGATACACCGCTCGGCCACGCGGCGCGGCATCCAACGCGGGCGCATCGACGACGAGCGTCACGACATCGCGGGCGGGCGGCGCGGGGGGCGCCGGGATGGCGATGCCCGCCGACGCGAGGAGGGAAGCCGCCGCCGACGCCCCCGTCGCGAGCACGACCACGTCGGCGAGGCGCGGCGCGTCCGGCGCGCCCGGCACTCCCGGTGCGCCCGGCACGTCTCCTCGGTCGGTGCCGGTGAGCGCTCCGGGTTCGACGTCGAGGCGCCAGACGCCGTCGCGGCGGGTGAGCGCGGAAACCGCAGCGCTCGTGACCGCGGTGGCGTCGAGCTCGGCGAGCCTCTGCGCCAGCGCGTCGACGAGCAGGCCGAGTCCCCCGCGCAGGGTGCCGCGCGAGGGTGGCGCGGGAGCCGGCACCGCGTCAGGTCCGGAGCCGGCGGCCTGCGCGGTGACCGCGCCGGAGAGCGAACCGACGCGCGTGAGTGCCGCACTGAGACCTGGCGCGGCGGCATCGACGTCGATGTCATCGGGGTGCACGCCGTAGAGACCCCACGTCACCGGTGCGACGAGCCGGTCGACGACGCGATCGCCCATGCGCGTGCGCACGAGCCGACCCAGGCTCCGCTCGTGGCCGATCGTGAGGGGCGGGCGCAGTCGGTCCACGAACGCGCGCCAGGCGCCGCTCCACCCGATCACGCGACGCACGTCGTCGGCCCAGGGGTTCGCGGGAATCCCGAGGGTCGTGTCGGCCGGCAACGGCGCCGCGCCGACCGCACCCGGCAGCCCGGCAACCCAGGCGGAGTGGGCGGCCGCCGCCTCGACGGCATCGCTGAGCCCGAGTTCCGCGAGGAGAGCGACCACGGTGGCGTCGCGCAGCGGCAGCGTGTCGGCGACGACGTCCACCGGCAGATCGTCGAGCTCTCGCGTCTCGATCGCCCCGCCGAGCCTGTCCTGCGCTTCGAAGACGGTCACCGAGGCACCGATCCGCGCCCACTCGAGGGCGGCCACGAGTCCCGCGATGCCGCCGCCGATCACCGCGACGCGGATGCGCCGCACCCGCGCGATCGCGTCGGGCTCCGAGGTTTCGTGCGGCGTATCGACCATGGCATCCATCCTCGCATCGAGCCCCGCATCGGCCGCGCGCTCGCCCGCACCCGGCCGGTCGCCCGGGGAAGTGCGACGATGGATGCCATGGCCCTCCACATCACCGACGACGCCGCGGCCGATGCGCTGCTCACCGACAACCCGCTGGCCCTACTGATCGGCATGCTCCTCGACCAGCAGATCGCGATGGAGACGGCTTTCACCGGGCCCCTGAAGATCGAGCAGCGCACGGGATCGGTGGATGCCGCGGCCCTCGCCGCCTACGAGCCGGACGACCTGGCAGCCGTCTTCAAGGAGACGCCCGCCGTGCACCGCTTCCCCGGCTCGATGGCCGCGCGCGTCCAGGCGCTGTGCCACGCGCTCGTCGACGACTGGGGCGGAGACGCCGCGGCGCTGTGGACCCGCCCTGCAGCGGACCAGGAGGGCGCGCCCGACGGTGCGACGGTGCTGAAGCGCCTCAAGGCGCTCCCCGGCTTCGGCGAGCAGAAGGCCAAGATCTTCCTGGCGCTCCTCGGCAAGCAGTACGGCTTCACGGGCGCGGGCTGGCGCGAGGCTTCCGCGCCGTACGGCGAGGAAGGGTCCCACCGCTCGGTCGCCGACATCGTCTCGCCCGAATCGCTCACGAAGGTGCGCGAGTTCAAGCGCGCCGCGAAGGCCGCCGCCAAGGGCTGATCGCCTCGCCCGGGCCGACGCCCGAGGTGCCGCGACGGCGCGTCAGGCCCCGCGCAGCCGCTCGCCGAGGTACGCGACGAGCCCGTCGAGGGCGATGCGCTCCTGGCCCATGGTGTCGCGGTCGCGGACGGTGACGGCGGCATCCTCGAGCGAATCGAAGTCGACCGTGACGCAGAACGGCGTGCCGATCTCGTCCTGACGGCGGTAGCGCCGTCCGATCGCGCCGGCATCGTCGAAGTCGACGTTCCACCCCTGCGCGCGCAGGTCGTCGGCCACCTGACGCGCGAGCGGCGACAGGTTCTCGTTGCGCGACAGCGGCAGGACGGCGACCTTGACGGGCGCGAGGCGCGGGTCGAGCTTCAGGACCGTCCGCGTGTCGGTGCCGCCCTTCGCGTTCGGCACCTCTTCTTCTCGATAGGCGTCGACGAGGAAGGCCATCATCGAACGGGTGAGGCCGAACGACGGCTCGATGACGTAGGGCACATACGTCGTGCCGGAGGCCTGGTCGAAGTACTGCAGCTTCTGACCCGACGCCTCGATGTGCGAGTTCAGGTCGTAGTCGGTGCGGTTGGCGACGCCCATGAGCTCGCCCCACTCCTTGCCCGGGAAGCCGAAGCGGTACTCGACATCGATCGTGCCGGCCGAGTAGTGGGCGCGGTCCTCCTTGGGCACGTCGAACTGGCGCATGTTCTCGGGGTCGATGCCGAGGTCGAGGAACCAGTTCCAGCAGGCGGCCACCCAGTGCTCGAACCACTCCTGCGCCTCCGCGGGCGGCGTGAAGAACTCGATCTCCATCTGCTCGAACTCGCGTGTGCGGAAGATGAAGTTGCCCGGCGTGATCTCGTTGCGGAACGCCTTGCCGACCTGGCCGATGCCGAACGGAGGCTTCTTGCGCGATGCGGTGAGGACGTTGGCGAAGTTCACGAAGATGCCCTGCGCCGTCTCGGGGCGCAGGTAGTACAGACCCGATTCGTCGTCGACGACGCCGAGATAAGTCTTGACGAGACCCGAGAAGGCCTTCGGCTCGGTGTACTGGCCCTTCGTGCCGCAGTTCGGGCACGGGATGTCGGCCAGCCCGTTCTCCGCCTTGCGACCCTTGCGCGCCTCGAAGTCCTCGATGAGGTTGTCGGCGCGGAAGCGCTTGTGGCAGCTCAGGCACTCCACGAGCGGGTCGGTGAACGTCGCGACGTGGCCGGATGCCTCCCACACGCGCTTGGGCAGGATGATCGACGAGTCGAGACCGACCATGTCGGCGCGGCCACGTACGAAGGTCTGCCACCACTGCCGGCGGATGTTCTCCTTGAGCTCGGTGCCGAGGGGGCCGTAATCCCACGCCGAGCGCGAACCGCCGTAGATCTCACCGGCCTGGAACACGAACCCGCGGTGGCGGGCGAGGGCGATGACTTTGTCGAGGCGGGACTGCTCGGCCACGGTGGCTCCAATGGTCGCGTGCGCGAGTGCGCGGAAGAGAAGAGGGATGCCGCGCGGCAGCGGCATCCCTCGATTCTAGCCGGGCGGCGTCACGGGACGCGGTGCCCCGAGGCGCGGAACAGCTCGTACCACTCCGGGCGCGTCAGCGGGATGTCCGAGCCCCGCGCCGCGTCGGCGACGCGCTGCGGCGTGGTCGTGCCGAGGTGGCGGTGGATCCGAGCGGGACGGTTCTGACGGCTGGCATCCGTCGACTCTAATCGCCGGCGCGGGAGCGGTCGAGGCCGAGGACCCGTCGATGATCCGCAAGCCGGGCGTGACTAACGTGGTGGGGTGAGCGCGCGCCGATCGGAAGTCCAGCACGTCATCGTCCCCGGGCGGCACCACCTGCTCACCCGGTTCCAGGCGTCGTACCTGCGGGGCCTGCTCGCAGGCGATGCGCTTGACGACGCCGGCGCCGAGATCATGGCCGCCCCGGACGCCATTGTCGTGTGGGCCGTCACCAGCGCGAATCAGGCGGGCACGCGCCGGAACCCGTTCCCGGCCCATCGCCGGGAGGCGGCGATCGAGATCCTCGCCCATGTCGAGGACCTTCCGTCGCTCGTCGTGCCGGTCGTGGATGTCGCCCCGACGCCGCGCTTCGCCGAGATCACTCTGAAGGAGATCGCGTACGCCCTGACGAGCGGCATCCTGCCGGCTCCCGCGACCACGGTCGTCGCCACCTCGACGCCGCAGGTCGCCGAGATGTACCGCACGCTCGGCTACCGCATCGCGCCGATGGAGCACGCCCACCCCGACGCGCCGCGCCCGCCCTGGGAGCTGCTCGATCTGCTCGCCGCGGGCTCCGATGCCTGGCGTGCCGACGCCCATCCGGCCAGCATCGACATCATCGACCGGTACGGGCTCGCGGCCTCCGCGACGGCGATCGCGGCGGACCCCGTCATCGGCGACGACGGCGGACTCACGCAGACCCGCGACTACCGCACGTACAGCCGTTCGTTCGAGCAGGCCGCCGATCGCAAGTGGGCTCAGGCGCGCCCGTGGATCGTCCCCGGGCGGATCGCGGACCTCGGCTGCGCGACCGGTGCGATGCTCGAGCTCGCCGCGCGCGACCCGGCGCTCGCTGAGTCCGACCTGATCGGCGTCGAGGTCGCCCCTGAGCTCTACGCCGCGTGCGAGCACAAGAAGGCGGAGGGCGCCTTCGCGAACCCGAACACGTTCTTCTATCGCCGCAACATCCTCGCCGGCGGACTCTTCCCCGACCGCACCATCGCAACGACGATGAGCTTCGCTTTGACGCACGAGATCTACTCGTACGGCGACGGCATGAACGCGCTGCGCGCGTTCGCCCGGGCGATCGCGGCGCAGACGATGCCCGGCGGCGTCTGGATCAACTCCGACGTGTGCGGCCCGGACGACCCCGACCGGATCGTGCGCCTGCGCATGACGGACGGCGACGTGACGACGCCGGCGCGCACGCTGCGGGGCACGAACGACGAGATCGCGGCCGTGCTCGACGCCCTCCCCGTCGGCAGTCGCGTCGCGCAGTTCGCGCAGGACTTCACCGCGCTCAGCGGCGAGCGCTGGGACTACGAGGTCTGCGACGAGCGCACCATTCAGCTGCGGCTCGCGGATGCCATGGAGTTCCTCGAGACCGTCTCGTACACCCGCAACTGGCTCTCCGAGATGCACGAGCGCTTCTGCGCGCTGTCGTTTACGCACTGGCGCGATCTGGTCGCGTCGGTCGGGCTCGAGGTCGACGAGCGGTCGGGGCCGTGGCGCAACGACTGGCTCGTCGAGAATCGCTTCGCGCCCGCGGCATCCCTCCTGGATGAGGGGGACGCTCCGCTCGACTGGCCCGACACGCACATGCTCCTCGTCGCGCGGCGCGCCCTCGACGGCTGAGGGACCCGTCAAGCCTCCGGCCGGGTGAACGGGGGCTGGAGCTGTCCGACGGGGCCGCGACGGAACAGCTGCGCGGGTCGTCCGCCGTCGCGCACCGTGCCGCCGGTCGGCTCGACGAAACCGGCGGCCCCGGTGATCTTGCGATGGAAGTTGCGCGGGTCGAGCCCCGTGCCCCAGACCGCCTCGTAGACGGCGCGCAGCTGCGCGATCGTGAACTCGGGCGCGCAGAAGGCCGTCGCCAGCGCAGAGTACTCGAGCTTCGCGCGCGCGCGCTCCACGGCATCCGCGAAGATCTCGACGTGGTCGAAGGCCAGCCGCAGATGCGCAGACTCGACCTCGGCGACCGGCCACCACTGCGCGGAGCGGGCGTCCGACCCGGCGGCGGGTTCGGCGAGATCGGGCGCGAGAGCGAGCCACGCGACACTCACGACGCGCCCGCGCGGATCGCGCCCTGGAGCGCCGTACGTGCGCACCTGCTCGAGGTGGATGCCGGTGCTCACACCCGTCTCCTCCGCGAGCTCCCGGTATGCCGCGGCCTCGAGATCCTCACCGCTCAGGACGAACCCGCCCGGGAGGGCCCACATGCCGGCATCCGGCTCGATGCCGCGCTCGACGAGCAGGACGTGCAGCGCGCGATCGCGAATGGTGAGCACGACGAGGTCGACGGCGACCGCCGAGGAGAAGGGATTCACCGCGCCAGACTACCGCAAATCGTCATCTTGACGATAAGTCGGGAGCAAGTTATCGTCATAGTGACACTAACGAGAAAGGCGGACACCATGGCCACCATCACCCGGCGCCCCTTCATCCGGCACCTCAGCACGAACCCCACGATGCACATCGCCCACTTCCGGCGCGGCGCGCTGCGCCACACCGGTTCGGGGCAGGCCTTCTGGTTCCGCGCCCTCGACGCGGCGATCAGCGAAGTTCCCCTCGACGACCGCGAGCTCTCGATCGTCGTGACGCTGCGGACGGCCGATCTGCAGCAACTGTCCGCGCCCGTGACCACGACGTATCGGATCGTCGACCCCGAGCTCGCCGCGCGGCGCATCGACTTCTCCATCGACCTGGCGACGGGCATCTGGGCCGAACAGCCGCTCGATGCGATCGCCGCGCCCCTGCACGGCGCCGCGACGGCGGCGGTCGTGCACCTCCTCCAGTCGCAGACACTCGATGCGGCACTGCGCGCCGACCTCGCCGATCTCGGCGCGTCCGCGACCGCGATGCTCGCCGCCGACACGCGCCTCGCCGACCTCGGCATCGCGATCGTCGGCGTGCGATTCTCGGTGCTTCGCGCCGAGCCCGACGTCGAGCGTGCGCTGCAGACACCCGCGCGCGAGTCCATTCAGCAGGATGCCGACAAGGCGACCTTCGCGCGGCGGGCCCTCGCCGTCGAACGCGAGGCCGCGATCGGCGAGAACGAGCTGTCGAATCAGGTGGAACTCGCGCGTCGCCAGGAAGAGCTCGTCGAGGCGCGCGGCCGGAACGCCCGCATCGAGGCCGAGCAGGCCGCCGTGGCGGCCGGAATCGCCGCGGGAGCAGATGCCGAGCGGATCCGCACGAACGCCCAGGCACGCGCCGACGCCGACCGCGCGCTCGGCGAGGCCGCCGGAGCCGCCGAGCGCGCCCGCATGGCCGCGTTGCAGGACGTTCCCGTCGGTGTGCTCACGGCCCTCGCCCTGCGCGAGCTCGCCGGAAGCCTGCCGAGCATCGACCACCTCACGCTCACACCCGACGTTCTGACCGACCTCGTCGGTCGACTCGGAGCGCGGGCCGGAGCCGCGGGCGGAGGCCGGTGAGATGGCCGGGTCCGGCAGGGCAGCGACCCCTCGGGCCGTTGTCGTGCACCGCACGAGCGAGCTGACCGAACTGCTCGCCCGCCACGGGACGCGCGGCCAGGTCGCCTTCTTCCTCGATCAGCGCGGGCAGAGCCTCGCGGGCGTCGAGGAACGCGACGAGCGCATCCGCGCGGCGCTCGCCGACGTCGCGGCGGGTATCCCGCCCGACTGGCGGCGGGCATCGGTCGAGCGGGGCGATCTGGCCCGCTTCGTGTTCGAGCCCGGCGACGTGGTCCTCGTCGTCGGGCAGGACGGGCTCGTCGCCAACGCGGCGAAATACCTCGACGCGCAGCCCGTGATCGGGATCGACCCGCTCCCGGGCCGGAACGCCGGCATCCTCGTGCCCCACGCGCCAGCAGCCGGGGCGGCCCTCGCCGAGGCCGCCTACGCCGGCGCGGCATCCGTCTGCGAGCGCGCAATGGTGCAGGTGCGCACCGACGACGGCCAGACGCTCATCGCACTCAACGAAGTGATGATCGGGCAGGCCGGGCATCAATCCGCCCGCTACGCACTCTCGGTCGGTGGCCGCGACGAGCGGCAGTCGTCGTCGGGCGTGATCGTGGGCACCGGCACGGGCGCCACCGGGTGGTGCCGGTCGATCGCCCGCATCCAGGCACCCGACCTCCCCCTTCCCGGCCCGACCGACCGCGCGCTGGCGTGGTTCGTCCGCGAGCCGTGGCCATCACCCAGCACCGGCGCCGAGCTCATCGCCGGTCGGCTCGACGATGCCGCGCTGGACCTCCGGGTCGAGTCGGATCAGCTCGTCGCCTTCGGCGACGGCATGGAGGCGGATCGACTGACGCTGTGGTGGGGGCAGCGCGTGCGCGTCACTGTCGCCGATCGGACGCTCCGCACCGTCATCGGGGCCGCGGGGCGATGACGGATGCCGCGGTCAGCTGACGAAGGTGATCGAGAGCGGGTACCGGTACCACTCGCCCTTGTTCGCCGCGATCGCGGCGAGGATCGAGAAGACGATCCGCACGACGTACGCGAGCCCGACGATCACCAAGCCGATGAGGACGATCGTGAGGATCCAGCCCACGATCTCGACGATCAGAAGCGTCAGCTGGAAGTTCAGCGCGGTCGCGGTGTGCGCACGGACGAACGGGCCGCGGTCCTTGAGGACGAGGTAGCCGATGAGCGCCGACCAGAACCCGATGAAGATCCCGCCGATGTGGACGAGCGTCGCCCACAGCTTCTCGTCGGACGGATTCATCGGCTGAACCGGCTGCGGGAACGGCGGCTGCTGCGGAGGAGGAGTCGTCATGCGTCCAGCCTAGGGGCGCCGCGGCGCGACGACCCGGGGGCTATCCCCCGCTTCCGCCGACACCCCCAGGGACCGCGGTTCGGCGTCGATCTCCCCCGAAGTGCGGAGGCGGACCGGCATCCCGACCCGATACGGTCGAAGGACCACCGACGAACCCCCGACCAACCCTTCTGAAGGAGTGCCGTGGACATCCTCGCCACCGGAGGTGCCCTGGTGATCGTCTCGATCGCCGTGGTTGCCGCCATCATTCTCATCGTCTTCCTGCTCATCATGGTGCGGGCCTGGTACAAGGTCGCGAAGGCCGACCAGGCGCTCGTCGTGGTCGGCAAGAGCCAGAAGAACGCGTCCGGCGAGTCTTCGCGCATCTCCGTCATCACCGGCGGCGGCGCGCTCGTCAACCCGCTCACGCAACGCGCCGAGATGATCTCGCTGCGCGCGCGTCAGATCAAGATGGAGCCGACCGCCCAGGCATCCAATGGCGTCACCGTCAACGTGTCGGGCGTCGCGCTCGTGAAGATCGGCTCCGACCCCGAGTTCGTGCGGCGCGCCGCGGAGCGCTTCCTCAGCCAGGACGGCGCGATCGAGCAGTTCACGACCGAGCAGCTGGAAGGCGCCCTGCGCGGCGTCGTCGCCACGCTCACGGTCGAGCAGCTCATGAAGGACCGCCAGAAACTGTCCGATCAGATCGCTGAAGGCATCAAGAGCGATCTGCTCGCCCAGGGACTCATCCTGGACTCGTTCCAGATCCAGGGCGTCACCGACAAGAACGGCTACATCGACGCCCTCGGCGCGACCGAGGTCGAGCGCGTGCGACGCGAGGCCGAGGTCGCCCGCATCAACGCGGCGCGCGAGGTGCGCGCCCGCCAGATCGCGACCGACGAAGCGAACCTCGTCGAGCAGACCGCGTTCGACAAGAACTCCGCCGCGGCCGCCGCCGAGGTCGGCCGCGCACGCGCGGAAGCCGAGCAGGCGGAGGCGCTCGCCCGCGCCGAGCGCGAGCAGGCGGTGCTCCTGCAGGGCGCCGAGAACAAGCAGGCGCAGCTCGACGCCGACATCAAGAAGGTGGCCGACGCCTCGCTGTACGAGCGTCAGCGTTCGGCGGATGCCGCGGCGTACGGCGAGGTCAAGGCGGCCGAGGCGCGCGCGCAGATCGCCGCGCAGGAGGCCGAAGCGACGCGCCTGCGCGCCCAGGCCGAGGCCGACGCCGTCCGCCTCGTCGGCGAGGCACGCGCGGCGGCGATCGAAGCCGAGGCCGAGGCGCTGTCGAAGAACCAGGAGGCGCTGCTCGCGCAGCGGGCGCTCGAGGCGCTCGTGCCCATGATGACCGAGTTCGCCCGCGGCTTCGACAAGGTCGGCTCGATCACGGTTCTCGGCGGAGAGGGCGCGTCGTCGCACATGGCCGCCGAGTCGGCATCCAGCATGCGCGCCTCATTCGACGCGATCGAGGCGGCGACGGGCATCGACCTGCGCCAGGTCATCCAGGGGCAGGCGACCGGCCGCGGCATGGCGCAGGGGCTGCAGGAAGCGCCTGCGGCCGAGCCGAGTGCGTGATGCTCACCCGCCGCACCACTGCGTGACCCACGTGAGCAACCGGCCTCGGAGATCGGGCGAGGCCGCGAGCAGGAACTGACCGGGTTCGCCGTCGACCGTGACGTCGACGGCGAACACTGTGCCGCGCTTGTCCTCCTGCACGGCGTGCGGGTCGCACCGCGCCGGGACGAGCGGCAGTGGAATCGTCCGCGTCGCACGCGCGGCCGCACCGATGTCGATCCCGAGCGGCAGAGCGCCGTCGGCGAGGCCCGTGAAGGTGAGGAGATTCGTCTCGCGGATACCGACCAGCACGACCTCCGGCCCTCGGCCCGACGTCGGCGCGATCGTGAGGTCGAGCGCCCCCGGCGCGCCGGCTGCTGCCGGGGCGAAGTCGCCGAACGTGACGGATGCCGCGGCATCCACCGCCTGCGCGACGCAGTCACGGCGGTGCAGGTCGGTGAGGAAGGGGAAGAGCTCGCTCGCGGGGGCCGACGCCGAGCCCGCGCGCCCGTCGAGCTCGTACGCGAACGTCACGGTCGATGCGGCGTCGTCGCCTCCACCGCAGACGACCTCGGGCAGCTGGACGCGGATGTTGACCGTCGCGTCGGGCGCAAGGGTCGACGTCCGGTCGACGACGCGTGTCGCCGGGCCGTCGAAGCGCGGGTCGTTCAGGGCGACCTCGCTCACGAGGAGGGGCGATGCGGCACCGTTGTGGACCTGCACCTCGACCTGACGAGCCGCGACGTCCGACCGCTGCTGCGTGATCGCGACCGTCACCCCCGGCGGGAGCGCCGTCGGGGGTGACGACGGCGCTCCCGCCGCGCATCCAGCCGTCGACGCCACGAGGATCAGGGCGAGGGCGGCGCACAACTCAGGCAGAAGTCCGTGTCGGCGCGGCGGGCGGCGGCGCACGCCTCGATCTTCCTGAGTTGCGCGCACCCTCATCACGTCACCGCCGCAGTTCGACCCGGTCGACCGTGGCGTCCTCGAGCGCGACCGGGTCGATCTCGACACCGATACCCGGCCCCGTGGGCACCCGGACGTATCCGTCCTCGAGCACGATCGGGTCAGTGACGATGTCGCGGCGGTAGAACCGATCGGACGCCGAGACGTCGCCGGGCAGGGTGAATCCCGGCAGCGCCGCGAGGGCCGCGTTCGCCGCGCGCCCGATACCCGTCTCGAGCATGCCGCCGCACCAGACCGGCACCCCCGCATCCCGGCAGAGATCGTGGATGCGCACGGCCTCGAGATAGCCGCCGACGCGACCCGCCTTGATGTTGACGACGGATGCCGAGCCGAGCGCGAGTGCGTCGGCCGCGGCCTTGTGCGACGTGATCGACTCGTCGAGGCAGATGGGGGTGCGAAGCCTCCGGGCGAGCGTCGCGTGGTCGACGAGGTCGTCTTCCTGCAGAGGCTGCTCGATGAGGAGGAGATCGAAGCGGTCGAGCTCGGCGAGCAGGTCAGCGTCGGCGAGGGTGTACGCGGAGTTCGCATCGACCTGCAGCGCGATGGCACCGAAGGCGTCCCGCACCGCAGCGGTGTCGGTGATGTCGCGGCCCGGCTTGATCTTGATCTTGATCCGCACGTAGCCCTGGTCGAGGTACCCGGCGACGGCATCGACGAGGGCCGCCGGACTCTGCTGGATGCCGACGGACACCCCGCTCGGCACGCGATCGACCGCCGCGCCCAAGTACTCCCCGAGCGGCCGTCCTTCGGCGCGGAGTGCGGCGTCGAGAACGGCGAGTTCGAGCCCCGCCTTCACCATGCGGTGTCCGACGAAGGGCTCGAGCGTCGCACCGACATCGTCGGGACTCAGCGTGCCCGCGTCGAGCAGCGCCGGGATGAGCCAGCGCTGCGCGACATCCCACGCTCCGCGCGTGTACTCGCTCGAATACAGCGGCGAGGCCTGTGTGACGATCTCGCCCCAGCCGTCGCCGTCGGCGGTGCGGGCACGGACCACGATGACCTCGCGCACCGATTCGGTGCCGAACGATGTCGTGAAGGGCGAGACGAGCGGCAGGTGCAGCACCCGCAGCTCCACCGCGTCGAGAGTGATCGGCGCGGCGGGGCGGGTGATCGGCATGCTTCAGCGTACGCCCGCGCGCACTTTCTCAGGCGCCCTGCCTCGCTACGCGCCGCGTACTCGCGCCGTGGCGCGGAGCGCGGCCGGGCGGCGGCGCATCCCTCCTGAGAAAGTGCACGCGCGGTGCGCGGAGTCAGTCGTCGACGACGGTGACGGTCACGTCGATGTTGCCGCGCGTGGCGTTCGAGTACGGGCACACCTGGTGGGCGGCATCCGCCAGTTGCTGGGCGACATCGTGCGGCACCTCAGGAATGTTCACCTCGAGCTCCACCGCGAGACCGAACCCGCCCTGCCCGTTCGGGCCGATGCCGACGCGCGAGCCGACACTCGACCCATCGATCGTGACTTTCTGGGCGCGCGCGACGGACTGCAGGGCGCTGTGGAAGCAGGCCGCGTACCCGGCCGCGAACAGCAGCTCGGGGTTGGGCGCGCCGCCGGCGCCGCCCATCTCCTTCGGAACGCGCACGTCCGTGTCCAGGATGCCGTCGGTCGTGCGGACGTGGCCGTTGCGGCCGCCGCCGGTCGCGAGCGCTTCTGCGGTGTAGAGGATGTCCATGGGGGTTCCTTTCGTGGAGGTCGGAGAGGCTGAGGAGGCCAGTGCGTTCGGAGCCCGGGTTCAGGCCGCGGCGCGGAGGTCCGCCGCGAGCGCGCGCATGTTCTCGGTGATCGCGCCGAGCTGGGCGAGAAGGTCGGCGAGACTGCGCCCACTGTCGACGAACGCGGGCACGAGGCATCCCGCCGCGGCGGTCACCTCGGCGTGCACCGACGCACCCTCCTCTGTAAGCGCGACGCGGACGACGCGTTCGTCGGCCCCATCGCGACGTCGCCCGACGAGGCCACGCTGTTCGAGCCGGCGCAGGAGCGGCGAGAGGGTGCCCGAGTCGAGGTTCAGCTGGTCGCCCAGCTCGCCCACGGTGCGCTCCCCTGCGGCGAGCACGACCATGGCGAGGTATTGCGGGTAAGTGAGCTTCCAGGGCTTCAGCACTTCGCGGTAGGCCTGCGTCGTCGCGTGCGAGGCGGTGTACATGGCGAAGCACACGAAGTCGTCGAGGGCGGGAGTCGCTGTCGTCACATCAAAAGCATTGCACACACTTCAATTGTGCACAATGCGTATACTGGTACCGATGCCGGCATGATCGCCCAAGCCGTCACCGCTCGAGCGTGAACCCGTCCGGATCGCCCGGTCGCACCGGCCGCAGCCGCGCGGGGAGCGGCCACGGCAGCACGAAGCGCTCCGTCCCGCTCGTCACGTCGCCGTAGTCCTCCGCCTTCACGACGATGCGCTCGGTCGTCACCTCGACGAGCCGCACGCGCAGCGGCGGACCGGCGTCGCGTTCGAGCATCCACGGATCGGCGAGGAAGGCGAGCCCCGAGTCCTCGAGCGCCGCCTCGGCATCCAGCCAGTCGACGGACGCCGCGACCTCCCGACCGAGCACGTCGATCGCCGCCCACTCCTCGCCATCGGGGCGGATCCATCCGACGACCTCCCCGTCGTCGCGCCGGTGCGGCGTCCAGTCCGCCGGCACACCGCCGCCCATCACGGCCGACGCCCGAACAGGTACCCGCGCTCGTCGAACCCGATGACGACGAAGCCGTCCTCGCTGAGCCCGCCGAAGGCGTCGCGCACGCGGTACCGCCACTCCAACGCTTCGGCGGGATCGGTACGACGCAGCGTCTCGATGTCGTGCGGCACGGCGACCGACGTCACGACCTCCCGCTCGGCGGGGACGGATGCCGGGGCGGCGAGCGCCCACGACACCATCAGCCGATCGGACTCGTCGCCGCGGTTCACGAGGTCGTCCATCGGCCCGTACTGATCGACGAGATACTCGGTGACGCGCGCGCCGAGGACCCGCAGGTTGACGTGCGCATTGCGCGCGACGAGCGGGTCGAACGTCCACGTGATGTGGCCGACGTCGCGCGCGAAGGCCCACGTGCGCTGATGCTGCTTGAGCAGGCGCCCGAGCCCCTGAGATCGGTAGGGCGCGAGGATCCCGGTGATGTGGGAGTGCATCGACCGCGCGGCGGGCGCCGCGAAGAACGCGACGGATACCCCGACCATCCGCACCGCGTCGCCCGATGTGTCGTACAGGCCGACCGCGTAGTTGCCGGAGTGCGCGAGCGCACGCAGAAGGTTCGGGGGCATCCCTCCGCGGTCCCCCCACACCTCGTCGAGCAGGGCGGATGCCGCGAAGACCTCCTCGACCGTGTCGAGGGGGCGGATCTCGAATCCGGGCGGGACGTCGCTCATGCGCCCACCCTACGCGGCGGCCTCCTACGCGGCGGCCTCCAGATAGCGGATGACGGCGAGGACCCGCCGGTGGTCGTCGGCATCCACCGGCAGCCCGAGCGCGTCGTAGATGTTCGACGTGTGCTGCACGACCGCCTTCTCGGTGAGGAACAGCGTCGCAGCGATCGCGGCGTTGCTGCGACCCTGCGCCATCAGCGTGAGCACGTCGACCTGGCGCGGAGTGAGTCCCGCGACGACCCCGTCGCCGCGGCTCGCCCGCGTGACCATGACCGACACGACCTCGGGGTCGAGTGCGGTGCCGCCCGCGGCGACGCGCCGGAGATCGGCGGTGAAGGTCGTCACATCGGCGATGCGCTGCTTCAGCAGGTAGCCGAAGCCACCTCGATCCTGACCGAGCAGCTCGGTCGCGGAGCGGCGCTGGACGTACTGCGAGAGGACGACGACGCCGACCGTCGGGTGGGCATGCCGGATGCGCAGCGCCGCGACGAGTCCCTCATCGGTGTACGCGGGCGGCATTCGGATGTCGGTGATCGCGAGATCCGGAACGTGGCGCGCGACCTCCCGCTCGAGCTGGGCTGCAGTGCCGACGGCGGCGACGACGTCGAATCCGTCGCCGGCGAGGACATGCCCGAGGCCCTCGCGCAGCAGCACCTCATCCTCCGCGATGACTACGCGCACGGCAGCTCCACCCTCACAGTCGTCCCCTTGCCGGCGGGCGAAGCGACATCGATCGCTCCACCCAGCACGTCCACTCGATCGACCAGCCCACGGAGCCCCGTCCCGCGATCCAGCCGCGCCCCACCGATCCCGTCGTCGGCGACCTCCATGCGCAGGCGCTCGCCCTCGATCGACAGCCGCACCTCGACCCGCTCCGCTCGGGAGTGCTTCACGGCGTTGGCGAGCGCTTCGGCGACGACGAAGTACGCCGTGTGGGTCGTGGCAGGCGAGAGCGCGGCGTGATCGATGTCGGAGGTGAGGGTCGCGGGCATCTCGAGGCGATCGACGAGGTCTTCGGTCGCGGCGGTGAGGCCCTGCTCGATGAGGGTCGCCGGGATGACGTCGTGGACGAGCCGGCGAAGGTCCGCCGCGGCCTCGTCGATCCCCCGGCGGAGGCCCCCGAGGGCCGCGCTCACGGGCGGTGTCGCTTCCTCAGAGTTGGCGATCGTCTGCGCCTGGAGCGCGAGCAGCACGAGCTGCACCTGCAGTCCGTCGTGCAGGTCGCGAGCGATGCGCGAGCGCTCACGGACGGCAGTCTCGACGAGGCGCAGCCGCGAACGGACGAGCTCCTCGTTCGTCGCGAGCAGTTCGGCGGTGAGACGCTCGCGGTCGATCGCGATCGCGAGCACTTCGCCGGCGCGGCGCACGGCAGCGGCATCCCCCGTCAGACGCGTGTCGTACCCGATCGCGCCGACGAGCCGACCGTCGACGCGTACGTCGATCCACGACCGCGCCGGGTCGTCCGTCGCACGGTGCGTGGGTGTTCCCGTCTCGTCGACGTAGCCGCCCGCCGACTCCGACCAGTAGAGGACCCGCAGCGAGTCGTCGCCGAGTGTGGATGCCAGGGCCCGCTGCGCCGCCGGTCGCGTCGGCCCGCTGATCGCGAGCCACGCGCTCAACGCTTCGAGAGCGGTGGTTCGCCGGAAGCCGCCGCGCAGGACGCCCACGAGGAACGCGATCGGCAGCCCCGCGATGAGGATCAGCTGGATCGCCACGCTCACCGTGCGCTCCGCGCCGAGCAGGCGCGCGGCGAGCGGCGTCAGCGGGATGAGGAGGACGGCGAGGATGCCGTAGAGAAACAGCGGCAGCAGGACGCGGCGGTGACGCCGGTCGGCTGCGATGAGACGGCGCGCGAGGATGACGGCCGTGAGCGTCATCACCGTGATGCCGACGATCGTCTGACCGAGCTCGACGGCCTGATCGATCCGCGCGGCCGGGCCCGTCTCACCGGCCCCGGGGACCCCGCCCCTCGCCCCCGCCTGCGCGAGGAGGGTCGTCACGAGGTCGCCGCCGATCGCGAGGATGTACGCCGTCACGACGGTCGCGACCGACGCCGCCCCGCGGAGGCGGCCGGAGGGGAAGGCGTGCAGCAGGTGGACGGTGATCGCGAGGACGCTCGTCGCGAAGATCGAGCTGATGACGTCGAGGACGGGCACCTGCATGTTCGCCATTCCGCCGAGGAAGACGGCCACACTCCCGACGACGAGGAGCGGCCCGATGCCGTTACCGGGGCGGCGCGCCCAGGCGACGATGCCCGCGGCGAGCCAGATCCAGAACAGCACGGTGAAGGCGCACACCGCCCAGATGACGAGATCCATCCCGATGTCGAGGCCCGCCGCGATCCCGACACCGAGCTGCGTGCCGCCGAGCACGAGGCCGAGTACCGCGACTGCCGCCAGCGCGCGCTCGAGCGACCCCGTGCCGACCCCGCGGAGGCGCGCCGGCGTCGGGCTCGTGAGCGGCGAGATCGGCCCGTGCGACGTCATGGCACGAACCTACTCGGAGCGCGCGACGGCCTGACGGGACCCAGGTCCCTTCTGGCGTTCGCTGCCGCGCCTTAGCGTTCTCTCATCGGCGAGAGAAACGGGGATGCCATGACGTCGATCACCAGCAAGCCGCGATCGGGGCGCGCGCCACGGATCGCCGCCGCCGCACTCGCCGCAGCCCTCATCACCGCGGGCGCCACGGCGTGCACGGGCGGCACGCCCGGCGCGGGCCCGTCCGCCGCGCCGAGCACACCCATAGATCTCGGCGACGCACCGAATCAGGATGTCGTCGCGCTGTACACCGATCGCGAATCGGCCATCGCCGCGGCGCTCGAGAAGCTGCCCCAGCACATCGCGGACGCCATGGAGCGGTCGAAGGTCCCCGGGGCACAGGTCGCCGTCGTTTCGGGTGGCAAGACGGTCTACACGGGAGCCTTCGGCGTGAAAGACGTGCGAACGGGTGACAAGGTCGACGACAGCACGCTTTTCGAGATCGCGTCGATGTCGAAGCCGATCTCCGCGACCGTGATCGCGAAAGCCCTCACCGACGATCCGAACCTGTCATGGTCGAGCGCCGTACACGACCTGCTGCCCACGTTCGAGATGGGCGACCCGTATGTCACCGCCCACGCGACCGTCGGCGACTACTTCGCGCATCGCACCGGCATCCCGACCGGCGGCGGCGACGACCTCGAGGACCTCGGCTTCGACCGGGACTACATCCTCGCCCACCTGAAGTACATCCCGCTCGCCCCTTTCCGCACGACGTACCAGTACTCCAACTTCGGCCTGACGACGGGCGCCGAGGCGATCGCCGCCGCGCGCGGCGAGACGTGGGAGCAGACCGCGAAGGAGCTGCTCTTCGACCCGCTCGGCATGACGTCGACAACCTCGTCGCACGCCGAGTTCCTCGCAGCGGCCGACCGCGCGGTGCAGCACGCGCGCCTCGGCGACGACGACTTCGAGCCGCTGTTCGACCGCGATGCGGATGCCGAGGCCCCCGCGGGGGGCGTGGCATCCACCGCGACCGACGTCGCGAAGTGGATGGCGATGGTGCTCGCGGACGGTCAGCACGACGGCGCGCCGTTCATCGACGCGGCCCCGCTCACGGAGGCCTTCTCAGCGCAGGTCATCAACTCCCACAACTCGTCGATCGACCAGCGGCCCGGGCACTACGGCTTCGGCATCAACGTGGGCTCCGCCGTCGGCGGCCGGGTCGTGCTGAGCCACTCCGGCGCGTTCTCGATGGGCACCGGAACCGCGGTCTCGATGGTGCCGGATCTCGACCTCGGCATCACGGTGCTCACCAACGGAGCCCCGATCGGGGTGCCCGAAGCGATCAACCAGGCGTTCCTCGACGATGTCATGTACGGCACGCAGACGCGCGACTGGGTCGACGCGTTCCGCGCCCGGCTGGAGCCCTTCAATCACCCGGTCGGCGACCTCGCCGGGCAGACCGCTCCCGCGGGGGCGACGATGGCGGGCCCGGCCTCCGACTACGTCGGGACCTACTCGAGCCCCTACTTCGACACCTTCACGGTGACCGAGAAGGACGGAGTGCTTCGGGGCGCGCTCGGACCGGCCGGCGGCTACACCTTCGCGATCACGCCGTGGGAGGGCGACACGATGGCGTTCGAGCCGACGGGCGAGAACGCGCCGGTCGGCTCGCTCTCGTCGGCGGTGTTCACGCGATCGGGTGGCGCGGTGACGGGGGTCACGCTCACCTACTTCAACGGGTACCCGGCCGTGCCGGACCCGTCCGGACTCGGCGTGTTCACCCGCGTCGGATGAACGGGGGCCGGGCCCCGACTGGGGACAACGGGGCCCGGCACCTCCTCTCGCCCGCCTCCGCCACGCGCGGCGATGCCCGGCGGCGCGATACCGTGGCGACATGAACGCGCGACACCCCGTGGCATCCACGACCGAGCGGACCGGAGACCGCGATACGCGCTTCTTCGGCCAGCCGTGGGCCCTGACCCACGTCTTCGGCGTGGAGATGTGGGAGCGCTTCAGCTTCTACGGCATGCAGGGGATCCTCGCGATCTACCTGTACTACTCGGCGGCCCAGGGCGGCCTCGGCGTCGATCAGTCCACAGCACTGTCGATCGTCGGCGCGTACGGCGGTGCGGTATATCTCTCGACGATCCTCGGGGCGTGGGTCGCCGACCGCCTTCTCGGCGCCGAGCGCGTACTGTTCTTCAGTGCGATCGTGATCATGGCGGGTCACATCGCGCTCGCGCTCCTGCCCGGCTTCCTCGGCGTGGGGGTCGGCCTCGTGCTCGTCGCGATCGGCTCGGGCGGCCTGAAGGCCACCGCGACGAGCGTCGTCGGCACCCTCTACGCACCGGAGGACGTGCGGCGGGATGCCGGGTTCTCGCTCTTCTACCTCGGCATCAACCTCGGCGCGTTCGCCGGCCCGCTGCTCACGGGGCTGCTGCAATCGACGCTCGGGTTCCACTGGGGCTTCGGGCTCGCGGCCGTCGGCATGGCGCTCGGACTCGTGCAGTACTCGATCGGTCGCAAGGGTCTGCCGGCGCAGGCGAGTGCGGTGCCGAACCCGCTGCCGGGAGCCCGCTACCCCCTCATGATCGGCATCGGCGTGGCAGCCGTGGTCGCGATCGTGGCGCTCGTCCTCGTCGGCGTCATCCGCGCCGACAACCTGGCGATCATCGTCATCATCGCCGTCGTGGCGGCCGCGATCGCGTACTTCGCGGTTATCCTCTCCAGTCGACGCGTCACAGGCGAGGAGCGCAGTCGCGTGTGGGGCTTCCTCCCGCTGTTCGTGACGTCGGTCGCGTTCTGGTCGCTCTACCAGCAGCAGTTCACGGTTCTGACCGTCTACTCCGATCAGCGCTTGAACCGCGATCTCTTCGGCTGGGAGATGCCGGTGTCGTGGGTCAACTCGATCAATCCGATCTTCATCATCGTGCTGTCCGGCGTCTTCGCCGCCCTCTGGACCAAGCTCGGCTCCCGCCAGCCCGCGACCCCCGTGAAGTTCGCGCTCGCGGCGATGATCATGGGTGCGGCGTTCCTGCTCTTCCTGCCGTTCGCCGGCGGCGGTGAGAACTCGACGCCGCTGCTCGCGATCATCGGCATCCTCTTCGTCTTCACCGTCGCCGAGCTCCTGCTGTCGCCCGTCGGCCTGTCGGTCACCACGAAGCTCGCGCCCGAGAGCTTCCACACGCAGATGGTCGCCCTCTTCTTCTTGTCGGTGTCGCTGGGCACGGCGATCGCCGGGCAGCTCGCGACCCTCTACAACCCTGATGACGAGGTGCCGTACTTCACGACGCTCGGCTTCGTCGCGATCGCCGTGGGCGTGCTGCTGCTCGTATCTGTGAAGCCCGTGCTGAGTCTCATGCGCGGCGTGCGCTGACCGCCGACCTCTTCGCACCCGCGGCGCGCGGCGCTCCGCGCCGTCGATCGGGATGAGGGATGCCGCGGCATCCGGCAGAATCGAGGGATGCCACCTGTGCACCCCGCCCACCTGCCCGCCGACCACGCTTGCCTCATCGTCCACGGCAGCGACAAGCCCGGAATCGTCGCCGCCGTCTCGGCGATGATCACGCGCATCGGGGGCAACATCGTCGCGTTCGACCAGTTCTCCGACGATCACCGCGGCGGCGCGTACTTCCAGCGGGTGGTCTTCCACCGGGCCGACTTCGCTGCCGACCGCCCGGCTATCGAAGCCGAGATCACCGCGACCCTCGACGAGTTCGAGCTCGAGTGGTCGCTGACCGATCAGTCGATCCCGAAGCGCATGGCGATCCTCGCGTCGAAGCAGGACCACTGTCTGCTGGACCTCCTTTGGCGGCACCGCCGCGGCGACCTGCCGGTGACGATCCCGATGGTGATCTCGAACCACACGACGACGGCCGAGGACGTGCGGAGCTTCGGGGTGCCGTTCTTCCACGTGCCGTCGGTTCCGGGCCCCGACAAGTCGGCGTCGGAGGCGGAGATTCTGAAGCTCCTCGTCGGCAACGTCGACTTCGTCGTGCTGGCGCGGTACATGCAGATCCTCTCCCCCGACTTCCTCGAGCAGCTCGGCGTGCCGGTGATCAACATCCACCACTCGTTCCTGCCCGCGTTCATCGGCGCCGAGCCCTATCGCAAGGCGAAGGAGCGCGGTGTCAAGCTCATCGGCGCGACTTCGCACTACGTCACGGGCGACCTCGATGAGGGCCCGATCATCGAGCAGGACACGGTGAGAGTGACGCACGCCGACTCCTCCGCCGAGCTCGCCCGCCGCGGCGCCGACGTCGAACGTCAGGTGCTCTCGCGCGCCGTGCTGTGGCACGCGCAGGACCGCGTCATCCGTCACGGCAATCACACGATCGTCTTCTGAGGCTCGCCCGGCAGGGAGACGCGCACCGCGTTCGCGGATCATCATCTCCGAGCTCGCCTCGACGGACCCGAACCGGCGCCGCATCGCCGCCCGCGCCGCGGGCTACACCCGGCGGCGGGACCGTGCGCGCCGAACGAGCAGAGCGACCGCGCGCCACCCGATGAGGAACAGGCCCAGCACGAGGGATGCCACGATGACGAACGCGACCTGGACACCCTGACCACTCGCCGCGCGCAGCAGCATGCCACCCACCACCGTGAGCGCCCACACGGGCATGCCCGTCCGCAGCGGGGCCGCGGGCGCCCGCCAGGCGAGCGCCACCGCCCACCCCGCGGCGAGCGCGACGAGGAACGGCCAGGCGGTGACCGCGAGCCCTCCCAGGACATCCTCCGCGTGGCTTGCGCGACCGATCGCGGCGAAGACGACGACGAAGGCGGCGTCCAGGAGCGCCGCTCCGGTGACCGCGCGCGCGGAGCCGTCCGCCGTCGACAGCGGGGAGCTCAAAACGCGTACTCCATGAGGTCGGCGCCGAGCGCGCGGAACGCGTCGTGTGCGCGCAGTCGGTGGGCGATCGACAGATCGTCGAACCCGACGATCAGCGCATAGGCCGCTCCCCCCGCGGGTCCCGCGATCACACCGGCTTCGGCGCGGATGCCGTCGGCGCGGCCGGTCTTGTTCACGAAGAGCATGCGGTGACGGTCGTCCTCGTGCGCGAACGGGTCGAGCGCGGTCGACGCGCCCGCGAGGGCGAGGTCCTGATTGAGGTTCAGCCACTCGCCGACCTGGGCGCTGACAGCGGGTGACACGATCTGGGCGTTGACGATCGCGGCGAACAGCGCCGACAGCTCGCCCGCCGACGACAGCGCGACCTGCGGTGCGTCGTCGGGGCCGCGTTCGTCGCGGAACCGATCGATCAGCGCGGTCTTGCTCAGGCCGATGTCGTCCATGCGCGCACGCACGGCGGCGAGTCCGACCCGGTTCAGAAGCACGTTCGCGGCGGTGGCGTCGGATGCCGCCGCCGCCAGCACCGCGAGGTCGGCGACCGGCAGTGCGGGCGCCTTGAGATGCTGCCACAGGCCCGCGACGCCGACGGGGGGCGTCGATCCCCGGTCGAGGATCTCGAGCGGGTCGAGCTGTCCGAACTCGATCTGCGCGGCGACTTCGATCAGCAGCGGCACGACCCCGAGACCCGCGACCGGCAGGGTGAGGTGGTCGTCGCCCGTGAGCGCCTCCGCGCCCGTGTCGAGGTCGGCGACCCGCACGGAGACCTGCGCTCCGGACGACGACAGCACGTCGAGTGCCTTGAGCGTGCCGAGGAACGACCGCTCGCGCAGCGACGACCTCGTCGGCGCTGCGCCCTGACCGGACGCACCGCCCCGACGCGCACGGCGCAGCGTCGTCGGCCCGGCCGGTGCGGTCGGGTCGGCTGCGCGGAAGGTCGCCCGCCGTCCCGCACGCGACGACGGTGGGCGCTCCTCGCGCGCGCGGTCGTCATCGGCTTCGCCGTGACGCCTGCGCAGGCTCTCGCTCACCAGATCGTCACGCGCTGGTCGACGTCGAGCCAGAGGGCGTCGTCGCCCGTGACGTCGAACGCCCGATAGAACTCCTCGACGTTGCGCACGATCTGATTGCAGCGGAACTCGTTCGGCGAGTGCGGGTCGATCGTGAGCAGACGGATCGTCTCGGCATCCCGCCCCTTCTGCTGCCAGATCTGCGCCCAGCTGAGCAGCAGTCGCTGGATGCCGGTGAACCCGTCGATCACGGGCCCGTCAGCGTCCGCGGCATCCGACTCTGCGCCGGCGCCCTCGCCGGTCGCGGCAAGGTGCAGGCGGTACGCTTTCAGCGCGATGCCGAGGCCGCCCAGGTCGCCGATGTTCTCGCCGATCGTGAGGGCGCCGTTGACGTGGTGGTCCTCGCTCAGCCCGCGCGGCACGAGCGCGTCGTACTGGGCGATGAGAGCCTTCGTGCGCTCTTCGAACGCGGCGCGGTCCGCATCGGTCCACCAGTCATTCAGCGCGCCGGTCCCGTCGAACGCCGACCCCTGATCGTCGAAGCCATGGCCGATCTCGTGACCGATGACCGCCCCGATGCCGCCGTAGTTCGCCGCGGCATCCCGCTCCAGGTCGAAGAACGGGTGCTGCAGGATCGCAGCGGGGAAGACGATCTCGTTCATGAGCGGGTTGTAGTACGCGTTGACCGTCTGCGGGGTCATGTACCACTCGTCGCGGTCGATCGGGGCGCCGAGCTTGGCGAGCTGCCGGTCGTGCTCCCACGCATTCGCACGCAGGACGTTGCCGATGAGGTCGGCCGGGTCGACCTCGAGCGCCGAGTAGTCCTTCCACTTCGCGGGGAAGCCGACCTTCGGCGTGAAGGCGGCGAGCTTCTCGAGCGCGCGCTCGCGCGTCGCCGGTGTCATCCACTCGAGGCTTTCGATCGACTGCCGGTAGGCCTCGATGAGGTTCGCGACGAGCTCGTCCATCGCCTCTTTCGCCGCCGGCGGGAAGTGCCGCTCGACGTAGACCTTGCCGACGGCCTCGCCCATCGCCGCCTCGACGAAGCTCACGCCGCGCTTCCAGCGCTCGCGGTTGACCGGGACGCCGGTGAGCTCGGTGCCGTAGAAGGCGAAGTTCGCGTCCACGAAGGCGCTCGAGAGGAACGCCGCCGACGCCCGGATGACGTGCAGGCGCAGCCACGCCTTCCAGTCTTCGAGCCGCTCCTCCGTCAGGAGCGAGCCGAGGCCGGTCAGGGCGCTCGGCTGATTGACGTTGACCTCGGCGAACCCGGCCTCGTGGCCCGGGGCCACCGCGTCGCGCCACGGGTCGAGGTCGACGCCGACGAGCTCGCGCACCTCGTCCCACGGCATGAGGTTGTAGGTCGCGACGGCGTCGCGCGAGCGGACGTTGTCCCAGTGGTGACTGGCGATCTCGGTCTCGAGGGCGAGGACGCGGTCGGCCTGCGCCGCGCCCTCCTCGACGCCTGCCAGACCGAGCATCTGCGCGACGTACTCGCGGAAAGCGGTGCGCGTCCCCGCGAAGTTCTCGAGGCGGTAGTAGCTCTCGTCGGGCAGCGACAGCCCGGACTGCACGAAGAAGACGACGTAGCGCTGCGGGTCGCCCGGGTCGGGCTCGATGTAGGCGCCGATCAACCCCCCGACGCCTTCGCGCTCGAGCTCGCCCACGGTGCGCAGGAACGCCGGAACGGAGTCGATCGCGTCGACGCGCGCGAGCTGGCCCGCGAGCGGGGTGGCCCCGAGCGCTTCGATCCGCTCGGTGTCCATGAAGCTCGTGAACAGGTCGCCGATCTTGCGCGCCTCGCTCTCCGGTTCGGCGGTCGCGGACTCCTCGATGATGGCGCGGACGTCCTTCTCGGCCTGTTCGGCGATGAGGTGGAACGACCCCCAGCGGGCCTTGTCGTCGGGGATCTCCGTGCGCTCGATCCACGCGCCGTTGACGTAACGGAACAGGTCGTCCTGCGGCCGGATCTCAGTGCTCAGCTCGGACAGCTCGACACCCGAGCGGGGAGGGTTCTCGGTCATTCCTCTACAGTAATCCGCGCTCCCGACGCCGCCAGCCGAGAGCGAGACTCTGTGGGGATTCTCATCGACTCCACGCCACGTCGGTGGTCGTGCAGGCGGGTGCTCCAGCCGTGTACTCGCCGGCGAAACGGTCGCGCGTCCACGCGATCGCGTCGGCGAACATCGGCGAATACGTCTCCATCACCTGCGCGTGCTCGTACCCGGCATAGCGCCGGTAGTCCAGCCGCTGGGGGCGCGCTGCGGGCTCGGCGGGGGTGCACACGCGTTCGACGTAGGCATCCTGCATGGAGGGGAGCACGATCGAGTCGCTCGCACCCTGCCCGAGGAACACGGGCGGTCCGATCTCGGTCGGCGCCATGCTCTCGCGGAGGCGCTGCCCGAGCTCGCCGAAGCTGGGATCGGTCGAGAAGAGGTCGGGATCGAGGCTCGTGCCGACCACCGCGGCGATCGACAGGGCCATCGTCGGATCGGTGAGACATCGCTCCGACATCGCCCGCAGCACGGGCTGAAGTCCCGGTCGGATGTAGCGCTCGTAGGTGATGTCCGGGTAGATCGCAGAGTAGGCCGCGAAAGCGTACGACGCGAAGATCAGCCCGCCGGTGACTTCGGACACGTGATCGACGAGCGCCGGCGGGTCGCTCGCCGGCGCGAACGCGGCGACGCCGCGGATCCAGACCTCGGGGGCGTACTGCTTCGCGATAGCGCCGGTCCACAGCGCGGCGCCGCCGCCCTGGGAGTGACCCCACACGACCGTCGCGGGGCTGAGGTTCGCCTCCTCGAGCTGACGTGCTGCGCGCACCGCGTCGAGGGATGCCCGGGCACTCGCCTCGCCGAACAGGTAGGGGTGCACGCCGTCGGTGCCGAGGCCGATGTAGTCGGTCGCGACGATCGCCCAGCCCTCCTTCAGCACCTTCTTCACCGGGTAGAGCCCGCCCGACCAGAACGGGCGCTCCTGCAGCGTCGGCGCGCAGTGCTGTGCGAACCCGGTGGTCGAGTGGTTCCAATCGATGACGGGCCACGGCCCGCGCCCGCGTTTCTTCGACGGCGTCGGCACCGTGACGAGCCCGCTCGCGACGCGAATGCGCCCGTCCATCCCGGTCGTCGTGTAGAGGATGCGCCACGCCTCGGCATCCTGCGGCACCTCGCGCGTGAACGATTCTGCGCGGATGAGCTGGCCCGGCTGATCGGGGATCGAACGGGGCGCTGCGTAGAACTCGTCGACGACCGTGGATGCCTCGTGCAGCGGCGCCGTCACGACCGCGAACAGGGTCGCCGCGGTGACGGAGAAGACGGCGACCGCCGCACGTCCCCATCGGCGGCGCGGCGGCTTCGCGGCGGCCGCGGGCCCTGCGGCGCGGCGGCCCTCGCGCCGGCGGCGAAGAGTCAGCCAGAGATCGGAGATCCCCCGCATGATGAGCATCGCGCCGAACACGACCGCGACGACGAGCAGCGTGATGTCGGGCCAGACGAGCGCGAGGATGCCGAAGATGACGCCGGTGCCGCCGAACGCGGCATCCGCGATCCGGGAGTCCCAGCCGCGTCCCTTCGCGAACGCACCGGTGACGCCGGCCGCTCCCGCCGCGAGCAGGAGAAGCCCCGTGATGACGGCGATCGCGCGCACGGTCAGGCCCGGCCAGGCGAGGACGAAGACGCCCAGCACGATCCATCCGATCGCGAGCGCGCCGCGCCAGCGACGCTCGCCTTCGTCGACACGGCCGGTCGCCTCGAGGATGCCGGTGAGCACCATGCCGCCGCCGACGAGCAGCGCGAGGAGGTCGAGCGCGGTCGTCGGGCGCAGGACGATGACCGCGCCGAGCACGATGGAGAGGATCGACAGGGTGATCCGCATCCACGGGGGCATGCGCCGCGCGAGCCTCACGAGGGTGAGGCGCTGCGTCCAGTCTGCGCGGGCCATCCCTCCAGGCTACGAGAGCGCAGGGCCGTGTCGGCGCGCGGCCGTAGGCTCGAGTTATGGCCGGCGTCACCCTCAACCGCGAGATCCTCCGGTTGGCGGTCCCGGCGCTCGGCGCACTCATCGCCGAGCCGATGTTCCTCATCGTGGATGCCGCGCTCGTCGGCCATCTCGGCGTCGTTCCTCTCGCCGGGCTCGGCATCGCATCAGCCGTGCTGCAGACGATCGTGGGACTCATGGTGTTCCTCGCCTATTCGACGACGCCGGCGGTCGCACGCCGCTTCGGCGCGGGCGAGCATTCCGGCGCGGTCCGGGCGGGCATCGACGGGCTGTGGCTCGCGCTCGGGCTGGGCGTGGTGCTCGCGGTCGTCGGCTCGGCGCTGACGCCATGGCTGGCCGGGCTCTTCGGCGCCGCGCCCGAGGTGACGCAGCAGGCGGTCATCTACCTGCAGCTGTCGATGTGGGGGCTACCGGCGATGCTCATCGTGTTCGCGGCCACGGGGCTTCTGCGCGGCATGCAGAACACGGTCACCCCGTTGTGGATCGCAGGCTTCGGCTTCGGCTTCAACGCGTTGCTGAACTGGCTGTTCATCTACGGGTTCGGTTGGGGGATCGCCGGATCCGCAGCCGGCACGGTCGTCGCGCAGTGGAGCATGGTCGGCGCCTACGCGGTGGTCGTGGGAAGGCTGGCGCGCACGCACGCGGCATCGCTCCGTCCGGAGCGCGCAGGTCTCCGCGGCTCGGCGACGTCGGGCGGGTGGCTGTTCCTGCGGACGGTGTCGCTGCGGGCGGCGTTCCTGCTCACGGTGTTCGTCGCGACAGGGCTCGGCACCGACGAACTGGCCGGGTGGCAAGTCGCGTTCACGATCTTCTCGACGGCGGCGTTCGCGCTCGACGCGCTGGCGATCGCCGCCCAGGCGCTCGTCGGGCGCGGGCTCGGCGCGGGAGACGAGCCGTTCGTGCGGCACGTGCTCGGACGCACGGTGGCATGGGGGGCGTGGTTCGGAGTCGTCGTGGGCGCCGTCATCGCTGCCCTGTCGGGGGTGATCGGCCTCGTCTTCACCGGGTCACCGCAGGTGGCCGCGCTGATCCAGCCGGCGCTGCTCGTCCTCGCGATCGCGCAGCCTGTGTGCGGCATCGTGTTCGTGCTCGACGGGGTGCTGATGGGCGCCGGCGACGCCCGCTACCTCGCACTCGCGGGCGGGCTGAACCTCGTGCCGTACGTGCCCGCACTCGTCATCGTCGCGCTGACACACCCGACGGGGGCGACGGGACTCGCCTGGCTCGCCGCGTCCTTCTTCGGTGTGTACATGCTCGCGCGCCTCGGCACGCTCGGCTGGCGCGTGCGGCGCTCGGAGTGGCTCACCGCCGGAGCGTGAGGCGACGCGGTCCGCCGGCGGCTCACGCCCAGCGGCGGCACCATTCGTACATGACGACGGCGGCGGCCGCGCTGGCGTTGATCGAGCGCGTCGAGCCGTACTGCGTGATCTCGACGACCGTGGATGCCGCGGCCACCGCCTCGGCGGACAGGCCCGGCCCCTCCTGCCCGAACAGCAGCACGCAGCGCTCGGGGAGATTGGCGCGATCGACCGGCACCGACCCGGGCACGTTGTCGACCGCGACGACCGGAACCGCGGCATCCGCCGCCCACGCGGCGAAGGCGGCGATGTCGTCGTGGTGGCGCACGTGCTGATAGCGGTCGGTGACCATCGCGCCGCGGCGGTTCCAGCGGCGCCGGCCGATGATGTGCACTTCCGCGGCGCCGAACGCGTTGGCGCTGCGCACGATCGACCCGATGTTCATGTCGTGCTGCCAGTTCTCGATCGCGACGTGGAACGGGTGGCGGTGCTCGTCGAGGTCGGCGACGATCGCCTCCATCGTCCAGTACCGGTACCGGTCGATGACATTGCGGCGGTCGCCTGCGGCGAGGAGGTCGCGGTCGTAGCGCGGGTCATCCGGCCATGCGTCCGGCCCTTCGGGCCACGGCCCGACGCCGACCGGCAGTTCCGGCTCGGTCGTGTCGCCGGTCTGGCCGCTCTCCCCCACTCCGCAAGGCTATCCCCGCACAGCGGCCCACCCCGCTGTTTTCGGTTCACCGAAAAATACACTGCTATATTTTTCGGCATGCCGAAAACAGCCGCCGTCGCGACGCACCACTCCCGCGCCGCGTGGCTGCTCGGGCCCGCCCTCGTCGCCGGCGTCGCCTACCTCGACCCCGGCAACGTCGCGAGCAACATGACGGCCGGCGCGAGCTTCGGATATCTGCTCGTCTGGGTCGTCGTACTCGGTAACGCGATGGCATGGCTCATCCAGTACCTCTCCGCAAAGCTCGGGATCGTGACGGGGCACAGTCTCGCCGAGACTCTCGGTGCGCGCTTCCGGAGCGACGCGGCTCGCCGCGCCTACTGGCTGCAGGCCGAGGTCGTCGCGATGGCCACCGACATCGCCGAGGTGATCGGCGGGGCGGTCGCGTTGTGGCTGCTCTTCGCCGTGCCACTCCCCATCGGGGGGCTCCTCACCGGGGCTGTCTCGATCGGGCTGCTACTCGTCCAGCAGCGGCGCGGCGCTCGCACTTTCGAGTTCGTCGTGATCGGTCTGCTGGCGGTCATCGCGCTCGGGTTCACGTACGGGGTGATCATTGCCCCGCCCGACCCCGCGGGGGTGGCGTCGGGACTGCTCCCCCGCTTCGACGGCACCGACTCGGTGCTCCTCGCCGCCTCGATCCTCGGCGCGACGATCATGCCGCATGCGATCTACGCGCACTCCGCCCTCGCCCGCGACCGCTTCACCGCCGACACGGCGCGACCGGCCGACCGCTCCGCCGGGACACGCCGGCTGCTCACGGCCACGCGGTGGGACGTCACGATCGCCCTCGCGATCGCGGGCACCGTGAACCTCGCGATCCTGCTGCTGGCCGCGGCGAACCTCGCCGGCGTGCCCGGCACCGACAGCCTCGAAGGCGCGTACGCCGCCCTGCAGACCGGGCTCGGCGCCACCGTCGCGACTATCTTCGCCGTCGGCCTGCTCGCGAGCGGCCTCGCGAGCACCGCGGTCGGCGCCTACGCCGGCGCCGAGATCATGCACGGCCTCCTGCGCGTGCGCATTCCGCTCCTCGCGCGCCGGCTCGTGACGCTCGTCCCCGCCATCGCGATCCTCGCAGCCGGCGTTGACCCGACATGGGCGCTCGTGCTCAGCCAGGTGGTCCTGAGCTTCGGCATCCCGTTCGCTCTCGTGCCGCTCGTCTGGCTCACGGCTCGCGCCGACGTCCTGGGCGCGCACCGCAATCGCTGGTGGACGACGGCGGCGGGCGCCGTCGCGGCGGTGCTGCTCATCGCGCTGAACGCCGTTCTTCTGTGGCTGGTGCTGAGCGGCGGCTAGCCTGGACGCGTGCCCGCCGCCGCCCCCTCGACCGCGATCGACGACTACCTGAAGACGATCTACCACCACACCGAGTGGCAGAACGATCCGGTGACTCCGTCTCAGCTCGCAGCGACGCTGGGGCTCGCGCCGTCCACCGTGACGGAGATGGTGCAGAAGCTCGCCGCGGCCGACCTCGTGTCCCACCGGCCGTACGGTCCGGTGTCGCTGACGGATGCCGGCAGGCTCCGCGCCGCCGCGATCATCCGCCGCCATCGCCTCATCGAGACGTGGCTCGTGCGCGAGTTCGATTACGCGTGGGACGAGGTGCACGACGAAGCCGAGGTCCTCGAGCACGCGATCAGCGATCGACTGCTCGAGCGGATCTCGGCACGGCTCGGTCACCCGACACGTGATCCGCACGGCGACCCGATTCCGGATGCCGCGGGTGCCGTCGACCGCGACCCGTTCCTGCTCCTCGGCGACGCACCCATCGGCCACACGGGGCGCGTGCTGCGCGTGAGTGATCGCGACCCGGCGCTCCTGCGCGCGCTCGAGGCGGCAGGCGTCGATGTCGGTCACTCCGTCACGGTCACGGGCAGAGGCGCCGTGCAGGTCGACGGCGGGTCGTCGATCGGGCTGCCGGATGCCGCGGCATCCGCCGTCTGGCTCACCGCCTGAGCTGCGCGCTCGGGCTCGGGCTCGGGCTCGGGCGGACCGTCGCAGGTGCGCAAAGCCGAGTCACGAACTCCGCAGAATGTCACGAACTCCGCACGGCGGGGCGGGAACGGATGCGGAGTACGCGCACATCTGCGGAGTTGATGTCCCGGCCTGCGGTCCGGTCACCTCCGCCGGCGCTTGCGGCTCGCCTTCAGATAGGGCCATTCGACACCCGTCGCATGCTCGCAGTAGTTCCACAGGCGTGCCGCGAGCTGCTCGTCGCGCGTGATCTTCGCGGCCTCCGCACGGCGCGGGGCGCCGCCGACGACCCGCGCCGGCCCCCAGAACGAGCCGCTCTCGGCATCGGGGTCGACGAGGGCTCGTACGAGCGACCACGCGCCGTGCTCCTTCGACTGGGTGATGGGCGCCTGCAGGTTGCCGAAGAAGCGCGTCGCGCGTGAGGGTTCGTTGACGCCGAGGATGCCCCGGGTGCGACCGCTCACGGAGTACCCCGGGTGCGCGACGATGCTCGAGATCGGCACGTTCGCCGCTCGCAGCCGCCGATCGGCTTCGAAGCCCAGCGCCGTCGTGGCGACCTTGGACTGCACGTACGCCCGCCACGGCGTGTACCCGTTCTCGAGCTCGGGATCGATCGGGTCGTAGGGCCACATCGATGTCGACATGGAGCCGACCCAGACCATGCGCCCGCGTCCCGCGGCGAGCGGCAGCAGCAGTTCGCCGGCGAGCGCGTAGTGGCCGAGGGCGTTCGTCGCGAAGACGACCTCGTGCCCATCGGGTGTCGTCTCGCGCTCCCGCGGCGGGTGCACGACGCCCGCGTTGAGCAGGAGGCCGTGCAGCCCCGCGCGGCCGCGCGCGGTGGCGGCGGCGGCGCGAACCGAACCGAGGTTGCTCGTGTCGAGCAGGAGGGTGTCGACCTCGGCATCCGGCACCTGCCGCCGGATGGCGGCGCGGGCGGCGGCGAGGCGGTTGGGATTGCGCCCGGTCATGATGACGTGGGCTCCGGCACTCGCGAGCTGCAGGCACGAGAAGAAGCCGAGCCCGGCGGTCGACCCCGTGACGAGGTACCGCTTACCGCCCAGGTCGGAAAGCTGCGTCGGATCCCACCGGTCGCGTGCCACGTGTCCGACCCTAGGCGCATTCGCCCCGCTAGGCTGGGCCCCATGCGGACACGCGCCGATATCGAGTGCTGGCTGACCGACATGGACGGCGTGCTCGTCCACGAGAGCAAGCCGATTCCGGGGGCGGCCGAACTGCTCGCGCAATGGCGCGACACCGCGACGCCGTTCCTCGTGCTGACGAACAACCCGTTCTACACACCGCGCGATCTGAGCGCCCGGCTGCGCATGTCGGGACTCGAAGTGCCCGAAGACCGCATCTGGACGTCGGCGCTCGCGACCGCAGAGTTCCTGCGCTCGCAGCACCCCCACGGCACGGCCTTCGTCATCGGCGAGGCGGGCCTGACCACCGCGCTGCACGAGGCGGGATTCGTCATGACCGAGACGCAACCCGACTACGTCGTCGTCGGTGAGACACGCAACTATTCGTTCGACCGCATCACGCAGGCGATCCGCTTCATCAACGCCGGGGCGCGATTCATCATCACGAACCCGGATGCCACGGGCCCGACACCCACCGGCATCGTCCCCGCGACCGGGTCGTTCGCGGCCCTCATCACACACGCGACAGGCAAAGAACCGTACGTCGTCGGCAAGCCGAACCCGATGATGTTCCGCTCGGCGATGAACCGGATCGGTGCGCACTCCGAGAACACCGGCATGATCGGCGACCGCATGGACACCGACGTCGTGGCGGGCATCGAGGCAGGTCTGCACACGATCCTCGTGCGCACGGGAATCTCCGACGACGCCGAGATCGAGCGCTACCCGTTCCGCCCCGACGAGATCGTCGACTCCGTCGCCGACCTGCTGTCGGTGGACCCGGTCGAGTCGGAGATGCCGGAGGGCCTGTGATCTCCTCGGGTGAGCAGACCGCGCTGTACCTCACGAGCATCGTCATCCTGCTCGGGACGCTGACGACGTTCATCGTGCAGTACGTGCGGTCGCGGCGGCGCGAAGGCGGGTCCGGCGGGCCGGATTCAGACGGTTCGGGAGGACGCGACTGATGGCGCTCATCCTCATCCTCACGGGCCTCGCCCTGCTCATCATCGCGCTCGCCCTCTTCGTGCAGGGGCGCAAGGATGCCCCGCAGGGAACCCCGTTGCCGAACGGCCGCGGCATCCTCGCGCTGACCCTCGCGGGGCTGCTGCTGGCGCTGGCATCCCAGCTGCCGATGTTCCGCTGACGCGGCGGATTTTTCTCGCCTGAGCGGGTCTTTTCACCCCGTTCGATGTCCGACCCCCCTGTCACAATGAGGGGTATGGACCTCCTCACGCATCGGCTCGACGACCTGCACGCGCAAGCCGCGACGCTGGTCGGCGAGGCGGCATCGGGGCGGGCGCTCGAGCGCGCCACGGAGGCCGAGCTCGCAGCGCAAGTGGCCGCGATCGCCGGCTTCGCCCGGCTCGCCGAGGCGCTCCTGATCGATGCGGTCGGCGAGGTGGCACGGCGCTCCGCGCAGGCGGTGCGCGACGAGCGGATGACGTCGCACCTCGGATGCCGCGACACGATCGAGCTCATCCAGTCACTGACGCGCGTCGGGCCTCAGATCGCCGCGCGCCTGCAGCGGGCGGCGGCCGCCGTGCGACCGGCCGTGTCCGAGACGACTGGCGAGGCGCTCGACGCGCCGTTCCCGAGCGTGCGCGAGGCGATGCTCGACGGCACGATCGGCGTCGACGGCATCCTCGCGATCACCGATCCGCTGCAGGCGACGGCGCCGCGCGTGTCGGCGGGTGCGCGGCGCGACGCCGCCGACATCGTCGTCGCTGAAGCGCGCGGCGAGGGGCCGGATGGCGCGCCGCCGGCATGCGCCGCCCTGCTGAAGATCCACGCGCAGACGTGGGCGCTCGCGCTCGATCAGGACGGCGCCGAGCCACGCGAGCGCGCGGCCGAGCGCAAGCGCGCGGTCGTGATGGGTGTCGCCTCGCCCGACGGGGTGCCGGTTCGGGGGCTGCTGCTGCCGGAGGTGGCGGCGCAGCTGCAGACGATCTTCGACGCGCAGCTGTCGCCGAAGGTCGCGTTCGACGACCCGGCGGCGGATGCCGAGGCCCCGCTCCCCGCGCGCGACGACCGCACCCGGGCGCAGCGGCAGCACGACGCGCTCGCGGCGGCGCTGCAGGTCGCGGCATCCTCGGGCCTCCTGCCGACGATCGGCGGGGCCGCGCCGACGCTCGTCGTGTCGGTGGATTCCGACGACCTCGCGCGCGGCACAGGGTATGCGCACGCGCAGGGATGCGACCAGCCCGTGAGCGTGGCGGTCGCCCGTCACATCGCGTGCGGCGGGGTCGTGCAGCGGGTCGCGATGCGCGCGGGTCGGATCGTCGGGATCGGCACCGAGGAGCGGGTGTTCAACCGGCACCAGCGGCGCGCGATCGCGCTGCGCGACGGCGGATGCGTGATCCCGGGGTGCGGGACACCCGCCGGGTGGTGCGAGATCCACCACGTGACCGAGCACGCGTCGGGCGGGCCGACGCACACCGACAACGGCGTGCTGCTGTGCTGGTATCACCATCGATTCCTCGAGCGGATCGGATGGCGCATCCGCATGAACCACGGCATCCCCGAGGTGCTCGCTCCACCGTGGCACGACACGCGCCGCGAGTGGCGCGCGGTGACGACGTCGCCGACGCGTCTGCGGAAGCGGGTCGAGAGGCGCATTCTGACGACGTGAGTCGGCCAGGTTTGTCACGGCGCGACCGGGTGCGCGGGGAGCGGTGAATGCCTATCGTGGAGAGTACGGATACTCCCGACGGAGGGGTGGGCCATGAACGACACGATCATCGTCGGCGTCACGGATGCCGCGGTTTCGCAGCGGGCGATCGATTGGGCGGTGCGACGCGCGGCGGACCGGGGCGGCCGGGTCGAGCTGCTGTCGGTCGTCGGGGGCGCGATCGGCGCGGTGGGTGAAGACGCCGTGATCTCCGACGCGCTGCGCGCGACCGAAGCGATGCTCGACGACAAGGTCCGCGACATCACGGCCGACGGCATCGAGGTGACGACGCGCGCTGCGGCGGGGAACCCGGTCGCGGCTCTCATCGAGGCATCCCGCTTCGCGTCGCTGCTGGTGATCGGCAGCGACTACCGCGGGCCACACTCCGGGCCGGCGCGCGGCGCGCACGGCGTGCGGATCGCGGCGGGGGCGCACTGTCCGGTCGTGGTGGTTCCCGATGTGGATGCCGCCGATGACCGGAGCGGCGTCGTGGTCGGCATCGACGGGTCGCCCGTCTCGGAGCACGCGCTGCGCTTCGCGGCCGCGGAGGCCGACCGTCTGGGCGAGAAGCTGATCGCGGTGAGCGTGTGGACGCCGGTCGTCGCGCCGCGGAACGACTTCGCCGTGTACCCCGACCTCTACCTGGAGAACATGCAGGCAGCCACCGAGGAGGTACTCGCGCTGGCGCTCGCCGGCATCGCGAGCGACTACCCCGACCTCGAGGTCGAGCGGGTCGTCGAGCAGGGCTACCCGTCGCAGGTGATCAACGCGCACGCCCAGCACGCGACGCTCACGGTCGTGGGCACGCACGGCCGCGGCGCGATCGCCCGCTTCCTCCTCGGCTCGATCAGCCAGGAGGTGCTCGCCCACCTCGCAACGGTGACCGCCGTCGTTCGCTGAGGGGTTGCGGCGGGCGCGCCGCCGGGTGTCTGGCCGGGACGTCGAGCGGGCGTTGGTGCGGCATCGGCCGCGATCCTGCGCACACAGAAGGATGGCGCGGCCTGGTGCAGTTCGGTGCCCGCCCGGTGAGCGCCCGTCCAGCGGGCATCCTCCGGGTCGGGTCATACGGGCACGCGTGATTGAGCGGGCCCGCGGGTCCGACGAGCGGATTGACGGGCACGTTAGAGGACCCTCCTCCGTTCAAGCTTGTGGATCATGGCATGGCCACCCGCGGACGATCATGGTGACGAACGGTGGCCAACCCATTCCCGCCGCCGTTTCGAGAGCCGACGCTCACCGCGGAGCAGGTCTTCCAAACCGATGGTGCGGGTTCGATTCCCGTCATGCCCTCTGGGGGAACTCGGGCTACCGCCCCGAGAGGCCTGCAACAGAACCCCCGCGAAAACCCCGCGTCGCCGGTCACGCGCTATTGCCGCCCCAGACATCCTCGATCGGCTGTGCTTGCGTCCAGTAGCCTTCGAAGAGTCGAGCGAGCTCCTCATTCTGCTGGCTCTGGTTAAGTTCAGAGTGCTGGCCCGACAAGATCGCGTTGACGTTCGGGATGTTGCGGGCCGTCGCGTCGCCAAGCACCCACCGATCGTGCGTGTCGCGAATCAGCCGACTGTCAATCGCTCTCCACTCAAGCACGACCCCGCGTGAAGCGAACTCGGTCTTGAGGTCGTCGTAGTCCCGTTTCACCTTGCGACCGGCATGCGCGTCCGTGAGATACAGCGACAGGATTCGCACACGAGAAACGTTGTTCCCGTCGACCGCCTCCCATAGCGGCTCAAACGCTGCCGAGGTGAAGTGCTTGTCCAACCAGCGCAGGTCACCACGCGCCTCCTCAAGCACTCTGCGCAGCCAGACCCGATTCCCAAAGGGTGTCGATGGACTGATGAAGACGCTGGGAGGCGTTTCCTCCGCCCTTGCAGGGTGGACCAGGACTTGCACGGCACCGGTCGCTTTGGTGTACCGGATGATCCCCGCTCGCGCCAGGAGCGCGACGAAGAATCCGACGTCGCGATCCTTTAGCCCATTCCCGAAGCCCTGGCTTCGTAGGACCGTTTCGATAGACGCTCGGGTTCGCCCTGCAACTCCATCGAGAAGTTGAGCGACCGCGATGACCGGTGGCAGCGTCAACAACGCATCACGAAGGATCGCGACTGCCGCTTCCTCGTCTCCGCGAACGAATTTGGCCTGGAAGTACGTGGCGCCAAGAGCGGACAACCGCGGCGGGTCCGACTGCTCTGCAAGTCCGAGCACCCGGAGGAAATGTAGTTCGTCAGTTACCGAAGCGCCACGAAGCTCCCCGATGGATTGGATGGCCGCGTCGTACGACGCCCACCCCTTACTCGGGATCAGCGGTCGCTCCCGCGGTAGCGTCGGAATCCGGCGCGGGGGTCAGCAATTCCGCCAATTTGTCCCCGGCTGCGATCACGGAACCGATGACAGCGTATGCCGAAGCCGGGAGCGTCACCGAACTCTCGATCGTGAACCTAATTGCGCCGCCCGAAATAGGCCAGCTGTGGCTGACAACAGCATTCGTCGGCTCCGCCAGCATCGACCGTGAGACTCCGCCGCTGGGTGCGGGGTTCGGCTGAACAACCGACGCCGTGTCGCCATTCTTCTGCTCGTCCAACTGAGTGGGCGCGGCCGATGACCCACCCGAAGCAGATGGAATCCGAATCCGGCCCGCATCTACTTCTTCGATGAGACCGGCGAGGACCCCGCTCTTGACAAAGGACGCGGCGAAGACCTCTTTGGACTGCGGCGCCACGCCGTGGTTGTGCATTGCGGTGTTCGCGAGTCCCGCAACCTCCAGGTCGTGGTCCTTCGGGAGCGCGTCCAGCACGGCAGCGAAGACCTTGCACTTCAGGAAGGCCGCCTTCAGCGACTCGTGCGGGTCCGCTTCCAATCCGGGGTGAACGATCTCCAGCGCCAACGGAGTGACCGCTAGCTCGGTGCTCCTCCCGCTCAGCAGACCGTAGTCCTTCAGTGCTGCCAGCTTCGATCGGAAGGGGCCGCTGTTCGCCGTGCTGTGCCCCAGGAAGGATGCAACGGCAGCGTCGGTGTGCACAGTGCCATAGCTGGCGATCTTCTTCACCAGGGCAACCGCATCGCCCAACGGCATCGAGGGGAAGCCCACCCCCGCGGCTCGACGAGTCTGCTTCACCTTCTCAGCTTCGCCGATGCTGGCTTCGGCCTGCGTATCGGTCATCTCGCGCCCATCTACTCATCGTCCTTTTCCAACTGAATTATCAGTATACACAGTTCACCGAGGACAGCGAGTTGAAGTTCCGAGTTGACTGAGTTGAATGGTTCGCCCGGGGCGGGGTGAACTACGCCCGGACGAACACCCCAAAGCGGGCGATCTGGTCGTCGTAGTCGCTCGGGTAGAGGTGGGCGTGCGCCGCCCTGGGTTGATCCGGCGGCGGAGACAGATGCTGAGGGGGTCGGATCCAACGCAGGAGCAGCAGGCGACCCCCGATTCCGGAGACCACTGCCGTTGCTCCCGAGATTGAGCCATCGGCTCCAGCAGCGCCGCAAGAGGTCGTGATCGAGCAGGAAGAGCTCCGGGTTTTCATATCCCACGGGAAGAACACGGATGATGTCGACCAGGTGAAGACGACTCTCGAGATCGCGGGGATCAAGGTCGAGATCGCCGTCGAAGAAGAGTCGACAGCGATTTCAGTCCCCGACAAGGTGTTCGGCGCCATGCGGCGCTCCAACGCCGGAATCATCTGTGCGAGCGCCGAGGAAGGCACCGGCCCAGAGTCGTACGTCGTCAACCAGGACGTGCTCATTGAGATCGATGCGGCATTCGTACTCTATGACACGCTCGTCTTACTCCTTTGGGACAAGCGAGTACCTGTTCCCTCCGATCGTCAAAATATCTATCGCTGCGACTACGAGGGCATCGAGCTCTCATGAACCACTGGAATGAAGCTCATGAAGGCAGTACAGAGTATCAAGCAAGCGGTCTAGCGGAGCGCGGCGCGGTCGAGTAGCCACCAACGCGCGCCGAGCCATGTGAGAAGTGTCATGAACGCTGCAAATGACGTCACGTTGGCACGGTGACCCGCTCCCACATCGGCCTCACGGAGGCTCACATCCCAAGCGCCGACAACTCGGCGAAGGTGAGGTTCACGCAGCATCGCAACTTGTCCTAACGCGCGGACATGAGCAGCCAGCCCGTCTCCTCGCATGAGATCGCGCGAAGTCTCTCCTGGAATTGCCTCTAGCGATCGGAAGATCGTGCCAAACGTCTCGAAGCTTCGAAGTGGTCCGGCCGGGTTGCCGCGACCGGGTTGGCCGGCTGCTTGATAAGTCCAGACCTGGTGATCAGCCAATGTGGTCGGTGACACGTGGCCAGTCTGTGAGATTATCGTCCGCGCCCAGCGCGCTGCGTCGAGCTGGGGGTTCGTATGAAAGGCGGGCGCGGCATAGCGGACTACCGCTTCGCTGCCAAGATTCAGCTCAAGCCGTTTCAGTACCCTCTGTTGGTCCGTCTCGCGCCGGAACCGATAGTACGGCGCGTGCCACAACTTCCATTGCGCAGCCCGACTGCCCCTCAGATACTCAGGACGCTTGAACTGGACAACGTAGCTGATCGGAAATGTGGGCAGGTGTACCTGCTCGGGCGCGGCAAACCCCGAGCCAGCCCAACTCTCGGACGTAAGCACTAATCCCGGCGGACGGGATGCCGACAGTACACTCCAAAGCACATGGTTGGCGTCGGGGTTTGCGGCCGCATCGAATCCGAGAAGCTTCTCGAGGACCTGCGACGGCGCGAACACCGCGGGGTTGCCACCGATGCCCGTCGCCAACTCAATGTCGTAAGCGGTCTCGAATGTCTTCTCAGCAAAGTCGGCGAGGGGCACGTGCCGATTCTGTCCTACCTTGCCCGCCTCCGCGACGAGCGCCTCGAACAGACCAAGTGATCTCCTCTCTCTCGGATGAGACGAGGCGTGTCATGATTGCCATGATTTCACCGCTTGCGTTCTCCTCGAAAGGTGACGAAATGGCAGCATCTGTCTCACTCCCGAAGGTGGGCGAGAAGTCGTGGTTTGCTTTACGCGCCAAGGCGGCCGCTGCTCCTTCGACTAAATTCACTCCGGCGACGGTCGCGGCTCTCCTGTCGATGGCCGGCACCAAGAGCGCCTCCGACAATGTCGTTGGTCCGCTAAGGAGACTAGGACTTATCGAGGACGACGGCGCACTTACCGATCGCGGAAACAAGTGGCGAATCGACTCCTCGTATGCGGACGCCTGCGAAGAGATTCTGAAGTCTGTCTATCCGCCTGAGTTGCGATCTCTTACTGATGACAGCGGTCAGCCTGATCGCGTGAAGGTGGCGACTTGGCTGCAGCACCAGGGGCAAGGCGACTCGAACGCCAAACAGATGGCGGCGACATATGCGATGATCGCTTCGAAATCTCCGGCCCCCGCCTCGCCACCCGCCGGGACCAACGGTTCTAAGGCAGCCAGCGCGAAGCCCAGAGCGGCACGGGCGCCTGCCGGCGCGACGTCGTCGAGGGCGGCGGAGGACCGCAAGCCCGAGGAAGCTTCGGTGAATGCGCAGATTGGATCAGGAAGCGCCAACTCTGCGCCGACCATTCATCTAGACATACAGGTGCACATCCCGCCTGCGGCATCAGCCGATCAAATCGATCAGATCTTCGCGAGCATGGCCAAGCATCTTTACCGACAGTGAGCTGGATTGCAATAGCAAGAGATGCTGCAGAGCGAGCCGCCATGGCTCGCCAGGAGTTGACCCTGCTCCTCATCGATCCAGCGAGCACCCCGGCTGAGAGCCAGGTAGCGCCTGACTCGATTCCCGAAAGTGACCTGCACGCCACGTACGACGCGACGATTCTCGACGCCGACCTTCGGGCGGCGACTCGAAGTCGATTTGTAACCGAGCACTACGCGGACGCCGTTGAGTCCGGAGTCAAGGCTCTCAACGAGCTTGTGCGCGCACGAACAGGTCGGACTGAGGACGGCGACGAACTGATGACGTCGGTGTTCTCGCCGAACAACCCACTGCTGCGAATATCGGCTGGAAACTCCAAATCCTCTCAGCCCTGATCCACCGTCGCGATTCGGTTGAGCCGCGTTTCGCTTTTCGTTGAGTTGTTTCGGCGGGCGGGCGTGCGTGTTCTGCCAGCCGGGGCTCTGGCTTATCCACGTC
>NZ_JBBCUU010000003.1:0-232450 GCF_037147735.1 Microbacterium sp. MMO-20 | reverse complement strand
CACACCCTGCACGAACACACAGAACCCGCCCGCCCCGAGCTCTACCTCACCGCCTGACCACCACCCACCCACAGGGAACAACGGAATGACACCACGCCACGGGACTTGACCGCGCCGAGACGGGACGCGAGAGCGTCGCCGGCGGTGCGCGGGTCACCTTCGCGCAGACCCATCCGCTCTCGAGCTACATCACGGCGATCGCGGCGGGTCCTTATGCGCGCGTGAGCGGCACCTGGCAGGGAGCGAGCGGCCCTGTCGCGCTCGGAGTGCTGTGCCGCGCCTCGCTTGCGCCCCACCTCATCGACTCGGGTGACGCGGAGGAGATCCTGCAGATCACCCGTGCGGGACTGTCCTTCTTCGGCGACGCGTTCGGGCTCACCTATCCGTGGGGCAAGTACGACCAGATCTTCGTCCCCGAGTACAACCTCGGCGCAATGGAGAACCCCGGGCTCGTCACGTTCACCGAGCGGTACGTCTTCCGCGGTGCGGCGACCGTCGCGCAGCGCGAAGGACGCGCCAACACGATCCTGCACGAGATGGCGCACATGTGGTTCGGTGATCTCGCGACGATGCGCTGGTGGGACGATCTGTGGCTCAAAGAGTCGTTCGCCGACTTCTCCGGCGCGCACGCCGCCGTCGCCGCCGGCGGCTTCCCCGACGCCTGGGTCACGTTCGCGAGCCGTCGCAAGGGGTGGGCGTACACGCAGGACCAGATGCCGACGACGCATCCGATCGTCGCCGACATCCCCGACCTGGAGGCGGCGAAGCTCAACTTCGACGGCATCACGTATGCGAAGGGTGCATCGGTTCTCAAACAGCTCGTCGCGTTCGTGGGGGAGGACGCCTTCTTCCGCGGCGCGCGCCGGTACTTCGCGGCGCACGCGTTCGGCAACACGACCCTCGACGACCTGCTCGCGGCGCTCGAGGAGGAGTCGGGGCGCAGCCTGCGTGGATGGAGTGCGGCGTGGCTCGAGACGACCGGCATGTCGCGGATCTCCGTCGAGCGCGGGGCCGGCAGCGCCCTGTCGGTCGTGCAGACGGACCCGCGTCCGCACCGGCTCACGGTCGGACTCTACGTGTTCGAGGGCGACCGTCTCGTGCGGCGCGGCGGCATCGACGTCGACATCGTGGAGGAGCGTACGGCCGTCTCCGCGCCCTCCCCGCCCGGCGCATCGGCCGACCTCATCCTCCCGAACGACGGCGACCGCACTTACGCGAAGGTGCGCCTGGATGAGCGCTCGACGGATGCCGCCGCCCGCGCCCTGTCGACCATCGACGACGCGCTTGCGCGCGCCGTCATCTGGGCATCTTTGTGGGATGCCACACGTGACGGCGAGCTCGCCGTCGCACGCTATCTCGACGTCGTCGCCCGGCACACTCCGGCCGAGGACAACGCAGCCCTCCTGGCCGACGCTCTCGCGCACGCGCAGTTCGCGATCGGACACTATGCCACCGCCGCGCAGCGCGACACCCTCGCCGACGCGTGGCTGGAGACCTCTTGGCACTCCCTGTGGGCCGCCCCCGCCGGGTCCGATGCGCAACTCGCGTGGGCGCGTGCGGTCGGGGCGGCGGCATCCCGCAGTGGGCGACGCGCAGCGGATCTCGCGGCAATTCTCGCGGGGACGGCCGACGCACCCGCCGGACTGCCGCTGGACGCCGAGCTGCGCTGGGAGTGGCTCACCGCGCTTGCGGCGACGGGGCACGCCGGGGCCGCCGAAGTGGACGCCGAGCTCGCACGGGACGGCTCGTCTCAGGGTCGCACAGCGTACCGGACGGTACTCGCGGCGCGGCCGGATGCCGAGGTGCGAGCCGCTGCGTGGCGCGCGGCGTGGGACGACGTCGCCCTGACCAACGATCACCTCGACGCGACGATCGCGGGCGTACGCGCGGGCGGGCGACGCGACCTCGTCGCCCGGTTCGATGCGGACTACTTCGCACGTATCCGATCGGCCTGGGCGGAGCGCAGCATCGAGATCGCGCGGCGCCTCGTGATCGGGCTCTTCCCGACATCGGACTCGCTCGCTCTCGTCGACGAATGGCTCGACGCCAACGCGGATGCCCCGGGAGCGCTGCGGCGCCTCGTGATCGAACAGCGCGACGGTCTGGCGCGCGACCTGCGGGTACGTGCGGTGCAGCCGGCCATGTGACGGTCGCTCTCTCGCCGGAGAGCGCCCCGCGAGGGCGAGAACGCGCGATCGCGCGTCGTGCGCGGGCTAGGGGTGGGAGACCGTGCGCAGAGCGGTCACGGCGCCGACCCGGGAGTTCGCGCCGTCGCCGTCGCCGCGCGCCGTGAGGGCCTCGGAGAGGAGGTAGCCGTCGGTGAGGGCATCGCCCGTGATCACGACCGAGAGCAGCTCGATCCCGCACGCTCTGCGCACCCGATCGGCGCACGCGGCGACGACGGATGCCGAGAGGTCGGCGTTCACGGGCAGCTGCGCGCCGTGATCGGCCCGCACGAGATCGCGAAGCGCCGCGCCGACGAGGTTGCCCGTGCGCTCCGTCACATGCACGACCTCGAGCTCGAAGATGCGGAGATCGGTGCCGGTGACGAAGGGGCGCCAGTCGAACGAGGCGTGCACCAGATGCTGTCGCCCGCCGCCCGCGGTGAGCTGGCGCGCCGGCAGGTCGGTCGAGCGGACCCGGGTGTCCACGCGGCGGTACCACGCCAGCACGGGGAACACTGCGTGCGTGCCCGGGCCGAGGACCACGACCTCGCCGGCATCATGCCCTCCGCGTGGGCGTCGGCGCACGATCGGCCGGCCGTTGCGGGTGCGGATCGCCGCTTCACCTTCGTCGATCGTCACAACGAGCAGCTTGAACAGGGCCGGCACGACGAGCAGCACGGTGAGCACGGCGCCGCCGGTCTTGATGAGCGCATTCATGCTGCTCGTGCCGAAGAGAGAGGTGACGGTGTCGATCACATGCCCAGGATGACGCGTCGCGCGGTGGAGATCCGCCGATTCGCACCGCAGCGCGAGAACGTTCCGCCGCACGTCACCGAATGTTCTCGTGCCGGGCGGAGCGGTATCGGACATCGACAGCAGAATCGGATGCCGCGAGCTGCGGCATCCGATTCTGTTGCTGTTCTGCGAATCCGGGGGGTCCGGCGTCAGCCGCCGATGCCGCGGATGACGGGGTGGTGGAACGTGTCACCGAAGGCGCGCTCCGACGCCCCCTCGCGGTCGAGGTAGGGCGATGCGCCGCCGTCGATGAACGGCCACCCCGCGCCGAGGATGAGGCACAGGTCGATGTCTTCGACTTCGGGCACGACGCCCTCGTCGAGCATGAGCTTGATCTCCTGCGCCAGGCCGTCTTGCACGCGGCGCAGAATCGTGTCGGCGGATGCCGGTGTCGACCCCGCCGCATCCTTCACGATCTTCTGCGCCGCCTTCGTGAAGCCGGTGACGCGCCCGCCCTTGTCCTTCTCCACGACCTCGGGGAGCTCCGCGAGACGGTGGAAGTTCTCGTTCGCGTAGAAGCGGTCGGGGAACGCGTGCACCATCGTGTCCTGCACGTGCGCGGCGACCTTCCAGCCAACGAGATCGATGAGCTGGAACGGTCCCATCGGCAGGCCGAGGGGCGCGAACGCCTTCTCGACGTCGGCGACCGGCGTGCCCTCGTAGACGGCGCGCGCAGCTTCGCCCATGACCTTCGCGAGCAGACGGTTCACGACGAAGCCGGGGGCGTCGGCCGTGAGCACGGCGTTCTTGCCCAGGCCCTTGGCCACCACGAACGCGGTGGAGAGCGCCGACTCGGTCGTGACCGGCGTCTTGACGATCTCGATGAGCGGCATGACCGCCACGGGGTTGAAGAAGTGGAAGCCGACGAGGCGCTCGGGGTGCGCGAGCTTCGATCCGATCTCTTCGACCGACAGCGACGAGGTGTTCGTCGCAAGGATCGCATCCTCGGCGACGATCTTCTCGATCTCACCGAACACGGCCTGCTTGACGCCGACCTCTTCGAAGACCGCCTCGATGACGAAGTCGCAGTCGGCGTAGAGGCTCTTGTCGGTCGTCCCGGTCACGAGCGCGCGCAGCTGATTGGCCGTGTCACCGTCGAGGCGTCCCTTCGCCTCGAGCTTGCCGATCTCGTCGTGAATGTACGCGACGCCCTTATCGACGCGCGCCTGGTCGAGGTCGGTGATGAGAACCGGCACACGGAGCTTCCGCACGAACAGGAGCGCGAACTGGCTCGCCATGAGTCCCGCGCCGATGATGCCGACCTTGGTGACCTTCTTCGCGAGCGCCTTGTCGGGAGCGCCGACGGGCCGCTTGGCGCGCTTCTGCACGAGATCGAACGCGTACATGGATGCCGCGAACTGGTCGCCTGTGACCAGGTCTGCTAGCGCCTCGTCTTCGCGGGCGAACCCGTCTTCCTTGGTACCGGAGCGGGCCTTGTCGATGAGGTCGAGCGCGACATAGGGCGAGCGGGGCACAGTGCCGATCTTCGACTCGAGCATGCCGCGGGCCATCTTGATCGCGACGGGCCACTTGACGGTGCGCTCGATCTTGCCGGGCTGGTTCTTCCGCTCGACTTTGGTCGCGCCTGTCAGCACGCCGTCCGCCCAGCGCAGCGAGTCCTCGAGGAACGTCGCCGCGGGGAAGATCGCGTCCATGATGCCGAGGTCGTACGCCTGCTGCGGCTTCAGCATGCGGTTCTGCTTGAGCGGGTTCGAGATGACGACCTCGAGCGCGTTCTCGATGCCGATGAGGTTCGGAAGCAGGTACGCGCCGCCCCAGCCGGGGATGATCCCGAGGAAGACCTCCGGCAGCGCGATCGCGGCGGCGGAGGCATCCACCGTGCGGTAGTCGGAGTTCAGCCCGATCTCCAGCCCGCCGCCGAGGGCGAGGCCGTTGACGAAGGCGAACGTGGGCACACCGAGGTCGGACAGCTTGCCGAACACCTTGTGGCCGAGTTGCGCGACCAGCTTCGCGTTCGCCTTCGAGCCGACCTTGGTGATGTCGGACAGATCCGCGCCGGCAGCGAGGATGTACTGCTTGCCGGTGACCCCGACAGCGTCGATCTCGCCGTTCCGGGCCCGCCCCTTCAGGACGTCGAGGGTCTCGCCCAGCGCGGTCATCGTGGCGGGCCCGAGGGTGTTCGGGCGGGTGTGGTCACGCCCGTTGTCGAGCGTGATGAGCGCGAGCACCTTGCCCGAGGGCAGAGTGATGTCGCGGACGCGCGAATGGGTGATGACCTCACCCTCGGTGAGAGCCTGGATGGGGGAGAAGTCGATCTCGTCGTAGTTCGTCATGGCGTTCAGCGCTTGCCCTTCTTACCGTCGAAGTGCGGGTTCTCCCAGATGACCGAGCCACCCTGCCCGAGGCCGACGCACATGGCGGTGAGGCCGTAGCGGACGTCGGGGCGCTCGGCGAACTGTGCCGCGAGCTGGATCATGAGACGCACGCCGGAGGCCGCGAGCGGATGCCCGAGCGCGATCGCGCCGCCCCACTGATTGACGCGCGGGTCGTCGTCGGCGATGCCGAAGTGGTCGAGGAGCGAGAGCACCTGCACGGCGAAGGCCTCGTTGAGTTCGAACAGACCGATGTCGTCGATCTTCAGCCCGGCCTTCTTCAGCGCCTTCTCGGTCGAGGGGATCGGGCCGATGCCCATGATCTCGGGCTGGACGCCGGCGAAGGCGAACGAGACCATCCGCATCTTGGGCGCGAGACCCAGCTCCTTCACGGCGGCGCCGCCAGCGAGCAGCGACATCGTCGCGCCGTCGGTCAGGGGCGACGATGTGCCCGCCGTCACGCGCCCGTGCGGGCGGAACGGCGTCTTGAGGGCGGCGAGATCCTCCATCGTGGTCTGCGGTCGCCGGCCCTCGTCCTCCGTGGCGAGCCCCCAGCTGCCCTCGGCATCCTTGATCGCGACGGAGACCAGGTCGGGCTGGAACTTGCCCGCTTCGTAGGCGGCCTGCGCCTTGTGCTGGCTGAGCATGCCGAAGCGGTCGCTGCGCTCCTTGGTGAGCTGCGGGAACCGGTCGAAGATGCGCTCAGCGGTGACTCCCATGTTCAGGGCGCCCGGGTCGACCATGCGCTCCGCGACGAAGCGCGGGTTGGGGTCGGCGTTGCCGCCGATCGGGTAGTGGCCCATGTGTTCGACACCGCCGGCGAGGGCGACGTCGTACATGCCCGAGCCGATCGATGCGCCCATCATCGCGACGCTCGTCATGGCGCCCGCGCACATGCGGTCGATCGCGAAGCCGGGAACCGTCTGCGGCAAGCCCGCGAGGATCGCGACCGAGCGTCCCAGGGTCAGTCCCTGCTCACCCGTCTGGCTCGTCGCCGCGATTGCGACGTCGTCGACGCGATCGGCCGGGACGTTCGTGTTCCGCGCCATGAGTCCGATCGTCGCCTTGACGGCGAGGTCATCCGCGCGGGTGTTCCAGTACATGCCCTTCTCGCCGGCGCGCCCGAACGGGGTGCGCATGCCGTCGACGAAGTAGACGTCCGTGATCTCGGCCACACTGCCTCCAAGGTAAGTGAGATTGAGTACAGCCTAACGTGAGACTCAGTCTCGTGAAATCGCTTGGTTCGATTCTACGAGACGTCGCCCGCGTCGTCGCCGGTCGGCTGAACGGACTCGACAAATGCGACGGCGATCACGGGAGCTGTCGCGGTGATCTGCCATGGTCGCGCGCCGTGCGCAGCGAGGTCGGCCGCGATGGATGCCTCGTCGATGGGCGCCGTGGGAGCCCACGCGATTCGACGCAGCGTGTCGGGCGTGAGCAGGTTCTCGACGGGCATGACGAGCTCGCGGGCGACCTCGTCGACACGCGGCTTCGCCGCCTTCAACCGGGCATCGGCTTCGGGATTCCGGTCCGCCCAGGCACGGACCGGGGGCAGTCCGTCGCTCGGCACGCGGTCGGGCGGCAGAGAAGTCTCAGCGCGTCCTGCCTCGATCGCGGCCCACCACCGATCCAGCTGCGTGCGACTCGCGCGACCCGTGAACTCCTTCACACGGGAGAGATCGTGCTTGCTCTTGGGGTCGGCGAGGATCGCGGCGACGAGCGCGCGGTCGGGAACGAGCCGACCCGGCGCGGTGTCTTCGGCCCGGGCGAAATCCTCACGCGCCTGCCACAGGGCGCGGGCGACGGCGAGTGCGCGGCGGCCGCGTACGGTGTGGAGGCCGCTGAGTCGCCGCCACGGCTCCTCGCGCGGTGGTTTGTCGGGGCGCGTGCGCACGGCCTCGAACTCCTGTGCGGCGATGTCGGTCTTGTGCTGTTCATCGAGTTCGGCGCTCAGCGCCTCGAACACGTCGACGAGATGCAGCACGTCGAGCGCGGCGTACTCCAGCCATGGCTGGGGGAGCGGGCGTGTCGACCAGTCGGCTGCCGAGTGGGCCTTCGCCAAGGTGATGCCGAGTGTGTCCTCGACGACGGCTCCCAGCCCGACGCGCTCGTGGCCGAGCAGCCGTGCCGCGAGCTCGGTGTCGAAGATCGACGGCGGATTCAGATCCAGCTCGCGAAGCGATGGGAGGTCCTGGCTCGCCGCGTGCAGGATCCATTGCTCGCCGCCGATCGCGTCTTGCAGGGCCCCCATGTCGCCGAGAGCGGGCGGATCGAAGAGGAACGCTCCCGCGTCCCGCCGGTACACCTGGACGAGATAGGCGCGCTGCGAGTACCGGAACCCGGATGCGCGCTCGACGTCGACAGCGACGGGACCCGTCCCGCTCGCGAGGGTGCGCGCCGCCGACTCGAACTCCGCGCGGTCGGCGATGACGTGGTACTCAGGCACGCGGCATCCTGTGCGATCCGAACACGGCAATCCCCTCCGACCCCGGCGGCAATCCCGCCAGCATGCATACCAATTCTGCCCACGCGTCGATATGAGCGGTGAGGTCTTCCGCCGGAGACCACGAGGCTCGCAACTCGATCTGCGCACCGTCGCCTTCGCCGGCGAGGCTCCCGAACCCCTTCGACAGCGTCTTGGTTGCGGTTCCGGATGCCGAGTGGAACCCGGCACCGCGCGCGTCGAGCGCGTCCACCAACCATGACCAGGCTACGTCGGCCAGAAGCGGGTCGGTGCCGATTTCCGGTTCGAGCGGCGCTTGCGCGAAGCACACGATCCGCCACGGACCGTTCCACGCATCGCGCTCGGCGGGGTCGTAGAGCAGCACGAGCCGCCCGGTGCCGTACTCCGAATCGACCCCTTCCGCGTCGGGTCGAACGTCGCCCGCGATCGCGTATGCATACGGAGCGAGGCTCGCCGGTTCGGGGATCTCGCGCACGGCGAAATCGGCGCGAAACGACATCTCGCGTACCGCATCCCGCACCGTGCGGAACGCCTCGGGCGCTGACGTCGCGCGGGGTTCATCCACGCAGTCAGACTAGAATGCAGGGACGATGAAGGCATCCAGGCGCGCCGTCGCTCCCGACGCACGAACCGCCCCCCGCGGACGAACCGCCGCCCACGTAGGAATCGGCAAGGCGGTCGCGCTGCGCACGGTGCTCGGGGCGACCGCAGTGGGCCTTGCCTCCGCCCTGGTCGCGGTGACTGCGGGCCTCGCCTTCGTCGCGCTGCGTGTCGCTCGCCGCGTCGTCATGCCCGCGCGCCGCGCGGCCGACACGCGCATCCTGGACGTCGACGTCGCCGCTCAGACCATCACTCTGGGCAGGACTCCCGACACCGCGCTCCCGGGACGCTACGGTCTGTTCACGACGGGTGCGACCGACTATCTGAAGATCGGCTCGGTGCTCGCGAGTGACGCGGGCACGGTCAAGCGGAAGCTCCTCACCGAGGTCGAGGGCGACATGCATCTGGCGCCGGAGGCGGCGTTCAGCGGCTGGTACTTCCACCAGCCGGAGGAGCTGCATCTTCCCTTCACACAGGAGTACGTCCCGTCGCCTCTCGGCCCGTGCCCCGCGTGGCTCTTCCCTGCCGAGACGGACGGCGAGACATCTGACCACTGGGTCATCCAGATCCATGGGCGCGGCACGACGCGCGCGGAGTGCTTGCGTGCCGTGCCCGTCTTCCACGCGCTCGGCGTCACGTCGCTCATCGTGTCCTACCGCAACGACGGCGACGCACCGCGCACCCGTTCCGGGACGTACGCACTCGGAGCGACGGAATGGCGCGACGTCGACGCGGCGATCACGTGGGCGCATCGCCGCGGGGCGCGGAGGATCCTGCTCATGGGCTGGTCGATGGGCGGAGCGATCGCGTTGCAGGTCGCTCTCGGCTCGGCCCACCGTGAGGAGATCGTCGGTGTCGTCCTCGACTCGCCCGTCGTCGACTGGCGCACCGTGCTGAATTATCAGGGCCACGAACTCGGGCTCCCCGCTCCCGTGACGGGGCTTGCGATCGGGACGCTCGGCACCGAGTGGGCGTCGCCTGCGACGGGTGCCGACGGCGGCATCCCGTTCGACCGGCTCGACATCGTCGCGCGGGCTGCGGAGCTCCGGCATCCCGTCCTCATCCTGCACAGCGACGACGACGGCTTCGTCCCTTCCAGCGCTTCGCACGCTCTCGCTGCGGCACGCCCCGATCTTGTCGAGCTGCAGAGCTTCGAGACGGCGCGCCACACGAAGCTGTGGAACTACGACCAGCAGCGCTGGACAGGAGCGATCGAGGACTGGCTGCGCCGGCACGATCCGACCCTCGCCGAGGAGAACGCGCCGTGAGCTCGCCTGTGCATCTGATCGACCGTTCGCCGCAGGTCTCCGGCGCCGAGATGGTCGCCGCCCTCGTGCCCCCTCCGCAGTTCGACGACGCGACCTTCGAGACGTATCGGGCCGACCCGGACTACCCGTCGCAGCAGGAGACGAAAGACCTGCTCATCGCGTTCAGCCGCGGCAGTGCTCCGCTGGAGCGCGGCGGACTCTTCCGGCGCGCGAAGAAGGCGCCGGAGATGAAGCCCGGCGTCTACCTCGACGGCGGTTTCGGCGTCGGCAAAACCCACCTGCTGGCATCCGTCTATCACGCGATGCCCGCCCGTCGGAAGTACTTCGGCTCGTTCATCGAGTACACCGCACTGGTCGGTGCCCTCGGATATCAGAAGACGGTGGAGCTGTTCCGCGGCGCCGACCTCTTGTGCATCGACGAGTTCGAGCTGGACGACCCGGGCGACACGATGGTCATGACGCGTCTGCTCGGCGAACTCGTGCCGACCGGCACGAAGCTCGCCGCGACGTCCAACACCCCGCCGAATGCGCTCGGCGAGGGACGGTTCGCCGCGCAGGACTTCCTGCGAGAGATCCATGCGATGGCGTCGAGCTTCGAGACGCTGCGCATCGACGGCACCGACTACCGGCAACGCGCGATCGACGGTCACGCGGCCGTACTCGACGCGGCGACGTACGCGCACGAGCTCCAGGATGCCGCGGCGCGCGGCACCGTCTCGGACGACGACTTCTCGGGGCTCATCCGGCATCTGGCATCCGTCCACCCTTCGCGGTATATCCGCGTCATCGACGGCATCTCCACGATCGGCCTGCGGGACGTCGTCCAGCTCGAGGACCAGTCCGCGGCACTGCGTTTCGTCGCCTTCGTGGATCGCGCGTACGACGCGCAGATCCCGATGCGTGCCACGGGACGCCCGCTCGACGAGGTCTTCGCTCCCGAGATGCTCGGCGGCGGATACCGCAAGAAGTACCTGCGCGCGATCTCGCGCCTCAACGCGCTGACGCATTCCTGACGCGGCTCCGGGCCCCGCGGCCGCTCTGACGGCCTTCACGCGCGAAACGTGATGTTCACACCCATCCAGGTCTCGTAACGCTTCGGAAACACGACCTGCATGCCGTAGGAAACGCCGCATCGCCACACTGGGACTCGCCTCGACCCGGCGTCCCGAAACGCGCAGGGAGGGGAATCGAGTTACACAACCCCGAGTGAGGATCTCATGGACAGCGGAAACCTCGCGTGGTCTGTCGCGGCGACAGCCCTCGTACTTTTCATGACGCCCGGCGTGGCGTTCTTCTACGGCGGGCTCGTCAAGGCCAAGAGCGTCGTCAGCATGATGATGCTGAGCTTCGGCGCGATGGGCCTGGTCGGAGTGCTCTGGATCCTGTACGGGTTCAACATGTCGGCGATCACCGACGGCCCCACCTTCCTGGCCGGCAACCCGTTCAGTGACTTCGGCCTCGCCAACGCGAACAGCGACACCCTCGTCGGAGCGACCTATGGCGCCACCTTCGCGATCATCACTGTCGCTCTCATCTCGGGCGCTATCGCCGACCGAGCGAAGTTCGGCTCGTGGATGATCTTCGCGGGTATCTGGGCGACGCTCGTGTACTTCCCCGTGGCCGCGTGGGTCTGGGGTGGCGGCTGGATCATGCAGCTCGGCGACACGCTCGGCTTCGACGGCGTCTCGGTCATCGACTACGCCGGTGGCACCGCGGTGCACATCAACGCCGGTGCCGCGGCCCTCGCGCTCGCGCTGGTCCTGGGCAAGCGCGTCGGTTTCCAGAAGGGAATCCACAAGCCGCACAACGTGCCGCTCGTGATGCTCGGCGCCGCGATCCTGTGGTTCGGCTGGTTCGGCTTCAACGCCGGCGCGGAAGGCACGTTCGGCCTCCTCGGCACCGAGGACTCGTCGGTCGGCCTCATCATCATCAACACGCTCGGCGCGACCGCAGCAGCGATCATCGGCTGGGTCGTCGTCGAGAAGTTCAAGGACGGCAAGTCGACCTCGGTCGGTGCCGCGTCCGGCGCTGTCGCGGGTCTCGTCGCGATCACGCCCTCGTGCGCCAACCTGACGCCGGGCTGGGCGCTCCTGCTGGGCCTGATCACCGGCGCCATCTGCGCCCTGGCGATCGAGCTCAAGTGGAAGCTCGGCTACGACGACTCGCTCGACGTGGTCGGCGTGCACCTCGTGGGTGGTGTCATCGGCACGCTCTACCTCGGCTTCTTCGCCACCGGTACCGGACTGTTCGTCGGCGGCGGCATCCAGCAGCTCGTCGTCCAGTTCATCGCGGCGTTCGCGGTGCTGATCTTCTCCTTCGTCGTCGCCTACGTCCTCGGCCTCGCGATCGAGAAGACGATCGGATTCCGCGTCAAGAACGAGGACGAGATCGCCGGCATCGACACCGTCGTGCACGGTGAAGAGGGCTACGCGCTCGTCGACTGATCCCGTCAGGAGCGAAGGGCGTCGGACCGTGGTCCGACGCCCTTCGTCGTGCGCACCGGATCGTTAGGGTGGGGGCATGGCAGGCAGAACGGGCGGCTACCTCACGGGCCTGATCAAAGGCATCGTGAACGTCCTCAGCGGCGGAGCCGCGGTCGTCGACGAGCAACTGCAGCACGCGAAGCGGCGCGAGGATGCCGCGGCGCAGACTGCCTCGCCGGGCCAGCACGGTCGTACGGCCACGATCGAGATCGAGCCGCCGGCAGCGGGCGGCGTGCGCATCACCTACGCCCCCGAGCGTGACGGCGATCCCGACGCGGGTGAGGTCGTGTGGACGTGGGTGCCGTACGAGGAGAACGACGGACGCGGCAAGGACCGCCCCGTCCTCGTCATCGGTCGCCAGAGCGCCGACCGCGTCTTCGCCGTACGGCTGACGAGCAAGGCGCACGACGGGGACCGCGACTTCCTGCCGATCGGTTCGGGCGCGTGGGACTCGCAGGGCCGGCCGTCTTGGGTCGACATCGAGCAGGTGTACTCGGTGCACCGTGAGGGCATGCGGCGCGAGGCATCCGCGATCGACGTGAAGCGCTTCGCGGTCGTCGCCCAGGCGCTGCAGCGCCGCTACGGCTGGGGCTGGCAGGCGGGGGAGTAGCGGCTCACTCGGCTGTCGCCGCCTGCGGCGCGAGGATGATGATCGCAGCCCCCAGAAGCGCGACGGCCGATCCGATGTGGTCCCACACCGTGGGTCGGAATCCGTCCACGACGATGCCCCATGCGAGAGAGCCCGCGACGAAGACGCCGCCGTATGCGGCGAGGACGCGCCCGAAATGGGCGTCGGGCTGGCATGAGGCGATGAAGCCGTACGCGCCCAGCGCGACGATACCCAGCACCGCGAACAACCAGCCGCGGTTCTCCCGCACCGACTGCCAGATCAGCCACGCGCCGCCGATCTCGGCGACAGCGGCGAGGGCGAACAGCGTGACGATGCGCAGCGTGGTCATGCGCGCCATTCTGCCGCCTCGGTGTTTCGTCGTCGTGACGGGCCCGCGGGCACGAGAAAACCCCCGCCGCGGCGGGGGCTCATGGTGGGCGATACCAGACTCGAACTGATGACCTCTTCCGTGTGAAGGAAGCGCGCTACCAACTGCGCCAATCGCCCGTAATCCCGAAGGACCGAGATCCGATGCTACCGGATGCCGAGCGCCGCGCCCAATCGACGCGCGTGACACGCGCGGGCGGCCACCGGTTTTGCGCACGCGCGATCGTCGGCTAAAGTCATTCAAGTGCTCAGGGAAACCGGGGTGCGAATGCGGATGTAGCGCAGTTGGTAGCGCATCACCTTGCCAAGGTGAGGGTCGCGAGTTCGAGTCTCGTCATCCGCTCGAGTGCGGGGATCTCTTTTCGAAGGGGTCACTCCACGTGGGTCGAACCCCACACGGTGGCGTGGCCGAGCGGCTAGGCACCGGCCTGCAAAGCCGTTTACACGGGTTCGAATCCCGTCGCCACCTCGCCTCACAACTGAATACCCATTTGGGCGCGATTGGCGCAGCGGTAGCGCGCTTCCCTGACACGGAAGAGGTCACTGGTTCGATCCCAGTATCGCGCACTCAAGAAAACCCCCGGTAGACGGGGGTTTTTGCATTTCCGAACAAGACAAGGCCGGCCAGGCCGATTCACGCGCTCGCACCCGTCGGAGTCGGAGCGTTAGGCTCGCGGCATGGCCCACCTCGTGCTCACCGTCGTCGGCGACGATCGTGCCGGACTCGTCAGCGCCCTCGCACGCACCATCGCCGACCACGACGGCAACTGGGAGAAGAGCGAGCTGGCCGAGCTCGCCGGTGCCTTCGCGGGCATCGTGCTGGTCTCAGTGCCGGATGAGCGGCAGCGTGCGCTGACGGCGGCGCTCGGCGAGCTCGACGGACTGTTTCGCGTCACGACGCACGATGCGTCGCCCACGGCATCCGCCGACGCCTCGCACTCCGTCTCGTTTACGGTCCTCGGTAACGACCGTCCGGGGATCGTCCGGGACGTCACTGCAACCATCGCCGATCACGCCGTGAGCATCGACGCGTTCCGCAGCCGCACCCTCGAGGCTCCGATGGCTGGTGGCACACTCTTCGAGGCCGTCGTCGAGGTGAGCCTGCCGGCGCACTCCGATGCGGCGGCTCTGACGGGAGCGCTCGAGGCTCTCGCCGGTGAGATCCAGGTCGACCTCACCGTCGGCTGAGCGGGTGGTGGACGACCTCGTTGCGGCGATCCGCGACGACCTTCGGACGCAGGCGAACCCGTCGATCGCTGCCGGCCAGCAGGCGTATATGAAGTCGGCGATGCCGTTCCTGGGAGTTCGCGTGCCCGCGGCTCGCCGGATTGCGCAGTCTCACGGCCGCAGCATCCGAAACGCGGATGAACTGCGACATGCCGCGCTCACGCTCTGGGACGAAGCCCGGTTCCGTGAGGAGCGATACGCCGCGCTCGCCCTCCTCGGGCTGCGTGCACTCCGAGGCAATCCCGACCTCGTGCCGCTGGTCGAGCACATGGTGCGCACCGGTCAGTGGTGGGACTTCACCGACGAAGTCGCTCACCGCGTCGCCGATCTGCTGGATGCGTTCCCCGCGGAGATGGCACTGATCGTTCGCACCTGGAGCAGCGATGGGGACATGTGGATGCGGCGGCTCGCGATCATCGCGCAACTCGGGCGCCGGGAACGACTCGATGCAGACCTTCTGCGCGAGGTGATCGACGAGAACGCCGCCGATCCCGAGTTCTTCATCCGCAAAGCCATCGGTTGGGCGCTGCGGGATGCCGCGCGCAGCGCGCCCGACTGGGTCCGGAGCTTCGTGGCGTCGCGGCAGTTGAGCCCCCTGAGTACTCGCGAGGCCCTCAAACACCTCTGATCGCCCGGTCTGTTCGCGACGGGGCGTGCACCGGTCAGCGGAACGCGAGCGGTACGACGGCGAGCGCGACCGTGACGGGTGCGACGGCGAGGCCCAGCAGGATGTAGCGCTTCCAGGGGACGTCGACCCCGACGGCGTGGAGCCGCTCGTGCCAGAGCAGCGTGGCAAGCGACGCCCACGGCGTGATGAGCGGCCCCGCGTTCACGCCGATGAGCAGGGCGGCCAACCGGACGGGAGAGCCCGCCGCCGACTCCAGGGCGAGATACGCGGGCAGATTGTTGACGACGTTCGCCCCCAGCATCCCCACGCCGGCGACCTGCCAGAGCGAAAGGAGGTCCTCACCGGATCCCGTCGCGGCGGCGAGGAGCGCGCCGGACCCGAGTGCTTCGGCCGCGCCGACGGCGAGGAAGAGGCCCGAGGCGAAGACGACGAGCTGCCACGGCACGAGCGCCCAGCGCAGGGACGTAGGAGAGCGCCATGAGAAGACGACCGCGAGCACGATGGCTGCGCCGACTGCCGGCATCCACGGCGGGATGCCGATGACCAGGAGCGGCAGCATGACGACGAGCACCACCGCGGCGATCCGCAGCAGCGCGGGGTCGACGACGCGCGGAGGGCGAGCGGGGGAAAACCGACCGCGCAGCTCCCGCCGGTTCGTCAGCCAGAGGAGGAGCACGGTGATGAGGGTCGCGATGATCGCCGACGGACCCAGCAGGCCGAGGAAGCCGAGCGCATCCAGATCGCCGAGCCGGTGGGCGGCGAGCAGATTGGTGAGGTTCGACACCGGCAGGAAGAGCGAGGCGGTGTTCGCCAGCCAGACCGTGGCGAACGCGAACGGCATCGGAGACAGACCGTTCGACCGGGCGACGGCGACGACGACGGGCGTGAGCAGCACCGCCGTCGTGTCGAGAGACAGGAACGCCGTCACGACGGCGGCGAAGGCCACCACCGCGAGCCAGAGGACGATGACCCGCCCGCGGGACAGACGCGCCAGTCGTGCGGCGGCCGCATCGAACACTCCGGCCTGCGCGGCGAGCTCCGCGACGATCGTCACAGCCACGACGAACAGCAGGATCGGCCACACACGATCGCCGATCTCCAGCGCGGCATCCAGCGGGAGGAGTCCGAAGACGACGGCTGCGCCGCCCAGGAGCAGCAGCACCGCTCCGATCACGGCAAGCACCACGGCATCCATCATGGACCCTCCTCGACCAGTCCCGTGCGGCGATAGACTGCAGACATGGGACAGAGCCGGATCAGCGCCTTCGCGACTGGCACGCGCGAGCCCGGTATGCGAAAGATCTGGGCCTGAGCGGGCAGGGCGTGCGGCGCCCGAAGCTGAGCATCCCATCCGATCCACTTTTCTGGAGACCTTCCCTTGACTGATGTCTCACCCGCGGCGGACGTGTCGTACCCCGCCGACGGCTTCACCCTGTTCCCCGACCGCTCGGTCGTCGCGCTGCGTGTCGACGGCGAGCTGAAAGACCTCGCGACCGTCGTCGCGGCGACCGACGTCGTCGAGCCGGTCACGGTCGACAGCCCCGACGGGCTCGCTATCCTGCGGCACTCGACGGCGCACGTGCTCGCGCAGGCGGTCCAGCGCATCCGCCCCCAGGCGAACCTCGGCATCGGCCCGCCCATCACCGACGGCTTCTACTACGACTTCGGTGTCGCCGATCCCTTCACACCCGAAGACCTCAAGGCGATCAAGAAGGAGATGGAGCGGATCGTCCGCGAGAACCAGCGGTTCGTTCGTCGCGTCGTCACCGAGCACGAGGCGCGTGCCGAGATGGCGGACGAGCCGTTCAAGCTCGAGCTCATCGGCCTCGCCGGCGGCCCCGGCGCGGGTTCGACCGAGGGCGCGTCTGTGGAAGTCGGTGGCGGCGAGCTGACGATTTACGACAACGTCACCCGCGACGGCGAGACCGCCTGGCGCGACCTCTGCCGCGGCCCGCACGTGCACTCCACCCGGCTCGTCGGGAACGGCTGGGACCTCACCCGCATCGCCGGCGCCTACTGGCGCGGCAGTGAGAAGAATCCGCAGCTGCAGCGCATCTACGGCACTGCCTGGCCCACCAAGGACGAGCTCCGCGCGTACCAGCAGCGCCTCGAGGAGGCCGCCAAGCGCGACCATCGCAAGCTCGGCAAGGAGCTCGACCTGTTCTCGTTCCCCGAGGAGATCGGGTCGGGGCTTTCCGTCTGGCACCCTAAGGGCGGCATCGTCCGGGGCGAGATGGAGCAGCACGCGCGTCGGCGGCACATCGCGGGGGGCTACACCTACGTCTACACCCCGCACATCTCGAAAGAGGACCTCTTCGTCACCTCGAACCACCTCGTGACGTACAAGGAGGGCATGTTCCCCCCGATCGTCATGGACGAGGAGCGGGATGCCGAGGGCAACATCACCAAGGCTGGTCAGGACTACTACCTGAAGCCCATGAACTGCCCGATGCACATCCTCATCTACAAGGAGCGGGCCCGCAGCTACCGCGACCTGCCGATGCGCCTCGCCGAGAACGGCACGGTCTACCGCAACGAGCTGTCCGGTGCCTTGCACGGCCTCACTCGCGTGCGCGGATTCACGCAGGACGACTCGCACCTCTTCGTCACCGAGGATCAGCTGGAGACCGAGGCGACGCGCGTCCTCGAGTTCGTCATCTCGATGCTGCGCGACTTCGGCCTCGACGACTTCGAGCTCGAGCTGTCGATGCGCGACGACGAGAAGTCGAAGTGGATCGGGTCGGACGAGTTCTGGGAGTACTCGACGAATGCGCTCCGCAACGTGGCCGTGGCATCCGGTCTCAAGCTCACCGAGGTCCCCGGCGAAGCCGCGTTCTACGGGCCGAAGATCGACCTCAAAACCCGCGATGCGATCGGTCGCACCTGGCAGCTGTCGACCGTGCAGGTCGATCCGAACCTGCCCGAGCGCTTCGGGCTGGAGTACACCGGACCCGACGGCGAGAAACACCGCCCGATCATGATCCACCGCGCGCTGTTCGGCTCGATCGAGCGCTTCTTCGCGATCCTGCTCGAGCACTATGCGGGGGCATTCCCGGTATGGCTCGCGCCTGTTCAGGTCGTCGGCATCCCTGTCGCGGACGACTTCGCTCCGTACCTCGACGACATCGTGGAGCGGCTGCGCGAGCGCGGCGTGCGCGCGGAGGTCGACCACTCCGCCGACCGGATGCCGAAGAAGATCCGCACTCATACGACGCAGAAGGTGCCGCTGCAGTTGATCGCGGGTGAGCAGGACCGATCCGCGGGCACGGTCTCGTTCCGCTTCCGGGACGGGTCGCAGACCAACGGCATCCCGGTCGATGAGGCGATCGAGAAGATCGTCGGGGCGATTGCGGCGCACACGCTCGTCAACACCGCGGAGGACCTCGCGTGACCGATCGGGACGCCCCTGACGCGCCCTGCCCCGACCTCGAGCAGGCGGCGGAGTTCGCGGGTGTCCCGGACGGCTTCCAGCGGCTGTGGACGCCGCACCGGATGGCGTACATCAACACCGGCGCCGACGCGCTGCGGGGGAGCGGGTGCCCCTTCTGTGCGGCGCCGCAGAAGACGGATGCCGACGGCTTGATCGTCTACCGCGGAGTCACGTCGTACGCTCTCCTGAATCTGTTCCCGTACAACTCGGGACACCTGCTCGTCTGTCCGTACCGACACATCGCGACCTACGACCAGGCGACGTCCGAGGAGGTCGCCGAGATCGGTGCGGTCACGCAGACCGCCATGCGGGTGCTTCGGCAGGTCAGCAAGTGCGACGGGTTCAACATCGGTATGAATCAGGGCGCGGTCGCCGGCGCGGGCGTCGACGAGCACCTGCACCAGCACGTCGTCCCGCGGTGGGGGAGCGACGCGAACTTCTTCCCGATCATCGCGCGGACCAAGGCGCTGCCGCAGCTGCTCGGCGATGTGCGCGAGGCAGTGGCATCCGCCTGGCCCCCCGCCTGAAACGAGCACCGCCGAAACGGCATGCAGCGCGCGGCGCGCCAGGGTGTCTGCCGCGCTGCATGCCGTCTCGGGTGACCGGGTGGCCGGGATCGCGTTCAGCGCACGCGCGTGACGGCGAACTGCTCGCGCGGGTGCGCGTAGTACTCCTGCGCCTCGACGAGCTGCAGTTCGCGCTGTCCGGAATCGTAAGTGAGCTGCAGCAGGTCGTAGACGCTCGAGACCGTCTTGGCGAGAGCGGACGCCGCGTCGCGCGATGAGCGGTAATGTGCCGTGAAGAGCGCCGCGGTGACATCGCCCGACCCGTTGGCCTTCATGGGGATGTGCGGGGTCTGCACCATCCATGCGCCCTCGTCGTCGACGGCGAGCATCTCGATCGTTCCTTCGGGGCGGTCGGGGCGCTCGACGCTCGTGACGAGCACCGTCCGCGGTCCCATCGCGCGCGCGGCGTCGACGGAGGTGAGCGTCGAGTCGAGGTCCCCGGGCTCCGTGCCGGTGAGAAAACCCAGCTCGAACTGGTTCGGCGTGATGATGTCGGCGCTCGGCACGACCCGCTCGCGCAGCAGAATCGGGATGGCGGTCGCCACGAAGCATCCGCTCTTGGCGTTGCCCATGACCGGATCGCACGAGTAGACGGCATCCGGGTTCGCCGACTTCACCCGCGCGACGGCGTCGAGGATCACGTCCCCGATGCCGTCGCTGCCCTGGTAGCCCGACAGCACGACGTCGATCTCGCCGAGCACACCGCGCTCCTCGATGCCGAGGATGACGTCGCGGACGTCATCGGGTGAGATGAGGGGACCCCGCCACGAACCGTACCCGGTGTGGTTCGAGAAGTTGACGGTGTAGACCGGGAGCACCTCGACACCGATGCGCTGGAGAGGGAAGACCGCGGCGGAGTTGCCGACGTGGCCGTAGGCGACGGCGGACTGGATCGAGAGGATCTTCATCGGGATCATCCTGCTTTCGTGAGGGTGGCCGCGCGGACAGCATCGGCCAGGTCGGATGCCAGGCGCTGGAGCTCGGCGTCGGTGAGGTCGTGGGCTGTGAGGCGCAGATGGTGGGCGGCCGAGGGGTCGCTCAGCACGAACTCGTCACCCGGCCGAGCGAGCCATCCACGCCGCATGAGCTGCTCGGCTACGGCGCGCGCCGGCGCGGGGAGAGGGACCCACAGACTCAATCCGTCGCGCGCCGCGGTGGGAACGCCCGCCGCGGTGAACGCCGCCGCCGCGACGAGGTTCCGTGTCGCGTAGTGGTCGGCTGCCGCCGCGACTGCGGCGCGCGCGTGCGCGTCGGTGAGGAGCTCGAGCCCCAGCCGCTGCAGGAGGTGACTGACCCATTGCGACCCAGGATTGAGGCGGCGTGCGAGCCGCTCGGCGGTGTCCGGATCGGAGGCGGTCACGGCGAGGCACATGTCCGGTCCGAGGAACTTCGACACGGACCGGATCAGAGCCCAGCGCTGGTGGTCGGGGCCGATCACGGAGTGGAAGGGCTGCGATGACAGGAGGGAGAAGTGGTCGTCCTCGATCACGAGCACGTAGGGGTGGTCGGTCAGCGCCGCCCGCAGGTCGGCGGCGCGCCGCGCGCTGAGGCTCGCGCCCGTCGGGTTCTGCGCGCGCGGCGTGCAGACGACCGCGCGCACCCCGGCATCCAACGCCGCCCTGAGGCCGGCGACGGTCATTCCCTCGGCGTCGACGGGGACGGCGACGGGCCGGTAGCCGCCGAGACGCACGGTGTTGAGGCTCGCGAGGAAGCACGGGTCCTCGAGCGCAACGGCGTCGTCACGGGTGAGCGTCTGCGCGAGGAGGCGTTCGATCGCGTCGGAAGCGCCGCCGGTGACCGTGAGGCGCAGTGGGCGCTCGTCAGCGACGGCTTCGCGCATCCACGCGGTCGCCCAGCGGTCGAGATCGGGGTCGATGACGGGCTCGCCGTACAGGACCGGTCGCGAGGCGATTCGCCCGAGGGCAGTGCGTGCGTCCGGGATGAGCGCGGCGTCCGGGTTGCCCGTGCCGAGATCGCGGAGGACCGTGCCGCGGGCGAACCCTTCCTGCGCGACGGCGGTGGGTTCGGCCACACGCGTGCCGGCACGCCCGCGCGCCTCGACAAGCCCGGCCTGGGTGAGGTGACGGTACGCGGCGACGACGGTGTTGCGGTTGACCTGCAGGTCGTCGGCGAGCGCACGGACCGGGGGAAGCGCATCGCCGGGGGCGAGTTCAGCGCGCTCGATCTGCTGCCGCACGCTCTCGGCGATCTCGGTCGCCGTGGCGCCGGTGATGACCATGCCTACACCCCTCATCGGCGTCCAGTCTATGTGACAGGCCATGGTACGTTTTGGCCTAGGTCAAAGATGATGACCCCCCACGATCCGTTCCGTCCGCGAGGAGCCCCACGATGCCCACACCCACCACCGGATCCTCCCGCGTCAAGCGGGGCTTGGCCGAGATGCTGAAGGGCGGGGTCATCATGGACGTCGTCACGCCCGATCAGGCGAAGATCGCAGAGGACGCCGGCGCCGTCGCGGTCATGGCGCTCGAGCGCGTGCCCGCTGACATCCGCGCGCAGGGCGGCGTCTCGCGGATGAGCGACCCGGACATGATCGACGGGATCATCGAGGCGGTCTCGATCCCGGTGATGGCGAAGGCGCGCATCGGTCACTTCGTCGAGGCGCAGGTGCTGCAGGAGCTCGGCGTCGACTACATCGACGAGTCCGAGGTGCTGTCGCCCGCCGACTACGTCAACCACATCGACAAGTGGAAGTTCACCGTGCCGTTCGTCTGCGGTGCCACGAACCTCGGCGAAGCGCTGCGACGCATCAACGAAGGCGCCGCGATGATCCGCTCGAAGGGCGAAGCCGGTACGGGTGATGTCTCAGAGGCGATGAAGCACATCCGCAAGATCCGCGGTGAGGTCGCGGCGCTTGTCGCCCTGCCGAAGGACGAACTGTTCGTCGCGGCGAAGGAGCTCCAGGCGCCGTACGAACTCGTCGCCGAGGTGGCCGAAACGGGCGCGCTGCCGGTCGTGATGTTCGTCGCGGGCGGTGTTGCGACGCCGGCGGATGCCGCGATGATGATGCAGCTCGGCGCGGACGGCGTCTTCGTGGGCTCGGGCATCTTCAAGAGCGGCAATCCCGCCGAGCGTGCCGCCGCGATCGTCAAGGCCACGACGTTCTTCGACGACGCGAAGGTCATCGCGGAGGTCTCTCGAGGGCTCGGCGAAGCCATGGTCGGCATCAACGTCACCGATCTGCCGGCTCCGCACCGCCTCGCCGAGCGCGGCTGGTGACTTCGGCCCGTGGGCGTGCGGTGACCCGCGTCGGCGTTCTCGCGCTGCAGGGCGATGTGCGGGAGCACACCCGTGTGCTGACCGCGCTGGGCGCCGACGTGACACTCGTGCGCCGGCCCGACGACCTGGCATCCGTCGATGGACTCGTCCTGCCCGGCGGGGAGTCGAGCGTCATCGACAAGCTGTCACGGGCGTTCGGCATGCAGCAACCGGTACGCGACGCGATCGCGGGTGGCATGCCCGTGTACGGGACGTGCGCCGGGATGATCCTGCTCGCGGATCGCATCGCGAATCCCATCGACGGACAGGAGAGCTTCGGCGGACTTGACGTGACGGTGCAGCGCAACGCGTTCGGTGGTCAGGTGGAGTCGTTCGAGACCGAGATCACCGTCGCCGGCTTCGACGGCCCGGTGCATGCGGCTTTCATCCGCGCCCCGCTCGTCGTCGAGGTCCGGCCCGCAGCGCGAGCGCTCGCGACGCTGCCTGGCGGTGGCGTCGTTGCGGTCAGGCAGGGGAACCTGGTCGCGACGGCGTTCCACCCCGAGGTATCCGGCGAGACGCGCTTCCACGAGTTGTTCCTGCAACTCGTGCGCGCCGCGCGGTAGCGTTCCGGCATGACGACCTGGGTGGCGCTGCTGCGCGGAGTCAACGTGAACGGCGTGACCGTGAAGAGCGCCGAACTGGGTGCTCTCTTCCGTGACCTCGGGTTCGCCGAGGTGAAGACGGTGCTCGCGAGCGGCAACGTGCGGTTCGAGGCCGATGAACCCGAACCTCGCCGCGCGGAGCTGAAGAAGCGGATCGAGACCGGACTGCGCGAGCGATTCGGGTACGACGCGTGGATCGTGCTCGTGTCTCGAGACGAGCTCGCGCATGCCATCACGGGCTTCCCTTTCGACGCGGGGGATGCGGCTCGACAGCCCTACGTCGTGTTCACGAGCGACGACGCCGTCCTTCGCGAGCTCGTTGCGGCGATCGCGGACCTCGACCCCGATATCGACCCCGCGCGGGGCGGGGCAGGCGTCGTCTACTGGAACCCCGCGAAAGGGTCCTCCACCGATACCCCGTACGCGAAGCTTCTCGCGAAGGCGCGGTTCGCGGCATCCACGACGACCCGCAACCTCCGCACCCTCGCGAAGATCATGGCCTGATCCCCGTAAACTGGCTGTCATGTCCGGACACTCCAAATGGGCCACGACCAAGCACAAGAAGGCCGTCATCGACGCGCGCCGTGCCAAGTCGTGGGCGAAGCTCATCAAGAACATCGAAGTCGCCGCGAAGCTCGGCGGAGCCGACCAGGCGGGCAACCCGACCCTCTTCGATGCCGTCCTGAAGGCGAAGAAGACCTCCGTCCCGAAGGACAACATCGACCGCGCCATCAAGCGCGGCGCCGGCATCGGCGGCGAGTCGGTCGAGTACACCTCGATCATGTACGAGGGCTACGGTCCGAACGGCGTCGCCCTCATGATCGAGTGTTTGACCGACAACAAGAACCGCGCGGCCGCCGAAGTGCGCACCGCCCTCTCGCGCAACGGCGGCACGCTCGCCGACCCGGGCTCCGTCGCCTACAACTTCAGCCGCAAGGGCGTCATCGTCGTGTCCGATGAGGGCACAACCGAGGACGACGTCATGATGGCGGCGCTCGAGGCGGGCGCCGAGGAGATCGAGCCGCACGCCGAAGGGTTCGAAGTCATCACCGAGGCATCCGACCTCGTGGCGGTCCGCTCGGCGCTCGTGGACGCCGGCATCGAGTACGACTCGGCCGACGTCGAGTTCGTCCCGAACCTCAAGGTCGAGATCGACGCCGATACGGCGCGCAAGATCTTCCGCCTGATCGACGCGCTGGAAGACAGCGACGACGTGCAGAACGTCTTCAGCAACTTCGATCTCTCCGCCGACGTTCAGGCCGAGCTCGAACAGGACGAGTGATCTCCACCCACCGGTCGTTCACGCCGGCGCTCCATCGCCGGAGGTGAGTCGCAGAGCGGCTGCGCCCGTTTCGACGCCTAGCGTGGAACAGTGGCAGCCGCTCTCCGCGTTCTCGGCATCGACCCCGGCCTCACCCGGTGCGGTGTCGGTATCGTCGACGTCCGTGCCGATCGATCGGCATCGCTCGTGCATGTGGGCGTCGTCCGCTCACGCACCGATCTCGAGATCGGCGAACGCTTGGCGGTGATCGCCGCGGGACTGCGCGACGTCCTCTCCGCGCACCGCCCCGACGTCGTCGCCGTCGAGCGCGTGTTCGCGCAGCAGAACCGCGCGACCGTGATGGGAACGGCGCAGGCGAGCGGTGTGGCCCTGCTCCTTGCAGCCGAGCACGGGCTCCCCGCGGCGACGCACACGCCATCGGAGGTGAAGGCCGCGATCACCGGGTACGGTGCGGCGGAGAAGCTCCAGGTGCAGACGATGGTCGCTCGGGTGCTGCGCCTCGACGCCCTGCCACAGCCCGCGGATGCCGCAGATGCGCTCGCGATCGCACTGTGTCACGCGTGGCGGCGCGGCGCGCCGACGACGGCGGGGACGAGTGCGGCGGGCGAAGCGGCGCTGACGCCGGCGCAGCGAGCATGGGCGCGGGCGGAGAAGGCGGCCGCACGGCGGTGAGCGGCGCGCAGCCCCGCAGCCTCGCGCGGGTGCGTGTCGCTCGAACAAACGTCCGAAGACGCCTCTAGGGTGGTTGCATGATCTCCTCCCTGCGCGGCGTCGTGCTGCATTCCGACGCCGACTCAGTGATTGTCGAGGTCGGCGGCGTGGGGTTCTCCGTCGCGGTGCCGACGGACGTCGCGCGCGGCCTGCGTGCAGGCGACGAGACGCTTCTGCACACGAACCTCGTCGTGCGTGAGGACGCGCTGTCGTTGTTCGGATTCGCCGAGCGCGACGAGCTCGACACGTTCACGCTGCTCCTGAGCGTCTCAGGCGTCGGCCCGAAGTCAGCCCTCGGCGTTCTGTCGGCCCTCAGCGTCGCGCAGATCGCCGAGGCGGTGGCGAACGAAGACGATGCGCCGTTCCGGCGCGTCTCGGGGATCGGACCGAAGACGGCGAAGCTCATCGTCGTCCAGCTCGCCGGCAAACTTCACGCTCGACTGCCCACTCCCGCTGGAGCAGCGCCCGGCATCGCTCCTGCCGCTGTCAGTGCGAAGGTGGTCGCCGCGCTCATCGCACTCGGGTGGAGCGAGCGCGTCAGCACCGAAACCGTGCACGAGATCGCCGGAACCGCGGCGGCATCCGACCTGGGCTCCGTGCCCGCCCTGCTGAAGCTCGCCCTCGCGCAGCTCGGCCCGAGCAGGACGGAGCGTACGAGTGTCTGACGATTCCGCCCGTGACCCGGGGCTTGCGGAAGACGAGACGGAGCTTGCCGTCGAGGGGGCTCTGCGTCCCACATCGCTCGCCGAGTTCGTCGGGCAGCAGAAGGTGCGGGGTCAGCTGCAGCTCCTGCTCGATGCCGCCCGGATTCAGCAGCGTCCGCCCGACCACATCCTCTTGTCAGGGCCGCCCGGTCTCGGCAAGACGACGCTCGCGATGATCGTCGCCCACGAGAGCGAGCGGCCGTTGCGGCTCTCCAGCGGCCCCGCGATCCAGCACGCCGGCGACCTCGCTGCGCTCCTGTCGAGCCTCGTCCCGGGCGAAGTGCTCTTCATCGACGAGATCCACCGGATGGCGCGCTCGGCGGAGGAGATGCTCTACCTCGCGATGGAGGATTTCCGCATCGACATCATGGTCGGTAAGGGTGCGGGCGCCACGAGCATCCCGCTCGACCTTGCTCCTTTCACGCTCGTCGGGGCGACGACCCGTTCGGGGCTGCTCCCGAACCCTCTGCGCGACCGCTTCGGCTTCACGGCGCATCTCGAGTACTACGAGCCGGAAGAGCTCGAGCGCGTCGTCGCGCGGTCGGCCGGCTTCCTAGGCGTGGACGTCCCCGCCGCCGCGCGCGACGAGATCTCGCGGCGCTCGCGCGGCACACCGCGCATCGCGAACAGACTGCTCCGACGCGTGCGCGACTACGTCATCGTGCACGGAGCGGGGGAGAGTGCGTCTGAAGCGGACGTCTCTGCAGCGCTCGACCTCTACGACGTCGACGCCATCGGGCTCGATCGCCTCGACCGCGCCGTCCTGGATGCCGTGGTGCGGCGCTTCCGCGGCGGCCCGGTCGGCCTGTCGACCCTCGCGGTGACGGTGGGAGAGGAGGCCGAGACGATCGAATCGGTCGTCGAACCCTACCTCGTGCGCATCGGCTTCCTCGGACGCACGCCGCGCGGGCGCGTCGCCACGCCTGAGGCATACGCCCACTTGCGCGTGCCGCAGCCCGGGGAGCCCGCGATCTTCGATGACCTATAATCGCTGAAGGTCGGTTCCTGAGGCTGTCGAAGGCCCGCCGTGCTTCTTCGCGCATCTCGCGCGCACCCGAAAGGTCGTACCCATGGATTGGATCCTGCTCGTCGCGATGGCGGCGCTGCTCATCTTCATGTTCTGGAGCTCGCGTCGTCGCGCTGCCCGCATGAAGGCCGAGCAGGAGGCGAAGTCCCGCGCCATGCTCCCCGGCGTCAAGGTACTCCTCCAGGGCGGTCTCTACGGCACGCTCGTCGAGTACGACGGCGAGGACCTTTCGAAGGCCGCCCGCGTCGCGCTCGCCCCGGGCGTCGAGGTCGAGGTGCACAGCCAGGCGATCCTTCGCGTCGTCGACGAAGAAGAGGGCACTCTCACCGAAGACGAGTTCCTCGAGGCTGAGTCCGACCAGGCCGAGTACGTGGCCGATGTCGTGGACGGCGAGATCGCCTCGATCAGCGATGACGCGCAGAGCGCCCGCCCCACGGTGGAGACCGCCGCCGCGGAGAAGAAGGCTGCCGACGGCGCCGAGCCCGGCGACAAGCCGCAGGCCTGACTCACCGCTTCCCACCACCGCTCCGCGGTCTTCGACGAAGAAAGCTGACCCTCCGTGGCCACACCCACCCCTGTGCGTCATGCCTGGCGCGCACTGACCGGCCTGCTCGCGATCGTCGTCGTGCTCTTCGGCGTCAATGCCCTCGGCGTATACGCCTTCGGCAAGAGCTCCTGGACGCCCGAGCTCGCCCTCGACCTGCAGGGCGGCACGCAGATCATCCTCTCGGCCAAGACGCCCGACGGCGCCGCGCCGACGACAGAGCAGATGAACCAGGCGGCCGCGATCATCCGCCAGCGCGTGGATGCCTCGGGTGTCGGTGAGACCGACATCACGACGCAGGCCGGCAACCAGATCGTCGTGCAGATCCCCGGCCCCGCCGACGACGAGACCCGCGATCGCATCGCCGCCTCCGCGCAGATGCAGCTGCGCGCCGTGCTGTACACCACCGCGGCATCCACGTCGTACGTGGGCGAGGACGGCAACCAGACGCCGTACCCCACACCGGACCCGAGTCTCGTCGCCACCCCGACGGCTTCTCCGACTAACGGCAGCGACCTGAATTGGGTGACGCCGGCTCTTCAGGCGGAGTTCCTCGCATACGACTGCTCGAACCCTGCGAACGATCCGGCGAACGCGCCCAAGGATCAGCCGGTGATCGCGTGCGACCCGGCCGGCACCGCGAAGTACATCCTCGGTCCGGTCGAACTCGACGGCTCGTCGATCACGGATGCCACGGCCGGCATGAACACGCAGAACGGCCAGTGGGTCGTCAACGTCGTCTTCGATGAGGCGGGCGCGAAGACCTTCGGCGAGGTCAGTCAGCGTCTCTACGCGTTCACGAAGGCGGGTCAGACCCCGCAGAACCAGTTCGCGTTCGTCCTCGACGGCGCCGTCATCTCCGCACCGTCGATGAACGGCGTCATCCTCGACGGCAAGCCGCAGATCTCGGGCACGTTCACCCAGGAGAGCTCGAAAACTCTCGCCGACCAGTTGAAGTACGGTGCGCTGCCGCTCAGCTTCGAGGTGCAGAGCACGAACTCGATCTCGGCGACCCTCGGTTCGCAGCAGCTCCAGATCGGCCTCATTGCGGGTCTCATCGGACTCGCGCTCGTCGCGCTCTACTCGCTCATCGTCTATCGCGCGCTCGGATTCGTCATCATCGCCTCGCTCGCGGTGATGGCCGTCTTGACGTACATCACGCTGTGCATCCTGGCGTGGCGCATGGGCTTCCGTCTGTCGCTCGCGGGCGTCGCGGGACTCATCGTGACGATCGGATTCACCGCCGACTCGTTCATCGTCTACTTCGAACGCATCCGCGACGAGCTGCGCGACGGCAAGTCGATCACGGGCGCCGTGGAAGACGGCTGGGGTCGAGCCAAGCGCACGATCTACATCTCGAAGTCGATCAACATCCTCGCCGCCGTGGTGCTGTACATCCTGGCGGATGCCACGGTGAAGGGCTTCGCCTTCACGCTCGGACTCACGACACTGATCGACATCCTGATCTTCATCCTGTTCACGCATCCGGTGATGCAGCTGCTCGCACGGACACGCTTCTTCGGCGGCGGACACCCTCTCTCGGGCCTTGACCCCGAGGCGCTCGGGGCGGTCTACCGCGGGCGCGCGCAATTCCGCGCTCCTGTCGCCGCGAACGCACAGGGCGCTGCAGCGCGCCGGGCGAAGCGCTCGCGCGGCGAGGCGGAACGCCGTCAGACGATCGCAGAACGCAAGCAGGCCGAGCTCTCCGGGAGCCGCTCGACGACGGAGGGGGACGACTGATGCGCTCCATGAACCAGCTCGGAAACGACCTCTACACCGGCAAGACCTCGTTCCCGTTCGTCGGGCGACGGCGGCTGTGGTTCCTCATCGCGGCGATCCTCGTGATCGGCGCAGCGCTCGTGCCGCTGTTCCGCCCGATCCAGTTCTCGATCGAGTTCACCGGCGGGTCGCAGTTCACCGTGAGCGGCATCACCGCGCCCGACCAGGCGCTGGCGACGACCGCGGTGCAGACGGTGGTGCCCGGCGCCACGACGAAGGTCACCACGATCGGCTCCGCCGACGGTGAGCAGTCGGTCCGCGTGCAGACCGATCAGATGACAGACGAGGAGACCCGCGCGGTCTCCGCTGCCCTTGCCGAGGCGTACAGCGTGTCGGCGGACGAGGTGAGCTCGTCGTTCATCGGCCCGAGCTGGGGCCAGGATGTGACGCGCCAGTCACTGTGGGGTCTCGCGATCTTCCTCGCGCTGACCTTCATCATCCTCGCGGTCTACTTCCGCACGTGGAAGATGTCGGTCGCTGCCATCATCGGCCTCGTCGACGTGCTCGTCATCACGGTCGGGGTGTACGCGCTGTTCGGGTTCGAGATCTCTCCGGCGGCCGTGATCGGGTTCCTGACGATCCTCTCGTACTCGCTGTACGACACGACGGTCGTCTTCGACAAGATCCGTGAGAACACCCGCGAGGACGGTGAAGGGTCGGGGCGCACGTTCGGAGAGTCGGTGAACCTGGCGGTCAATCAGACGCTGATCCGCTCGATCAACACGACCGTCGTCGCTGCCATCCCCACGGGCGCGATCCTCTTCATCGGCGCGCTGTGGCTGGGAGCGCAGACGCTCACCGACATCTCTCTGTCGATTTTCGTCGGAACGATCGTCGCCGCGTACTCGACGCTCTTCGTCGCGGCCCCGCTGTTCTCGCTCCTGCGGGAGAACGAGCCGGAGATCAAGGCGCGCGATGCGCGTGCCCTCACTGCGCGCGAGCGCGCCGCCGTCGCCGCGTGACCGGCGGGGCTTCGCCCCGGGCGTAGGATTGTGGGATTGCTTCGAGCGGAGGTGAGCGGATGACCGAGACGGCACCCGCCTCCGCGTATGGGGCGACACCGCCGCAGAGTTCGTCTCTGCGGCGGCTTGTTCCGCGGATCTTCTCGCGCGCACCCTCGCGCGACGGGGTGGAACCACTGATCCGCACCGTTCGCACCCACCATCCCAAGGGCGACACGTCGGTCATCGAGCGCGCGTACCACGTCGCCGCCCAGGCCCATGCGACACAGAACCGTCAGAGCGGTGAGCCGTACATCACCCACCCGCTCGCGGTCGCGCAGATCCTTGCCGACCTCGGACTCGGTCCGCGCGCGATCGCGGCGGCGCTGCTTCACGACACCGTCGAAGACACCGACTACAGCCTCGACCAGCTGACGGCCGATTTCGGCGACGAGGTCGCGATGCTCGTCGACGGCGTCACGAAGCTCGACAAGGTCAAGTACGGCGATGCGGCGCAGGCCGAAACCGTGCGGAAGATGATCGTCGCGATGTCGAAAGACATTCGCGTGCTCCTCATCAAGCTCGCCGACCGCCTCCACAACGCGCGCACGTGGGGCTTCGTCCCGCCCGAGAAGGCGGCGAAGAAGGCCACCGAGACCCTGGAGATCTACGCTCCGCTCGCGCACCGCCTCGGCATCCAGGCGGTCAAGAGCGAACTCGAGGACCTCTCCTTCGCGGTGATGCATCCGAAGCTCTATGCCGAGATCGATTCGCTCGTCAAGCAGCGGACTCCGCAGCGCGAGGAGTACGTCCACACCGTCATCGACGCGGTCGAGTCGGACCTGCGTGAACTCCGCATCCGCGGGCGCGTGATGGGGCGGCCGAAGCAGCTGTACTCGGTGTACCAGAAGATGGTCGTCCGCGGGCGCGAGTTCGACGACATCTACGACCTGATCGGCATCCGGGTGCTCGTCGGCACGGTACGGGACTGCTACGCCGTGCTGGGATCGATCCACGCGCGCTGGACACCGATCCCGGGACGCTTCAAGGACTACATCGCGACGCCCAAGTTCAATCTCTACCAGTCGCTGCACACGACCGTGATCGGCCCGGGTGGGCGTACGGTCGAGATCCAGATCCGCACCAACGAGATGCACCAGCAGGCCGAGTACGGCGTCGCGGCGCACTGGAAGTACAAGGAGCGGATGGCGGGGAAGACCCCCGACGCGAAGTCGGTCGACGCCGACATGGCGTGGCTCGCCCACATCTCCGACTGGCAGGCCGAGACGGCCGACCCGGGGGAGTTCCTCGACTCGCTGCGCTTCGAGATCGGTGCGAAAGAGGTCTACGTCTTCACACCGAAGGGGCGCGTGATCGGTCTTCCGGCCGGAGGGACGCCGGTCGACTTCGCCTACGCCGTGCACACCGAGGTCGGCCACCGCACGATGGGCGCGAAGGTCAACGGACGCCTCGTTCCGCTCGAGACGCCGTTGAACTCCGGCGACGTCGTCGAGGTGTTCACGTCGAAGAACCCCGATGCCGGGCCCAGCCAGGACTGGTTGACGTTCGTGAAGTCGACCCGCGCGCGCAGCAAGATCCGCGGATGGTTCACGAAGGAGCGTCGCGAAGAGGCTGTCGAGCAGGGCAAGGATGCCATCGCACGGGCGATGCGGCGCCAGAACCTGCCCCTGCAGCGCCTCATGAACCAGGACTCGTTCACCGAGGTGGCGCACCAGCTGCGCTACGAGGACGTCACGGCCCTCTACGCCGCTGTTGGAGAAGGCCACGTTTCCACGCAGTCGGTCATCGAGAAGGTGACCGCACTCGTGAGCACCGAGGAGGACACCTCCACCGGGCCGATCGAGATCCCGCACGTCGGCCGCTCGCGCGCGCCGCGCGGCGGCGACTCGGGCGTGCTCGTGCGCGGGGCGCCGGACATCCTCGTGAAGCTTGCGAAGTGCTGCACGCCTGTCCCCGGTGACGAGATCGTCGGGTTCGTCACGCGCGGAAGCGGCGTCTCGGTGCATCGCGCGGACTGCACGAACGTGAAGTCGCTGCTCGGCGACCCGGAGCGGATGATCGAGGTGTCCTGGGCTCCGACCACGAAGAGCGTCTTCCTCGTGCAGATCCAGGTCGAGGCGCTCGACCGCTCGGGGCTGCTCAGCGACATCACTCGCGTTCTCAGCGAGCATCACGTCAACATCCTCTCCGCATCGGTCCAGACGACGAATGACCGGCTGGCGCTCAGTCGCTACGTGTTCGAGATGGGCGACATCGTTCACCTCGACCGCGTGCTCAACGCGGTGCGCCGCATCGACGCCGTCTACGACGTCTACCGCGTCACCTCTTCCTGAGTCCGGCCGGGTCGGGATCCGCTGCCTGCGCCGTCCGCGCCGCACGTATGCGCCGGCGGAGTTCGGTCATCGCGGGTCTCTTGAAACGCAGTCCCTGTGATCGGGTGAGGACATCGAGTGCCTCGTGCGCGAGGCCGGGGCGAACGGCGAGCATCGCCTCGATCGGTGCGTCGATGTCGTCGCCGGCAGCCCGTTCCGGTCTCAGCCGGACGAGGTCCGCGAGGGTGCGCGCCGGACTGGTGATCCAGACGCCGCCGATGCAGTCGAGATCGTCGGCCGAGATCGGCTGCTCCCGACACTCCACGCGCACGTCGAGAGTGGGGCGACCGCGCACTCCTGCTCGGCGCTGCAGAGTGTGCCGCGAGGGCGGCTCTGCCTGGGCGCCGTACACCCAGGCGGCGCTCAGTCGGGTCACGGCGAGGGCGCTCGGTACGCATCCGGCGAGTGACGCCGCTCGCAGCTCGCGTGTTTCGACGGCATCTGCCGGCATGTAGGCGTCGCCGATCTCGACGACATCGCCGTCGAGACGCGCGCACGCGAGTTCCGCCAGCGACAGGCGATCGCCGGCGAAGTAGAGGAAAGGCCACGACATGTCGGGCATCGTGTCACGGCGAGCGGAGAAGAGAGGGCCGGTTCCCCGCATCTGTGGATGGATGGGGGAAACCGGCCCTGTGTGGAGGATTCGACCTCGCTCAGCCGCCGAGGGCCTTGAGCCACCCCTTGCGGGCCTCGAGGGCTTCCGTCGCGCGTGCGATCGCCGACTTGTCCTTCGAGGCTTTCGCCTTCTCGAGGTCGGCTTCCAGCCCGGCGATCGCGTCGCGCAACTGGCTCGTCATGTCGTTCTGTCGGGCCTTGGTCTCCGGGTTGTTGGCCTTCCAGTCGGCCTCCTCCCGGGACTTCAGGCCCTGCTCGATCTTGCGGAGGTCATCGTCGAGCGCGCGCTCGGCTTCGCGTGGGAAGATTCGACCGATCTCGTCCCAGCGGCGCTGGATGCCGGTCAGAAGGGTCCGCGCTTTGGCGTTGTCTTTCTCTTCGGGCACCGCGGCGGCCTCTACGAGCAAGGCGCGCTTGGCCTCGATCTTCTCCTTGGATGCCTCGGCATCGGCCTGCTCGCGGCCCGCGCGGGCTGCGTACAGCGCGTCGCCGGCAGCCTTGAACCGCGCCCAGAGTGCGTCGTCGGCCTTCTTGCCGGCGCGGCCCGAGGTCTTCCACTGGTCGAGGAGCGAGCGGTAGTCGCCAATCGCGTCCTCGCCGCGCGATACGAGGGCCTCGGCTCGGTCGACGAGACGCGCCTTGGTGTCGCGCGCCGACTTGTGCTGCTCGTCGAGTCCGGCATAGAACTCGCGACGGTGCTTGTCGAGGGTGGCGCGGGCGTCGCGGAATCGCTTCCAGAGCTGTTGGCCGGTGTTCTTCGGCAGGCGGGGCCCGGTGGCCTGATGAGCCTGCCACTGCTCGAAGAGTGCGGTGACCTCCTGCGACGTCTGCTTCCACTGGATCGACTTGGGGTCACGGGCGGCGATCGCTTCGATGCTCTCGACGAGCCTCGTGCGCTCCGCGACCGCGGCGTCGACGGCTTCGCGCTGCGCCTGCGCCTCCTCGGCGGAGGCCTCCGAAAGCGTCGACTCCAGCGCGTCCAGTCGCGTCAGGAGGGCAGCGAGGTCGCCGACGGCGGCCGCGCCGACGACGCGCTCGCGCACGGTCGCCGATGTCGAGCGGAGGTCGGACGCGGAGGCGCCACCGGAGCGATGCCGCGTCTCGAGGAGCGTTACCTCGCCGGCGAGGTCGACGTACTTGCGCTCGAAGTAGGCGAGGGCCTCGGCGGGGGTGCCGTCGGGATACTGGCCCACGACTCGCCACTCGGCTCCCTCGCGCACCGACACGGTGCCGTCGTCGTCGACGCGCCCGAACGGCTCGGCGGCCGAGGCCGTCGGCGCGGGCGCGACAGCGGGGCGGGTCGCGGGCGGCCGCGGCACGGGGATCCGTGCAGGCGTGGGTACGGGAGCGGGCGTCGGGACCTCGGGGGTCTCGTCGGCCGGAGTTTCGGTGGCGTCAGTCACAGATAGCACCTCGTCGCGGCGCACGCCGCATGGGGGTTTCGGTCGGCTCACAGCCTATACGGCACGCGCCGCCGACAGGAGGGACAGGTCAGGGGGCGGTCGGCGTGGGCGACGGCGTGGCGCCGCCCGGGGCGGGTGAGTCCGACGGCTGCGGCGCCCCAGGTATGGTCGGCTCGGGCGTCGGCGTCGCGCTTGGCGAAGGCGTGGGGGTCGGTGCTCCGGGGCCCGCCGTGTAGTACAGAGTCTGACCGCCGACGATCGCCAGGATCAGGATGCCGCCGGCGAGACCGGCGACGAGGTTGTCGCGTCGCCGACGCGCGATCAGGCCGTCGTGGAACTCCTGGCGCGCGCGGTACAGCCGCGTGCGCTCCTTCGCTTCGCGCGATTGCTTCTTGCCTGCACCCGTCGCCACTCCGAACCTCCCTCAGATCCCGATGAGCCGGGCCGTACGCATCCTAACCGGTGGTGCGAGGGCGACCGGTGCCGGCGACACCCCGGTGTCTCAGGCGGCGACTAGCCTGGACGGATGGCTTCGGCATCCGCTCTCTTCCAGGGTCAGACCCCGTTGGCGGTCCGGATGCGGCCGACCTCGCTCGAAGAGGTCGCCGGACAGTCCCACCTGCTTCGCCCCGGCTCGCCACTCGTGGCGCTTGCGGATGCAGCGCAGGGCGCGGCGGGCGCCGTATCGGTGATCCTGTGGGGCCCGCCCGGAACGGGCAAGACGACGCTCGCGCAGGCGATCGCGCGGACCTCCGGACGCCGGTTCGTCGAGCTCTCCGCCGTGACCGCCGGGGTCAAGGACGTGCGCGAGGTCATGCAGGAGGCGCTCGACCAGCGCGATCTGTACGGCGCCTCGACGATCCTCTTCCTCGACGAGATCCACCGGTTCACGAAGGCCCAGCAGGACGCGCTCCTGCCCGGAGTCGAGAACGGCTGGGTGATCCTCATCGCCGCGACGACCGAGAACCCGTCGTTCTCGGTGATCTCGCCGCTGCTGTCACGCTCGCTCCTGCTGACGCTCAAGCCGCTCACCGATGACGACCTCGCGATGCTCGTCGAGCGCGCCGTCGCGGATCCCCGTGGACTCGACGGCGCCGTCGAGCTTTCGCCCGAGGCGCGGACAGCGCTCGTGCAACTCGCGTCGGGAGACGCGCGGCGCGCGCTCACGTCGCTCGAGGCCGCGGCCGCCGTCGCGGGCGAGTCCGGCACGATCACAGCCGATCACGTCGCTCAGGCCGTCGACCGGGCGCTCCTGCGCTACGACCGCCAGGGCGATGAGCACTACGACGTCATCAGCGCCTTCATCAAGTCCATCCGTGGATCCGATGCGGATGCCGCGATGCACTACCTCGCCCGCATGATCGAGGCGGGGGAGGACCCGCGCTTCATCGCGCGCCGGCTCGTCATTTCGGCATCCGAGGACATCGGCCTCGCCGATCCGCAGGCGCTCGTGATCGCCGTCGCCGCAGCGGACGCCGTGGCGTTCATCGGCATGCCGGAGGGGCGCATCCCCCTTGCCGAGGCGACCGCGTACCTCGCGACGACCGCGAAGTCGAACGCGGCCTACCTCGCGATCGATCAGGCCATCGCGGACGTGCGCGCCGGCGGGATCGGCAGGGTGCCTGTGCACTTGCGCGACGCGCACTACCCCGGTGCCAAGCGGCTCGGGCACGGCAAGGGCTATGTCTACCCGCACGACCTCGACGTCGGTGTCGCGACCCAGCAGTATTTGCCCGACGAGCTGCGCGGCCGGCGGTATTACGAGCCGACCGGGCGGGGTCTCGAGCGTGACATCGCGGCGCGGGTCGAGAAGATCCGCAAGATCCTGGGGGACTGATGAGCACCTTCGACCCCGCGGCCCCTTGGCAGCGCCTCGGCCAGGCACCCGGATACCGGGGATACGTCACGGTGCGGCGAGACACCTATCGACTGCCCGACGGCACCGAATCGGACTGGGACGTCCTCGAGCAGGCCGACACGGTCGCCGTCGTCGCATTCACGCAGCGCGGCACGGTCCTGCTGTTCGAGCAGTTCCGCGTCGGCCCCGCGCGAACGCTGGGCGAGCTCCCCGGAGGTCTCATCGATCCCGGCGAGGATGCCGTCGCCGCCGCGGCGCGCGAGCTGGAAGAGGAGACCGGATTCCGCGCGGGCGTGCTCGTCCACGCGGGTTCGGAGTGGGCGGGAGCGAACTCGACGCGCCGCAAGCACATCGTCGGCGCCGCGGACTGTCGCCGCGTCGCTGCGCCGCGCTGGGAGACGGGCGAAACCGGTCGCGTACGAGAGATCGGTGCGGGCGAGCTCGTGCCGCATCTGCTCGGCGGAGACCTGAGCGATGCAGGCGCCGCGATGCGGGCGCTGCACGCCTTCGCGCGCTCCGAGGTCGACGACGGCCTCGCTCCTCTGCGGGCGCGCGTCCGTGGGCTCCTCGCGGGCCACCCGGAAGATCCCGCGGACGAGTTCGCCTCTTTCTGGGCCGAGGTCGATCTGACGGATGCCGCAGCCGCGCACCGGGCGCTCGAGGCGATACTCGGGTATCGCGACGATGCACGCGCGGCATACGAGCGCGCCTCGCTGCACGACTCCCTCGGCGAGGAGGCGGCGGCCGTGCCGCTGTACCGCGCAGCCCTCGCGGGCGATCTGGACGAGGGACTGCGAACGCAAGCCACGATCCAGCTCGCGAGCTCGTTGCGCAACGTGGGCGATGCGTCAGGCGCGATCACGCTCCTGCAGGCGGTGCCGGCATCCGACCCGCTGTACGACTCGGCTCGCGCCTTCTTGGCGCTCGCGCTCTTCTCCGACGGAAAACCTGCACCCGCACTCCGCGAGGCCCTGCAGACGCTCGCGCCGCACCTGCCGCGCTACCAGCGCGCCGTGCGCGCGTACGCCGACGAGCTGCGGACGCCCGACCGCGTGCGTGTCATCGCTGTCGGCCTGCTCGTCCAGGACGTATGGGTGCTGGGGGAGGAGTATGCCGGGTCCGAGGCGAGTGGACCCTTCCTGCGCCTCCCGGGAGGAGGCGTCGAGTTCGGTGAGCGCGCCGACGATGCCGTCCGGCGCGAGTTCGCGGAGGAGCTCGGTGTGACCCTCGACGATGCGCACCTGCTCGGCATCATCGAGAACATCTTCGATCGGCCGGCGAAGCGCGGGCACGAGATCGTCTACGTCTACGGCATCCGTTGCGCGGAACTCGAGGCGCTGCCGCGGGACGGGCGCCTGCCTGTCCGGGACGCGGACACGACGGTCGGCTGGTATCGAATCGACACACTGGCCATGCCGCTGCACCCGGATGTGGCTCGCTGGATCGGGTGATGCCGGCACACGCCCGCGCGTCCCGCGGGCACCGGCTCGACGGATCTCGCCGTCTGATAGGCTTGATCGGCTCGAAACCGGAGTTTTCGGGCATCCCCCTCTTCTGACGAAGATCCCTCGGCATGCCCCGGCGTGCAGTCCGAGTGGAGCGAAGAGCGGGAGATACGTCCGTGAGCCGTGACAGACACGGCCGCGTCATCAGAAGGAGAGCTTCGTGGCAACGAAGTCCCAGGACCGCCGCAAGGTGCGCCTCTCGCGCGCTCTCGGCGTCGCCCTCACCCCCAAGGCCGCCCGCTACCTCGAGAAGCGTCCCTACGCTCCCGGTGAGCACGGCCGCACTAAGCGCAAGCAGGACAGCGACTTCGCGGTCCGCCTGCGCGAGAAGCAGCGTCTGCGCGAGCAGTACGGCATCCGCGAGAAGCAGATGCGCAACACGTTCAACGAGGCCCGCCGCAAGGACGGCCTGACCGGTGAGAACCTCGTCGAGCTGCTCGAGATGCGTCTCGACGCTCTCGTGCTGCGTGCCGGCTTCGCCCGCACCACGGCGCAGGCTCGTCAGCTCGTCGTGCACCGTCACATCCTCGTCGACGGCCAGCTCGTCGACCGTCCGTCGTTCCGCGTGAAGCCGGGCCAGCTCATCCACGTCAAGCCCAAGAGCGAGGCTCTCGAGCCGTTCCAGGTCGCGGCCGCCGGCGGCCACGCCGAGGTGCTGCCGAACGTTCCGGCCTACCTCGAGGTCGAGCTCGACAAGCTGCAGGCGAAGCTCGCGCGTCGCCCCAAGCGCGCCGAGGTGCCCGTCACGTGTGACGTGCAGCTCGTCGTCGAGTACTACGCCGCCCGGTAATCCCGGTCCGCATACGCTCGAAGGGCGTCGGGGTCTCCCCGGCGCCCTTCGTCGTTTGCACCTAACATGGACAGCATGAAGAGCGTGCTGTGGTTCATCCTGGGTCTTGCGGGGGGCTTCGTGGCCGCTCACATCATCGACAAGGATCCGCGCGGCCACGATGCTCTCGCCGAGGTCGACGCGCGGATCACCGAGTTCACCGACCGGATCGGCGAGGCGTACCGCGCGCAGGAGGCGAAGATCGACGGCATCGCCGCGTCGGTCAAGGACGCCGCCGCTCAGATCGCCGACTGACCCGACCTTCCCTCCGCCACGCGCCCGAGCGCGTGCGCTCACGGACTTGCTTGCCCGAGGAACACATATGAAGACCGCCGAGATCGCGCAGCGCTACCTGAACTACTTCGAGAAGAACGGTCACACGATCGTGCCCTCGGCGTCCCTCGTCTCGCCCGACCCGGCGCTGTTGTTCGTCATCGCCGGGATGGTGCCGTTCATTCCGTACCTGTCGGGCGACGTACCCGCACCGTATCCGCGCGCCGCGGACAACCAGAAGTGCATCCGCACGAATGACATCGATGAGGTCGGAAAGACCCCCCGCCACGGCACGTTCTTCCAGATGCTCGGCAACTGGTCGTTCGGCGACTACTTCAAGGAGGGGGCGATCCGCTACGCGTGGGAGCTGCTGACGTCCCCCGAGGCAGACGGCGGTCTCGGCTTCGACCCGAAGGATCTCTGGGTCACCGTCTACGAAGAGGATGACGAGGCGCACGACCTCTGGCGCGAGATCGCGGGGCTCCCGGAGGAGCGGATCCAGCGCCTCGGCAAGGACACGAACTACTGGTCGACGGGGCTGCCGGGCCCCGCGGGCCCGTGCTCGGAGATCTTCTTCGATCGTGGGCCGGCGTACGGGATCGACGGGGGACCTGCGACCGACGACGACCGTTACGTCGAGATCTGGAACCTCGTGTTCATGCAGTACGAGATCACCGATGTGAAGAGCAAGTACGACTTCACGATCGTCGGTGAGCTGCCGGCGAAGAACGTCGACACCGGCATGGGCCTCGAGCGCATCGCCTTCCTCAAGCAGGGCGTCGACAACATGTACGAGACCGACCAGGTGCGTCCGGTGCTCGACAAGGCGGTGGAGCTCTCCGGCAAGACGTACGGTGCGAATCACGAGGACGACGTGCGTTTCCGCGTCGTCGCCGATCACGTGCGCTCCTCGCTCATGCTGATGAGCGACGGGGTGACCCCCTCGAACGAGGGGCGCGGCTACATCCTCCGCCGCCTCATGCGCCGCGTCATCCGTGCGATGCGCCTGCTCGGCGTCGACGGGCCGACGTTCGCCGAACTCTTCGCGACGTCGCGGGATGCCATGAAGGACGCCTACCCGGAGGTCGCGACCGACTACGCGCGCATTTCGCAGTACGCGCTCGCGGAGGAGGCGACCTTCCTGCGCACGCTCGCAGCGGGCTCGGAGAACCTCGATGCCTCGATCGCGGCGGCGAAGGCGTCGGGGGCGACCGGAATCGGCGGCGCGGAGGCCTTCCTGCTGCACGACACATACGGCTTCCCGATCGATCTGACGCTCGAGATCGCCGAAGAAGCCGGGCTCACGGTGGACCGCGGCGCGTTCGACACGCTCATGTCCGAGCAGCGCGCCCGGGCGAAAGCGGACGCCCGCTCGCGGAAGCGTCAGCTCGCCGACACGAGCGTCTACCGCGATCTGCGCGCCAAGGGCGAGACCGTCTTCACGGGCTACACCGACCTCGAGACGGAGTCGACCGTCCTCGGCATCCTCGCCGAGGGTCACCCCGTCGCGAGCGCCGGCGCGGGACAGATCGTCGAGGTCATCCTCGCCGAGACCGCCCTGTACGCCGAGAGCGGCGGTCAGGTGGCCGATAAGGGCGTCATCGTCGGGCCGGGCTACGAGCTCGAGGTGCTCGACGTGCAGCGACCCGTCCCGGGTCTCGTGAGCCACACCGTGGAGGTGACGACCGGTGAGGTCGCCGTCGACCAGCCCGCGACGACGGTCGTGGATGCCGCGAACCGCCGCGCCGCGCAGCAGGCGCATTCCGCGACGCACCTCGTGCACGCGGCGCTGCGCGACACGCTCGGCAAGACCGCCACGCAGGCCGGTTCCCTCAACCGCGCCGGTTACCTGCGCTTCGACTTCACGTGGGGGCAGGCGCTCTCGGATGCGACGAAGACGGAGATCGAGGAGATCGCCAACAACGCCGTCCGCGACAACCTCGAGGTGACGACGCGCGTGCTGTCGCTCGACGAGGCGAAGGCGGCGGGCGCGATGGCACTGTTCGGCGAGAAGTACGGCGAGACCGTGCGGATGGTCGACATCGGGGGCCCCTGGTCGCGCGAGCTCTGCGGCGGCACGCACGTCGGGTCCAGCGCGGAGGTCGGGCTCGTGAGCCTCGTCGGCGAATCGTCGGTCGGCGCCTCGAACCGTCGAGTCGAGGCCCTGGTCGGTCTCGATGCCTTCCGCGAGCTGGCCGCGGAGCGCGCGATCGTTTCGCAGCTGACGTCGTCGCTCAAGACGCCCAAGGACCAGCTCGCCAGTAAGATCGCCGAACTCTCAGCGAGCCTCAAGTCGGCCGAGAAGCGCATCGCGCAATTCGAGGCGAAGGCTCTCGAGGGGCGCATCCCGGCCCTCGCCGGCGCGGCGAGCGCGGTGGGACCGTTCCGGGTGGTGGCCGAGACGCTCGGCGCCGCAGCATCCGGCGACGACGTGCGCGCGCTCGCTCTGCAGGTGCGCGAACGCGTCGGCGCTGGTGCGGTCGTCGCGCTCGGCGCCGAGGTGGCAGGGCGCCCGGTCGTCATCGTCGCGACCGATGACGTCGCGCGCGGGGCCGGCGCGAAGGCCGGCGCTCTCGCAAAGGTCGCGGCCGCGGCGCTCGGCGGTGGCGGCGGCGGGCGTGACGATGTCGCCCAGGGCGGTGGAACGGACACGGGGGCGCTGGCGGATGCGCTGAGCGCCGTTCGGCGCGCGCTGGAGGCGGCGACCGCGTGAGCGGGTTCCGCCGCGGTGTGCGGCTCGGAATCGATGTGGGCACAGCCCGCGTCGGCGTCGCGCGATGCGATCGCGACGGGCTCCTGGCGGTGCCCGTGGAGACCGTGCCGCGCAACGAGGCATCCATCCAGCGCATCGCAGATCTTGCGACCGAGTTCGAAGCGTTCGAGCTTCTCGTCGGGCTCCCGGTGAGTCTGTCGGGCGGGGAGACCGCGTCGACGGAGGACGCGCGGGACTTCGCCGCCGAGCTCGCCGCCACAACAGGAGCGCCCGTGCGCCTCGTGGACGAGCGGCTGAGCACAGTGACGGCACACGCCGCGATGCGCGATGCCGGGAGATCCCAGAAATCTTCTCGTAGGATTATCGACCAGGTCGCCGCGGTGGTGCTGCTCCAGCACGCCATCGACGTCGAGAAGAGCACCGGTACCCCGGCCGGTGCCCTGCTTCCCGGATCGCAGGAGAGCCCCTGATGCCCGACACCCCGCCGAACGACGATCCGTTCGCGGACCTCTTCACGAAGCTTCCCACGCCCGCGTCGACGCCGTCTGCGGCGCCGGCCCCCCGCTCGCAGGCGCCGTCGGCCGCCGCGCCGGGCAGTCGACGCGCCGCGCGCGAAGCGGCGGAGGCAGGGCACACCGAGGGGGATGGCGCTTCTGCGAGTGCTCCGGCGGCGCCCGTCGCGTCGGCGCCGGCCGGACAGCGCAGCCCCGCGGTGACGGCGTCCGGCAGCCTCGGCGATGAGCCGGAGCCTGCGGTCGATCCCGTACCCGTCGCCGCGGCGCGTGCGACTCAGGGCGTCGAAGCGCTCTTCGCCGCGGACGCGCATGACGCCGATGACCGCGCCCGCATCGAACGCCACCAGCGCGACCGGCGCAAGAGCCGCATCGCCGGCTGGGTCGTGTTCGCGGTGATCCTCGCGATCCTCGGCGGCATCGTCGGCGGCGGCTTCTCCGTCTGGACGACGTATGAGGACAAGATCCGCGCGTTCATGGGTTGGGAGGAGCCGAAGGACTACGAGGACGGCATCGCCGAAGGCGAGGTCAGCGTGACCGTCGTCTCGGGCGACACCGGCTCGTCGATTTCCACGACCCTCTTCCAGTCGGGGGTCACGAAGACCGACAGTGCGTTCTACGACTACCTCATCAAGACCGCGCAGAACCCGACGTTCCAGCCCGGTGTGTACACGCTCAAGCAGAAGATGTCGTCTGCCGCCGCGCTGACCGCTCTGAAGGACCCGGCGAACCGGCGCGAGAACACCGCGCAGCTCCCCGAGGGACTCACTCTCGAGTCCACGCTCGCGCGCGTCGCCGACGGCACGGGCACGCCGCTCGCCGACCTCGAGGCTGCTGTCGCGGACCCGTCCGTGTACGGCGTCGCCGCGTCATCGCTCGAGGGGTGGCTGTTCCCCGCCACGTACACGTTCGACCCGGGAACCACGGCGCAGCAGATGATCCAGACGATGGTGGATCGCACGGTGCAGTCGCTGGATGCCGCGGGCGTGCCGGTCGACCAGCGTGAGCGCATCCTCACGATCGCCTCGATCATCCAGCGGGAGGCGCGGTTCACCCAGGACTTCTACAAGGTGTCGCGCGTGATCGAGAACCGTCTCGACCCGGACAACGAGGAGACCCACGGCCTCCTGCAGATGGACTCGACGGCGCAGTACGGATTCAACGAGATCAACAAGGGAACCGTGAGCTCGTCGGCCGAGGCGCTCGAGAGCGACAACCCCTGGAACACGTATCTGCACCCCGGCCTCCCCATCGGTCCGATCGCGAATCCGGGAGACGTCGCGATCGATGCCGCGATGCATCCCGCCGACGGACCGTGGCTCTACTTCGTGACCGTCAATCTCGACACCGGCGAGACCGTGTTCTCGACGACGTATGCCGAGCACGAGAAGGCTGTCGCGCAGTGGCAGGAGTGGTGCTCGGCCAATGACAGCGACGACTGCTGAGGCCGTGTCCGCCCACTCTGTCACCCGGAACAGCCTGGAGGTCTGGGGCGACCCGATCGCTCACAGCCTGTCGCCGCGCCTGCACGCCGCCGCCTACCGCGAGCTCGGTCTGCCGTGGTCGTATGGGCGACGGCGCGTCGACGAGGCATCCTTCCCGGCGGAACTCGCGTCGCTCGGCGCCGAGTTTCGTGGACTCTCCCTCACCTACCCGTTGAAGGGCGTGGCGTACGACGCGGCGGTGGCGCGGGATCGTTTCGCGACGCTGACGGGCGCCGTCAACACGCTGGTCATGTCGGTCGACGGCCCGCACGGCTACAACACCGACGTGGCGGGGCTCGTCGCCGATCTGCGCGATCACGGGGCGAGCACGGTCGAGCGGGCGCGGATCGTGGGCGCGGGCGCGACGGCGACCTCGGCGCTCGTCGCCCTCGCCGACCTCGGCGCCCGCGAGGTCGAAGTGGTGGCGCGGCGGGCCGCGGCGGTGGAGCCCCTCGCCGCTCTCGGGGCGCGGATCGGCGTGACCGTGACAGGGTGCGATTTCGGAACGGCCCCGGCCGACGCGGTCTCCGTGACGCTGTCGACGCTGCCGGGCGGCGCCACGCTGCCCGATGGTGCGGGGAACAGCCTCGCGGCGGGAGGAGGAGTGCTCTACGACGTCGTCTACGGCACGTGGCCGACTCCGCTCGCGCTCGCGTGGGAGGCCGCCGGCGGCCGCGCGGTGAATGGGCTCGGCATGCTGCTGCACCAAGCGGTGCGTCAGGTCCGCATCTTCACCGCGGGAGACGCCGACCTGCCGCTCCCGGGCGAGGAGGCCGTCGTGGCCGTCATGCGCTCCGCGCTCATGGGAGACTAGGGGGATGCTCCGCGTGCTCACGGCCGGCGAATCGCACGGCCCCGAACTCGTCGCCTTCATGGAGGGTCTGCCGTCCGGCGTCCCGATCTCGCGAGCGGCCATCCAGGCCGACCTCGCGCGCCGCAAGCTCGGCTACGGCCGCGGCTCGCGGATGAAGTTCGAGGAGGATGAACTCACGATCTCCGCCGGTGTGCGTCACGGATTCTCCATCGGCAGCCCGATCGCGCTGCGCGTCGGGAACACCGAGTGGCCCAAGTGGGTCGAGGTCATGAGCGCCGAGCCCGTCGAGCTCACGGACCGCTCTCGCGGTCGCGGCGCCGCGCTGACCCGGCCGCGGCCCGGTCACGCCGATCTCGTCGGCATGCAGAAGTACGGCTTCGACGAGGCCCGCCCGATCCTCGAGCGCGCGAGTGCGCGCGAGACGGCGGCGCGTGTCGCGCTCGGAGCGATCGCGCGGTCCTTCCTCGGTGAGCTCGGTATCCGCCTCGTCTCGCACACCCTCTCGATCGGTCCTGTGCAGGTCCCGGGCGGTCGCCCCCTTCCGACGCCCGATGACGTCGATGCGCTGGATGCCGATCCGCTGCGCTGCTTCGACGGTGAGACCTCAGCGGCGATGGTCGCCGAGGTGGATGCCGCGAAGCGCGACGGGGACACCCTCGGCGGCATCGTGGAGGTCCTCGCGTACGGTCTTCCGCCGGGACTGGGTTCGCACGTGCAGTGGGACCGGCGCTTGGACGGACGCCTCGCGCAGGCGCTCATGTCGATCCAGGCGATCAAGGGCGTCGAGGTCGGAGACGGCTTCGAGACGACGCGTCGTCGGGGTTCGGCCGCGCACGACGAGCTGTTCGCGACAGACGAGGGCATCACGCGCTCGTCCGACCGCGCCGGGGGCACGGAGGGCGGCATGTCCACGGGCACCGTTCTGCGCGTTCGCGCCGGCATGAAGCCGATCGCCACCGTGCCGCACGCGCTGCGCACGATCGACGTCGCCAACGGAGAGGCCGCCACGGCCCACCACCAGCGCTCCGACGTGTGCGCCGTTCCGGCGGCGGGCGTCGTCGCCGAGGCGATGGTCGCGATCGTTCTCGCCGAGGCCGTGCTCGAGAAGTTCGGCGGTGACGCGATCGCCGAGACGCGGCGGAATCTGGAGTCCTACCTCGCGACGATTCCCGCGGCGCTCAAGAGCGCGTCGGACAGCGACGACGCGCTCGGATGACCGAGCGCGCGATCGTCCTCATCGGGCCGATGGGGGCGGGCAAGACGAGCGTCGGTCGGCGTGTCGCGCGTGCCCTCCACCGGCCGTTCGCCGACACCGACAAGATCGTCGTCCGCGACCATGGCCCGATTTCTGAACTGTTCGCGGTCCACGGTGAGCGGCATTTCCGCGCGCTCGAACGTGCTGCGGTGCGCGAAGCGCTGGCATCCGGGGGTGTCGTCGCTCTGGGCGGTGGGGCCGTCCTCGATGCCGACACCCGGGCGGATCTGCGCGCCCACCGCGTCGTGCTCCTGACGGTGCAGCCGCACGTCGTCGGTTCGCGCATCGGCGGGACCGATCGTCCGCTGCTGGCCGGTGAAGATCCGGTGGCGCGCTGGACCCGCATCTACGAGGAGCGCCGGGCGCTGTACGAGGAGGCGGCCGATCTCGCCCTCGACGCGTCGAGCGGTCCGCTGGCCGACATCGTCGCCCGAATCGTGCAGTGGGTCGGTCACGACGGTCGGGACGTCAACGAAGGAGAGCACTCGTGAGCGACACCACGATCATCCGCGTCGAGGGCGACGCCCCCTACGAGGTGCGCGTCGGCCGGGGCATCCTCGGCGACGTCGCCGCTGCGCTCCCGGAAGCGGCGCGCAAGATCCTCGTGGTGCACCCGCCGACGCTGACCACGCAGGCGACCGCGTTGCGCGACAGCCTCGTCGCCACGGGCGAGCGGCAGGTGCTCCTCGCCGAGATCCCCGACGCCGAGTCCGGTAAGCGGGTCGAGGTCGCGGCGTTCTGCTGGCAGGTCATGGGGCAGGCCGACTTCACCCGCACCGACGCCGTGGTGGGCTTCGGCGGGGGAGCGGTCACGGACCTGGCCGGCTTCGTCGCCGCAACGTGGCTGCGCGGCGTCGCCGTCGTCCAGGTGCCGACGACGGTGCTCGCGATGGTGGATGCCGCGGTCGGCGGCAAGACCGGGATCAACACCAACGAGGGCAAGAACCTCGTCGGCGCATTCTGGCCGCCGCGCGCGGTGATCTGCGATCTGGACCTGCTCGACTCGCTCAGCCGCAACGAGCGCGTCGCGGGATTCGCCGAAGTCGTGAAGGCCGGTTTCATCTGGTACCCCGAGATCCTCGATCTGATCGAGGCCGATCCCGAGGCGGCCGTCGATCCGCGCACACCGGCGTTCCGTCGCTGCATCGAGCTCGCGATCGAGATGAAGGCGCGCGTCGTGGGTGAGGACCTGCGCGAAGCGGGACTGCGCGAGGTGCTCAACTACGGGCACACGCTCGGCCACGCCATCGAGCACGCGGAGCGCTATCAGTGGCGCCACGGTGCGGCGATCTCGATCGGCATGCTCTTCGCGGCGGAGCTCTCCCGCCTCGCCGGGCGCCTCTCGGATGCTTCGGCGCAGCGTCACCGCGACATCCTCGAGAAGCTCGGACTTCCGACGAGCTATCGCGCCGGTGCGTTCTCGCAGCTGCTCGCCACGATGCAGCGCGACAAGAAGACCCGCGGCTCCATGCTGCGCTTCATCGTTCTCGATGAGATCGGTAAGCCCACGGTGCTGCAGGCGCCCGATGAGTCCCTTCTCTTCGCCGCGTACCAAGAGGTCGCCGCCGCCTGAACGCGCTCCAGTGCGCGGGCGCGCGCTCGTCGCCGCCACACGTTCCGCGCCGCAGGCGCAGGCGGGGCGCTGATAGGGTGCCGACCGTGACCATCCCGCGCCGCCTCCTGCTCGTCAACGGGCCCAACCTCAATCTGCTCGGCATCCGCGAGCCCGCGACCTACGGGCACGACACGCTCGCCGACGTCGAGAAGTCGGTCACGGAGGCCGCCGCCGCGCTCGGCTTCGAGGTGACGGCCGTGCAGAGCAATCACGAAGGCGTGCTGCTCGACGCCATCCACGCCGCGCGGACGACCTGCGCGGGAATTGTCATCAACCCGGGAGGTCTGACGCACACCTCCGTCGTGCTGCGCGACGCGCTCTCGGGGGTCGCTCTGCCCGTCGCCGAGGTGCACATCTCGAACGTCTACGAGCGCGAGGAGTTCCGTCATCACTCCTACGTGCACGACGTCGCCGCCGTCCACGTGATCGGCGAGGGCGTGGCGGGCTACGCGCGCGCGACGGCGCTGCTGATCGATGTCATCACGGGTGGCGCGGAGGGCTGAGCGCACGCCCCAGCGGCGCTGCGTGTCGCACGATCGGCGACGGGGGACAAGGGGGTGATGCGCTCCCGCGTCAGGGGACTATCGTCGCGCGCATGCGTCTTGGTCGAACATCCGCGGCAGCACCGCTCGCCGCCGCCCTCCTCGCCCTCGCTCTCGCCGCGTGCGCACCCGGCGCGCCCGAGCAGACGGCGTCGGCGAGAGCGCCGCGCGCCACGGCGGTCTCGCCGACCCATTCCGCCGCCGTCTCGTCGTCGCCCGCCGCTGCGGCGACCTCCGCTCCGAGCGCGGCCGACCTCGACGGCACGTGTTGTCGCGCCGCCGATCCGGCCACGTGCCTGACGATCGAATCCGGCAGCGCGACAGACGGCGCGACGGTCCGGGACGCCGGAGACGACGAGGGCGCCCCCTGCCTGACGGTCCTCATCGGCTCCGACGGAGGTTTCGTCGCCTGCTACTGCCCGAAGGGCGTGAGTTCGTCCATGCCGATCACGACGGATGCCGGGGCTGAGGTGAACCTCGACAACACCGCCTACGACCGGCTCTTCGTCACGCAGAACCCGCCCTACGTCGACACCTGGTACCGGGAAGGCGATCTGAGCGCCGCGTCGATGCGCTGATCCTCGCCCCTCGGACTGAGTGCACTCATTAATGAGTACAATCAGTATGTGAGCGAATCCCTCCCGCGTCGTGAGCGGAACATGGCCGATAAGAGCCGGCGCATTCTGAGCGCTGCCGCCGAGCTCTTCGACGAGCACGGATACGCGGGCGTCACGACCCAGCAGATCGCGGACCGTGCCGACGTCGCCGCCGGCACGGTGTTCCGCTACGCCGACAGCAAAGCGGAGCTGCTTCTTGCCGTCCTCAACGAGCGCATCGCAGCGGCGGTCGACGAGGGGGCGCGCGACGCGGCAACGGTCCCCGACCCCGTCGATGCCGTCGCGGCGCTCCTCGCGCCCCTCCTCCGGTCGGCGGCGCGGACGCCGCACGACACCGCCGTGTATCAGCGCGAGCTCATGTTCGGCGGCCGCGGCGAAGGCGGCGGCGAAGGCGGGAGCAGCGTCGGCCGCTATCGCCGCGAAGGCCTGCGTGTGATCGACGACCTCGAAGCGCGCATCGGCGAGATCATCGCACCGCTCGCGGCCGACGGTCCTGCTCGCGTCGCTGCGCGATCGATCTTCGCGGCCACGCACATCTTCCTCGTCCAGCCGAGCCTCGGGCTCGGGCACGACGCCGATCAGCTGCGCGCCCAGGTCGCGCAGATCGTCGCCGGCGCCCGGACAGAGGCCCCCGCGCACGCGGCCACCCCGCCGCGACGGCACGCAAGTGCACACGAAGGCGGCACCCCGCCAGAAGGAGAAGATCATGAGTGACATCACCACCGTCGCCGTGCTCGGCACGGGCGTTCTCGGATCGCAGATCGCGTTCCAGACCGCCTACAACGGCTTCCCGGTGATCGCGTACGACATCGATGATGCGGCGCTCGATGCGGCGAAGGAGCGATTCCAGCGACTCGTCGCGACCTACCGCGTCGAGGTGCCGGGTGGCGCCCGCGGCCGCGCCGACGAGGCTCTGGCCCGCATCACCACCACCTCCGACCTCGCTGAAGCGGCACAGGCCGACCTCGTCATCGAGGCGATCCCCGAGATCCTCGACCTCAAGCGCGCCACCTACGAGAAGCTCGGACAGCTGGCGCCCGCGCACACGATCTTCGCGACGAACTCCTCGACGCTTCTGCCGAGCGACCTCGCGGCGTCCACCGGCCGGCCCGAGCGCTTCCTCGCCCTGCACTTCGCGAACCGGGTGTGGAAGTTCAACACCGCCGAGATCATGGGCACCCCCGAGACGGCGCCCGAGGTGTTCGACGAGGTCGTGCGGTTCGCCGGCGACATCGGCATGGTGCCGATCCCGATCCACAAGGAGAAGGCGGGCTACGTGCTCAACACTCTCCTCGTGCCGCTGCTGAACGCGGCGATGGGACTCGCCGCCGGGGGCTACGCCGAGGTCGAAGACATCGACTGGACGTGGCGGATCGCCACCGGTGCGCCGCTCGGACCCTTCCAGATCCTCGACGTCATCGGGCTGAACACCCCGTACAACATCCTGACCCACGGCCCGGAGGGCGATCCGGAGATCGCCGCCTGGCTCAAGGAGAACTACATCGACAAGGGCAGGACGGGCGTCGGCACGGGCGAGGGCTTCTACTCCTACGCCTGATCGGAGGCGCGGCGGAGCGCGTGGGCTAAGATCGACTGTCGGCCGCCTGCCCGCGCGCACGCCGCCTCCTCGAACCTCACGAACGGAAACTCCACACTCATGGCATCCACCGCAGACATCAAGAACGGCGTCGTCCTCAACATCGACGGACAGCTCTGGAGCGTCGTGGAATTCCAGCACGTCAAGCCCGGCAAGGGCGGCGCGTTCGTGCGCACCAAGCTGAAGAACGTGCTCACCGGCAAGGTCGTCGACCGCACGTTCAACGCGGGCGCCAAGGTCGAGATCGAGAGCGTCGACCGCCGCGACTTCACCTACCTCTACAACGACGGCGACAGCTTCGTCTTCATGGACGTCGACAACTACGACCAGCTGTCGGTGGGGGCTGCGACCGTCGGCGACGCCGCGAACTTCCTGCTGGAGAACCAGCAGGTGCAGATCGCGCTCAACAACGAGAACCCGCTGTACGTCGAGATGCCCGCCTCGGTGGTCCTCGAGATCACGTACACCGAGCCGGGCCTCCAGGGCGACCGCTCGTCGGCCGGCACGAAGCCCGCGACCGTCGAGACCGGCTACGAGATCCAGGTGCCGCTGTTCGTCGAGCAGGGCACGAAGGTCAAGGTCGACACCCGCACGGGCGACTACCTCGGCCGCGTCAACTGACGCGGCGCTGACGCATGAGCGCACGCTCCAAGGCGCGCAAGCGCGCCCTCGACATCCTCTACCAGTCCGACATCCGCGGCGATGAGCTCGCGGTGACCCTCGCCGCCGAGGCGAAGCGCGCCGCGAGCGAGCCGGCGCGCGAAGCGTCCTGGCTGTACGCGCGCGAGATCGTCGACGGCGTCATCGACAACCAGGATGCGATCGACGAGCAGATCGTGACGCACGCGCGTGACTGGAAGCTCGAGCGGATGCCGGCGGTGGATCGCGCGATCCTGCGCATCGGCGTGTGGGAGATCCTCTACAACGACGAAGTTCCGACGGCGGTCGCTATCGACGAGGCGGTGGAACTCGCCAAGGAGTTCTCCACCGACGACTCGGGTTCGTTCGTCCACGGCGTGCTCGCGCGCATCGACCGCGCCGGCTGACCTCTACGTCCGCCTGATCACCGAGTCGACGGTCAGGGCAGCGCGTCGAACACGCCGCCCGCGATCTCGAGGGCGTCGCCTCCGACGCCCATGAGGTCGCCGACCGCGAACCCGATCTCGACGAGTCCACCGAGCGCGTCGGCGATCTGGAGCAGATCGAGAGTGCTGGCGGCGACCTCGCCGAGCGCGCTCAGGCTCGTGGCATCCATCTCGTCGTAGGCGATCTTCAGGTGCGCGAGCCATTCGCGTTCGACGCCGAACACGACCGCCCACGGCAGCAGCTTCTCATCGAGGAGGTAGGTCTCCACGGGGCCCGGCCGCGACAGCGCGCCGGTCGGCGACTGCAGCACGCGGAGGCGGTCCGCCTCGGCGAGGGTCAGATACTGCCGGAGCCCGTCCAGGTGCGTTCGACGTGAGTCGGCCTCGGCGGTGGGCACGCGCCGCTCGCCCGGCGGGATCACGCACAGGGCGACGACGAGCAGGACCACCGCGGCGAAACAGGCGGCTCCCGGCATCCAGGCACCCGCGACGAGGGTGAGCGCGGCGGCCGGGACGGCGATCATGAGGAGGAGCACCGCGGCGACCCGCACCGTCAACCGCGCGCGGGTGCCACGCGGGCGCAGCAGTCCCCGGCGCGTAAGCGCGGCGGCGCGCCGGTCGACGTACGCGCGCACGCGGCGACCGACGGCGCGGCGGTCTTTCGAGAACCGGCGCAGGCGCTCGCGGGGATGGCCCGGGCCGAACAAGGCTTCGAGCAGCTCGGTCTGGGCGGACGTCAGCGCGACGCCCTCGACGAGCTCCACGCCCACCGCGATGCGACCGCGCGGGCCCGTGTCGGCAACGAGGCGTACCGCTCCTGTGGTCGCGAGTTGGAGGAGCCCCGCCGCGACGGCGCGTCGCTCCCGACCGACGAGAATCGCGTCGTCGACGACATCAGCCGATCGCTCCGCCGATGCGAACGGGGTGAATTCCGCGATGAGCGAGCGCGGCAGCGCTGTTGCGCGAACGCGCGCGACGAGAGCGCACGCGAGCAGAACGGCGCCGAGGAGGGCGAGCGCGGTCGCGATGGGCACCCGCCCAGTGTAGGGACGGCAGGATGGATTCCATGGATTCCTGGCGCGCTGTGCTGTTGCCGACCGCGCCCGAGCCCGCGCAGCAGCTCGCGCTCGGCGTCGAGTTGCGCGTGCGCGAATCGGCCGCGGCGGCGCACTGGGGCGCACGTCGCGTGCGCGCGGCGACGCCTCGGGATCTTTCGAGGGAGGATGCCGGGGCGGAACTACTCGTCGGCCTCCGCCCGCTCTCGCGCCGCGAGCAGTCCGGGTCGTGGGCGCGCACCGGCGTCTCTTGGGATCTGCTGCGTCGCGGCGGCGGGGCGTTCTCTCGAGCGCAACGCGAGTGGTTCGTCGAGCTCTACGGCATCGCGCACGACGCCCGCCTGCTCGCGGGCCCGCGCGATGACTCCAACTGGGTCACCCTCGACGCCGTCACGTCGCCCCTCGTCTGGAAACACCTGGACGCGGCGCCCGCCCGCGCGATCCCTGTCGTTCCGGCGGGCAAGGGGCAGGTCGTGCAGCTCGCGACGCCGGCGACCGCCGCCGTGCGCGTGCGCCCTGCGGCGCGGGGCGCGCTGCGACTCGAGGCCGAGATCACGATCGGGGAGACAATACTCGATACTCGTACGGTGCATCCCGTCGGCCGCTCGGGTCTGTACGCCGCGCGGGCGGCGCGCGATGGCATCCACCTCACCCTCGCCGCCGCCGACCTCGGCGACGGCGTCCGCGCGCTGCTGGCTGCGCCCGACGGCCTCGTCGTGCCCGCCGCCGATGTCCCCGCCTTCGCGCGCGAAGCTTTTCCACGGCTGGAACGGGAGAACACGATCCTTCTGGCGCCCGGGGCGACGCTCCCCGAGCCCGAGCCCACCACGCTCGTCGTGACGATCGTGTTCGGGACCGGAGACACGCTGGCTTACCGCCTGGAGTGGCTGCGTGACGGCGTCGATCGCGAGCCGTGGAGCATGCAGCGGTCCGGTGATCTCGTGGAGGAGGATCTCCGGGTCGCCGTCGCCGAAGCGTGGGGACGAGCGTCCGACGTCCCGTTCGCCGCTTCGTCGGACCTCGAGGGGGTGGATGCCGCGGAGTTTGCCGCACTCATCCTTCCCGCCCTGGAGGAGCGCGAGCACGTCCGCGTGGAAACACGCGGGCGCCGGCGCGAGTACCGCGAGCTGCGCGGCGACCCGCGCATCACGGTGAAAACAGTGGAGAGCCCGGACCCTGACTGGTTTGACCTCGGCGTGCTCGTCGAGATCGACGGGCGCAGCATCCCCTTCACTCCGCTGTTCACCGCGCTTGCTCTGCGCAGGAAGAAGCTCCTCCTCGTCGACGGCAGCTACTTCTCGCTTGCGCACCCCGCGCTCGCGCGCCTGCGCGACCTGATCGACGAGGCCGCCGAGCTCGCCGAGTGGCAGACCGGGCCGCGCATCAGCCGCTACCAGGTACCGCTGTGGGAGGCGTTCGAAGACCTCGCCGACGAGGCACAGCCCGCGGTCGCGTGGCGCGCCGCCGTCGCGGCGCTGCGTGAGAGCGCGCCCGGCGAGCGCACGCCCGTGCCCGACGGGCTCAATGCGCACCTTCGGCCCTACCAACGGGACGGACTCGATCGCCTGGCGCTCTGGTGGCGGTACGGTGTGGGCGGCATCCTCGCGGACGACATGGGCCTCGGCAAAACGCTGCAGGTGCTCGCGCTCTTCGCGCACGCGCGCGCCGCCGAGGCGGCAGGCGACAGCGACGGAGGCGACGACGGCAGCGGTGCACGGCGACCATTCCTCGTCCTGGCGCCGACGTCGGTGATGGACACGTGGCGGTTGGAGGCGGCGCGATTCGCGCCGGATCTGCGCATTCACGTCCAGGATGCCACGCTGCGCAAGACCGGGACGCGGCTGGAGGCGCTCGACGCCGACGTCGTCGTGGCCTCCTACGGGCTGCTCCGCCTCGACGAAGACGCCTACGCGGCGCGGGCGTGGGGCCTCGTCGTCCTCGACGAGGCGCAGTTCGTGAAGAATCCCGCGACGCGCCAGTACCGCGCCGTGCAGCGGCTGCGTGCCGACAGCGTGATCGCCGTCACCGGGACCCCGCTCGAGAACTCGCTGACCGAGCTGTGGGCGCTCCTGTCGCTCACGTGTCCGGGCCTGTTCGCGTCGGCGCGCCGGTTCCGCGAGGACTACGTGAAGCCGATCGAGCGCGGCAAGGTTCCGGAGAACGAGGAGGGCTCGGACTACCGCGCCGCGCGCCTCGCGCGGCTGCGCGCGCGCCTACGCCCGTTCGTCCTGCGGCGCACGAAAGAGCTCGTCGCACCGGAGCTGCCGCCGCGACAGGAGCAGGAGCTGCGGATCGAGCTGAGCGCCGCGCACCGCGCGATCTACGACACCACGCTGCAGCGTGAGCGACAGAAGGTGCTGGGGCTGCTCGACGATCTCGATCGCCATCGCTTCATCGTCTTCCGCTCGCTGACGCTGCTGCGCCGACTGGCGCTTTCACCGTTGCTGATCGACGTGGGGGATGCCGCAGGCGCGCACTCCCGCAGCATCCGCTCGGCGAAGCTCGAGGCGCTGCGGGAGCGCCTCGTCGAACTCGCGGCGGAGGGGCACCGCGCGCTCGTGTTCAGTCAGTTCACGTCGTTCCTCGACCTTGTGCGCGCTGACCTGGATGCGCACGGCATCGCGTACGCGTACCTGGACGGCTCCACGCGGCGGCGTGCAGAGGTCGTCGAAGCGTTCCGCGGCGGGGAGGCTCCGGTGTTCCTCATCAGCCTCAAAGCGGGCGGGTTCGGGCTCACGTTGACGGAGGCCGACTACGTCTTCCTCCTCGATCCGTGGTGGAACCCCGCCGCCGAGGCGCAAGCTGTCGATCGCACGCACCGGATCGGACAGACGCGGCCCGTCACGGTCTACCGGCTGATCGCGAGCGGAACGATCGAAGAGAAGGTGCTCGCCCTGCAACAGCGCAAGGCGCGCCTCTTCCGCGCGGTCGTGGGGGACGACGATGCGCTGGCTCGGGCCCTGACGGCGGAAGACATTCGGGGGCTGCTCGAGCCCTGAGCGCCGTGCACGCGGACGGGCTATTCCCGGCCCGCCGCCAGGATCGTTCGCCAGCCGCCGCGTAGACTCGTCGTCGCTCGTCGCCCGCCCCTGCAGGAGGTCACCCATGCGCATCACAGGACTCGGCCACGCCGGCATGTTCATCGAGACGACCGGTGGTTCGATCCTTTGCGACCCGGTGATCGGGCCGAGCTTCTTCGGTTCGTGGTTCCCCTTCCCCGACAATCGTGGCCTCGACTGGGAGCGATTCGGCAAAGCGGACTTCCTGTACATCTCGCACCGGCACCGCGATCACTTCGACCCCGCGCTGCTGGAGCGGTACGTGCCGAAGGACGTCCGCGTGCTCCTGCCGGCTTACCCGACGGACGACCTCGAGGTCGACATCCGCGCGCTGGGGTACGAGAACATCGTCTACACCCAGCCGGGCGAGGTCCTCGAGTACGACGGGGGCCTGAAGATCATGGTGACACCGCTGCGCGCGCCGAGCGACGGCCCCATCGGCGACTCGTCGCTGTCGGTGGACGACGGGACGGCATCGATCCTCAACCAGAACGACTCGCACCCCCTCGACCTCGAGAAGCTGCTGAGCTTCTCGAAGCCCGACGCGTACTTCACGCAGGTGTCCGGCGCCATCTGGTGGCCCATGGTCTACGACCTCGAGCTCGAGGCGAAGCAGAACTTCGCGCAGCTCAAGCGCGACGCGCAGAACAAGCGCGCGATGTACTACATCGAGAAGGTCGACGCCGCGCACGTCTTCCCAATGGCGGGACCGCCGATGTTCCTCCGCGAGGACCTCTTTCGCTACAACGGCCTGGGTCTCGACAACGAGTCGATCTTCACCGACCAGCGCCAGTTCCTCTCGCACATGCGCGACGTGCGGCCGGAGCAGAAGGGCTACGAGTTCGTCCCCGGCACGCAGGTCGACCTCGACGGCGGTGACGTGACGGTGACGCAGACGCTCTACACGCCCGCGGAGATCGACCACATCTTCGACGAGAAATGGGAGTACCTGGCATCCCAGCGCGACTCCCGCCAGGGCGAGGTCGAGGCCGAGATCGCGCGGCGTGCGCCCGTTCTGCCGCCCGAGGAGATGCTCGCGGCGATCAAGGAATGGTGGGAGCCGCTGCTGCGCAGGGCGCGCACGATCCGAATGGGCGTCGGCGGCAACGTACGGTTCCGCATCGGCGAGCTCGACATGATCGTCGACTTCCCGAAGGCCAAGGTCCGCGAGTACGCGGGGGAGGAGTGCATCTACTGGTACACGATCCCCGCTGACCTCGTCTCGACGAACATCCGCGACCACGAGATCGACTGGTCGAACTCGATCTTCCTGTCGATGCAGTTCGAGGTGGGGCGTTCGGGCAAGTTCAACGAGTTCCTGACGACGTTCCTGAAGTGCCTGTCGCGCGACCGGATCGAGTACGTCGAGAACTGGTACGCCGAGCAGTCGGACCAGACCGAGGATGCCGAGATCGACGGCTGGACCGTGCAGCGCCGCTGCCCCCACCTGCGCGCGGACCTCACGAAGACCGGCAAGATCGAGGACGGCGTGCTCACCTGCGCGCTGCACGACTGGAAGTGGGACCTCGCGTCCGGCCAGTGCCTGACGACCCCGGGGCACCCGATCCGGTCGTCGCGCGTCGTGGAGACCGCGTCCAGCGCCGTCGGTGGTTGAGTAGCCGCCGCAGGCGGCGTATCGAAACCACGGGTGCGCGAGATCACGTCCGCAGCACGAGCTGCTTCAGCCGCACCCGCGATGTCGTGACCGCCCGCCACCGGTGGTCGCCGCCGTGCCACGGTGGGGCTTTGACCTCGGGCACCCCGGTATTCATCCGGATCTGCCAGCCGATCCGCTCGAGGAACCGGTGGTGGTACCAGCAGAGCAGCACCCCATTGTCGGTGTGGGTGGGCCCACCGCGGGCGTGTTCGGTGACGTGGTGGATCTCGCACCAGCCGGCCGGCGTGCCGCAGCCCGGAATGACGCAGCCGCCGTCGCGCAGGGCGATCGCGCGGCGCTGGTGCCGATTGAAGACGCGCTCCTCGGTGCCGATCGCGACGATGCGCCCGTCGTCGCCGCTCACGATGCGCTGGATGACGCCGCCGCACGCGATGTGCCGGGCGACCGCGCCGCTCACAGGCTGGTCGCAGCCGTCTGCGTGGGCGTAGCCGGTACCGGATGCAAGGTCGCTGGCGGTGACCGAGACGACGAGGGTGGGCGCGTGCCCGCCGATCGTGGGCAGCCGGCCGCTGGATGCCGCGACGCCGAGAACCGCCGCGAGCGCATCGTGCTGCTTCTGCCCGCGCGTGCGGTCATCGATCGCGGGCAAGGGCAGCAGGTCGCCCTTCTCGTCGAGGGCGAACGGGTCGTCGAACTGCACCGACGGCGCGAGCTGCGCGTCGAAGATGGTCTGCAGCTGAGCCGCCACCTCGGGCAGCAGCAGCCCGCGGGCGGGCACGCCGTGCGCGGTCGGCGTGCCGAGCACGAACGAGCGCTTGCGGATCGCCGCGCGCTCGCGCGGCTCGGCGCCGTCCTGATCGAGGGCGATCGACCACGTCTGCGCGTGGATCGCGAGCACCGTGGCGCAGGCGGGCGGCGCGCCGTCGGGTCCTTCGCCGCGGGCCTCGGCGACGACGACGTCGGCGGCCGCCTGCCGCGCCTCGGCCGACACCCGCGGCACGGTCTCGGCAAGCGGTCCCGTGATCGCGAGGATGCCGTCGACTCCGATCACCCCATCGATCATCGCCGTCCGGACGGACGGGAAGTCCGCCTCGAGGAGTTCGCCCGTCATGTCCGAGACGGCCGGCCGCACGGCCTTCGCCGCCCGCTGCCACCGCGCGGCGGTCGCGGCCGAGACCCGCGCGGTCTCTTCGATCAGTTCGGTGACGCTGCGGCATCCGAGGTGTGACGTCATCCGCTCGTCACGGACGCCCGTCTCGGAGCGCCGCATGACCTCGCCCGTCGCGTCGACCAGCAACGCCTCGACGAGGCGCTGGATGCCGCCGAGCGCGCTCAGCTGCGCCGCGAGCTCGTTCTCGGTCGCCCGCTGCAGGGCCCACGCCGACCCGCATTCCGCGACGAGCGCCGCGACCTGCGACTGCAGGTCTGCGAGGGGCTGCGACAGAACGTCCATACCGTCAATTCTGCCGAGGGGGTCCGACACTGCGACTCGGAAAACAGCAGGTCCACGCTCGAAAACGGCTGTCGAAGATGAGAGTTCCCTCATCCTCGCAGATCCCGCTCCCATAGAGTGGGAGCAGTCTGTCCCGCGCTCTCCTCGAAGGCCCTCCGTGCTCAATCACGCCACGTTCATCTGGAACGCCGCCGACATCCTGCGCGGCACGTACAAGCAGCATCAGTACGGCGACATCATCCTGCCGTTCACGGTGTTGGCGCGGCTCGATGCGGTGCTCGCGCCGACGAAGCAGGCGGTGCTGGCGGCATCCGCGGGGTATGGGCCCGACATCGAGCCGCCGCAGGCCATGCTTCGGGCCAAGGCTGGGCACGCTTACTCGTTCTGGAACCGCAGCCGCCACGACCTGGCGTCCCTCTCGGGAGACCCCGACAACCTCGAGAAGAACCTGCGCGACTACGTGCGCGCGTTCTCGCCGAACGTGCGCGACATCTTCGAGAAGTACAAGTTCGACGAGGCGATCACCGACCTGTCGATGCACGATCTGCTGCTGCAGGTGCTGCAGCACTTCGCGAAGGTGAATCTGCATCCGGATGCCGTCAGTAACGAGCAGATGGGGCACATCTTCGAGGAGCTGATCCGCAAGTTCGCCGAGGCGAGCAACGAGACCGCGGGTGAGCACTTCACTCCGCGCGAGGTGATCGAGCTGATGGTGTCGCTTCTCGTCGAAGGCGACGAGAGCCTGATGACGCCGGGGATCGTGCGCGAGGTCTACGACCCGACGGCGGGGACGGGCGGCATGCTGTCGGTCGCCGCCGACCGCATCCACGGTCACAACGCGAAGGCCCAGGTGAATCTGCTGGGGCAGGAGATCAACCCGGCGTCGTACGCGATCTGCAAGGCAGACATGGTCGTCAAGGGGCAGCCGATCGAGAACATCGTGCTCGGGAACACGCTCACCGATCCGGCGTTCGAGGGCAGGACGTTCCATTACGGGCTCTCGAACCCGCCGTTCGGCGTCGACTGGAAGCAGTTCCGCGCGCAGATCGAGACCGAGCACAAGGTCGCCGGCTTTGCGGGACGGTTCGGTGCGGGGCTGCCGCGCGTGAGCGACGGGTCGCTGCTGTTCCTCATGCACCTCATCTCGAAGCTCCGCGAGCCGAAGCCGGGGGAGGATGCCGCCGTCGCCGGCCGCGGTGCGATTGTGCTGAACGGCTCGCCGCTGTTCACCGGCGGGGCGGGGTCCGGGGAGTCGAACATCCGCAAGTGGATTCTCGAGTCGGACTACCTCGAGGCGATCGTCGGGCTGCCGACCGACATGTTCTACAACACCGGTATCGCGACGTACGTGTGGGTGCTCAACAAAGACAAGCCGGCTCGCCGGCGCGGACGCGTGCAGCTGATCGACGCGACCGGCATGTACGAGAAGATGCGCAAGTCGATCGGGTCGAAGCGGCGGGTGCTGTCGGAGGATCACATCACCGAGATCACGCGCCTGTTCACCGCGTTCGAAGAGTCGAAGCACTCCAAGATCTTCCGCACCACCGACTTCTTCTACCGCACGATCACCGTCGAGCGACCGCTGCGCCTGAACTACGCACTCGCGGCTGAGCGCGTCGAGAAGGCCCTCGCTTCGCGCCCCGTGCAGAAGTGGGATGCCGCGCTGCGCACCGCCCTCGCCGCCGCCGCAGTCCGGTGGTCGAGTAGCTCGCGCAGCGAGCGTATCGAGACCACGCGAGCAGCCTTCACGACTCACCTGGCCGCCACCCTGACCGCCGCCGACATCACCCTGACCCCCGCGCAGCTGAAGACCCTTGTCTCCGAGCTCGGCGAGCCCGACGACGAGGGCGAGCTGGTGACTTCGGCGGGCAAGCCGGTGGCGGATGCCGCCCGCCGCGATAGCGAGAACGTGCCGTGGGACGAGGACATCCACGAGTACCTCGACCGCGAGGTGAAGCCCTTCGTCCCGGATGCCTGGATCGATGAGTCCAAGACCAAAGAGGGCGCCGAGATCCCGTTCACCCGGCACTTCTACGAGTACGTTCCGCCGCGGCCCCTCGAAGAGATCGACCGCGACCTCGACGAGGTGCTCGGGCGCATCCGCGTCCGGCTCGAGGCGGTCAAGGCGTGAAGTTCCCTACGAAGCGGCTTCGATACCTCGCGAAGGTCGTCAACGGTGGCACCCCATCCGTGGACGCTGACAACTGGAACGGAGCGATACCCTGGGCTACTCCCGTGGACCTGGGGCGAGTGAATGGTGCGACTTTGACGAGCACCGAGCGTACGTTGACCATGAAAGGCGCACTCAACGGCTCCGCTATGGTGCCTGCCGGTTCCGTCATACTCTCCACGCGCGCTCCGATTGGCTACACGGCCGTCGCGAATATGGCCACGGCCTTCAATCAGGGTTGCAAAGCACTCGTTCCCGCCGCGAGCGCCGACGGCCGCTTCCTTCGCTACTCCATTGAGGCAACGACGGCGGCCCTCGTCGCACTCGGCCGCGGATCCACGTTTCTCGAAGTGAACTCTCGTGACCTTGCTGCTCACCGAGTGCCGACCGCTCCGATTGAGACTCAGCGGGAGATCGCACACTACCTCGACCACGAGACCGCCGAGATCGACGCCTTCATCGCCGACCTCCTACACTCACGGGTGCTCACCATCGAGCGAACCCGGTCGTTTGCCTCGTTCCAGATCGAGCGAGGTGCGGCCAGCGCTACTTCCGAATCGATTCTGAGCCACGTGATCGACGTCAATGCGGGACAGATTGATCCGCTCGTCGATCACTATGCAGATCTGCCTCTGATCGCCCCGAACCACATTGAGTCGCGCACAGGTCGTCTGCTCTACCTTGAATCCGCGCGTGACCAGGGCGCCATCAGTGGGAAGTACAAGGTTCGGGCGGGTCAAGTGCTGTACTCCAAGATTCGCCCAGCCCTGATGAAGGCGACGATCGCACCGTGCGACTCGCTCTGCGCCGCCGACATGTACGCCATGGATGCCCGGCCTGTTTGGCTGAGCAACGACTACCTCTTGGAGTATCTTCTCAGCGACAGGTTCGAGCAGTATGCGGTGACGATGTCCGATCGCGTCGCGATGCCTAAGCTGAATCGGGACGCATTGGGGCGCGCTCCGATTCGGATACCATCGGCCGACATCCAGGCGCGAGCTGTGTTGGCGATCAAGATTTCGCGGCGGGCGCAATTCGACGCGATCGCCGACATCGACGCCGCAATCGCCCTCGCGAAGGAGAGGCGTGCGGCGCTGATAACGGCCGCAGTGACCGGCCAGATTGATGTCACGACGAAGCAGAAGCCCGCCGTCGACCGCATTCAGACTGCCATCCAAGAGGGGCGCTGAGCGCGGCAACGACGGAGGTCGCCCGCGGGCGGTACGCTGTTTGCATGCAAACATCGCCCGATATCGACGTGGCTTACACCACGCCGATCTACTCGCAAAGCGAGGCGGCGCGGATCGTCCAAGCACCGGCGACCTCGTTCACGCGGTGGGCACAGGGCCACCGTTTCAAGCAGCGCCAAGAAGGGCGGTGGGGCTCGAGCCCGGCGCTTCTCACGGGTGTGCGACCGGGTCGAGGAGTGACCGTCCCCTTCACCGCCCTCGCCGAGGGCTTCATCGTCGAATCGTTCCGCCGTGCCGGGCTCCCCATGGCCCGGATCCGGCCAGCCGTCGAAGTCCTCCGTGAGGAGATTGGGCTGGAGAAAGCGCTGCTCAGCGAAAGGCTCATGACCGATGGTGCCGAGATCCTCTACCGTAACGGCGAGGGCGACCTCGTCGTGGTGCGCAATCATCAAGGGGTCTTCAACGAAGTTGTCAGGGAGTTCTTGAAGAGCATCACGTACCGCGACGGCTTCGTCAGCGTCATCCATCTCCCCGCTTTCGAGGCCGTTGACGTCGTCGTCGACCCGCACCGCAACTCGGGCCAGCCAACGGTCGATCGCGTCGGCGTCGGCGTCGAAGACATCCTCAGCCGAGTACGCGCAGGGGAACCGTTGGCCGAGGTGGGCGATGACTTCGGACTGACCGCGCGCGAACTTCGGTCGCTGATCATCCAGGCCGCGTGAGATGGGCGCAGCGAGATTTCTGCTAGACCGATCACTCGGTCAGCGAAAACTCGTTGCGCGACTGCGAGATGCCGGCTGGGAGGCGACGACTCTCGCGGAACTGTTCGGGGACGATCGCGCCCAACGAATGAGCGATCAGGAGTGGATCAGTGAAGGAACACAGCGCGGGTTCGTGCTCATGGCTAAGGATCACCGCGTTGCCAGCCGTCCCCTTGAGGCGAGAGCGATTTATATGAGCGACGCGCGGGTCGTCGCATACGCGCGCGGCGATCTCACTGCAGATCAAATGGGGGACCCATGCATGAAATACTCAACCGGGATTCACCGGCTGGCGGCGGTTCAGGCGCCTTTCGTCTTCTCGTTAGCGCAGCACGGTCTCCGACGAAAGCGGTTGAACTGGCCGATCTGACGGGGGGGCGGGGCTCGCCATGCCGATAGCGTGAGGGCATGCTGGGCAGGATCGACGTCAGTGGTTTCGATACGCGCGCTGCGCGCGCTACTCAACCACCGGAGGGTGGCGCGACGCGCGCTACTCAGTTGCCGGAGGGTCGGGCTGGGCGCGCTCCTCAGCGACCGGCGCAGACGAGCGAGGAGTCGCGATGAGCACGCAGTACGCCGAGACCGAGTTTCAGAAGCTCATCGTCGCCCACCTCGCGGCGCACAGGTGGGCGGTCGGTACGTCCGATCGCTACGACCGCGAGCGTGCGCTCTACCCCGATGATGTCTTCGCGTGGCTCGCGCTCGACGACGAGAAGAACCTGCGCAAGATCGTCGCCGGCGACGACGACGCGAGAGGCCGTACGCGCGTGCTGGATCGGCTGGCGGCGTCCCTCGCGGCCAAGGAGAGCGACGGCGGCGGCACCCTCACCGTCCTGCGGAAGGGCTTCGACGTCGTGGGCGCCAAGCGCTTCCGCATGATCCAGCTGCCGCCCGCCGACGACCGCAACCCCGCGATGACGGCCCTATACGCGCAGACGATCCTGCGGGTCGTGCCCGAGCTGCGCTACTCGACCAAGAAGGGCGACCGTCTTGACCTCGCGTTCTTCGTCAACGGCATCCCCGTTGCGACCGTCGAGATCAAGACCAACTTCGCGCAGAGCCTCAGCGCCGCGATTGCGCAGTACAAGCACGACCGCCATCCACAGGGCGAGCCGCTGCTCACCGCCGGGCGCGGAGCCCTCGTGCACTTCGCGCTCACCCAGGACAAGATCGCGATGACCACCAAGCTGCAGGGCGAGGCGACCTCGTTTCTGCCGTTCAACCGTGGACACGACGGTGGGGCCGGCAACCCCCCGAACGGTGACAAGCCGCGCACGGCGTACTTCTGGGAAGACGTGCTCGACCGTGACGCGTGGCTGCAGATCCTTACCAAGTTCGTCTACACGAACCACGAGAAGCAGACCGACCCGCTCACCGGAAAGGTCACGACGCGCACGCAGATCCGCTTCCCTCGGTTCCACCAGTGGCGCGCCGTCACGGCCCTCACCGCCGCCGCGCGCGCCGACGGATCCGGCCTGAAGTACCTGATCCAGCACTCTGCCGGGTCGGGCAAGACCGACTCGATCGCATGGACGGCGCATCGCCTGGCATCGCTCCACACACCCGCGGGGGAGAAGGTCTTCGATTCGGTCATCGTCATCGCGGACCGGCAGGTGCTCGACCGGCAATTGCAGGATGCGGTCGACCAGCTTGTGACCGTCACCGGCACCTTCCAGGCGATCACGCGCGGCTCGGAAGGCTCGAAGACCACCCAACTTGCCACAGCGCTGGCCTCCGGCGTGCCGATCATCGGCGTGACGCTGCAGACCTTTCCGCACGCGCTGAAGCAGATCCGCGAGAAGGGGGGCGTGCTCGCGGGCAAGCGGTTCGCGGTCATCGCTGACGAGGCGCACTCGTCGCAGACCGGCGCTGCCGCGAAGGCGGTCAAAGACCTGCTCTACCTCGGGGAATCCGTCGACGTCGACGACGAACCCGGCGCCGACCAGGATGCCCTCGTCGCGATGGCGTCGCACGCCGACGACGACCGGCGCATCAGCTTCTTCGCCTTCACGGCAACACCGAAAGCGAAGACCCTTGAGCTCTTCGGCACGCCGGGCTCTGACAGCAAGCCGCACCCCTTCGACCTGTACTCGATGAAACAGGCGATCGAGGAGGGATTCATCCTCGACGTGCTGCGCAACTACACGACGTACGACATGGCAGCCCGCATCGCGAAGCGCGCTGCGAAAGGCACCGACGAGGCCAACGGCGACGAGATCGACGTGCGCACCGGCACCCGCGCGCTCATAGGCATGGTCGAACTGCACCCCACCAACGTCGCCTCGAAGGTGTCGGAGATCATCACGCACTTCCGTGAGGTTGTGCAGCCGCAACTCGGCGGGCGCGCGAAGGCGATGATCGTCACCTCGTCGCGTGCGGCGGCGGTGCGCTATGCGCGTGCGTTCGAGAAGCTCGCCGCGGAGCGAAACCTGCCACTCCGGGCTCTCGTCGCCTTCTCGGGTGAGGTGCCCGACCCCGACGTCACCGCTCTGCCCGGAGTCGCCCAAAAGGTCGTGACCGAGGCATCCCTGAACCCCTCCCTCAAGGGACGCGACCTCGCCGACGTCTTCGCCCAGCCCGACCACCACGTGCTGATCGTCGCGAACAAATACCAGACCGGGTTCGATCAGCCGCTGCTCGTCGCGATGTACGTCGACAAGCAGCTGTCGGGCATTGCAGCCGTCCAGACCCTGTCGCGCCTGAACCGCACGACTCTCGGCAAGACCGAGACCTACGTGCTCGACTTCGTCAACGACCCGGCGATCATCCAGGCCGCGTTCCAGGAGTACTACGAAGAGGCGCGCATCGAGACCGCGTCCGACCCCGACCTCGTCCTGAACCTCGTGAACAAGCTCGACGCGATCGGTGTCTTCACGTGGGCCGAGGTCAATCAGGTCTGGGCCGACTGGACGACTCTCTCGGGTGCCGCAGGTGCGGCGCACAACGCACTGTCGGCGCACCTCGATCCGGCGGTCGATCGCTTCTCCGCACGCTGGCTCGCGGCGAGCGACGACGAGGAGCGCGAGCGCCTCATCGACTTCCGTGCGACCCTCTCGCAGTACGTCACCCTGTACGCGTTCTTCTCCCAGGTGCTCCACTTCGGCGACCCGCGCTACGAAAAGCTCTCCGTCTTCGCCGACCTCCTCGCTCGGCGCCTCCGGGCCCTCGATGACGGAGGGAGCAGCGAGGTCGTCGACGTCTCGGACGTTGTGCTTACGCACTACAAGCTCGAGAAGCTCAAGCAGGAAGACATCGCGCTGACCGCCGGCGATGCCGAAGGACTGCGAGGTATCACCGAGGCCGGCATGGCGGCGCTCCGCGAAAAGGAACGAGCTTCGACATCCGAGCTCATTGAGAAGGTCAACAGATACCTCGGCGACCTCGACGCGAAAGACGAGTACAAGGTCGGACTCATCGAGACGCTCCTCGCCGAGGCAGCGGAAGACGCCGGGCTCGCCGAGCAGGCGAAGAACAACACCGTCGTTGACTTCGCGAATTCTCCCGCCCTGCGCATCGTGCTCTCCGATGCGCTCTGGCAGCACGAGAATGCCAGCGCTGAGGTGATCGCGGCGGCGCGGAGGATGAGCGAGGCTGACCTCGTGCAGATGATGATCGAATGCGGCCTGTACGAGCGGCTCCGCGCTCGGCCGGCGAGTTGAGCACGCCATGAAGATCACCCCTCTGGATCTCGCCGACATCTTCGTCTACGTCGTCGTCTTGAACCTCGTGGCGCAGTTCTTCCCGGGCGTCGTGAGCGAGAGCTTCGCCACGTCGCTGCTGACCGCGATCATGCTCAAGGGCGTGCTCGAGGTCGTGCTCCTGGTCAAGAAGTCGGTGCTCTCGCGTCTGCGCGCGGCATCCCGGCCGCTCCAGCGAGCGACCTCGATCGCGATGCTCGTGCTGATCCTGCCCGGCAGCAAATTCGTCCTCCTCTGGCTCGAAGACCTCCTGTTCGGCGACGCCGTCAGCCTCGGCGGCTTCTGGTCGGTCACCCTCCTCGTCTTCGCGTTGACCGGTGCGCGCGCGGGTGTGCGGGCGCTCTTCGTCCGGTAGGCTGGAATGCGATACACCCGCAACCTTTAACCCCGTCCCGTGAGGCGGAGAAGGGAGCAGCGCATGGTCACGCCCGACTCCGTTCGGACGGTGATGCACGCCGCCGACATCGCCCGTGCCCTGACTCGGATCTCGCACGAGATCGTCGAGTCCAACAAGGGCCCCGACGACCTCGTACTCCTCGGCATCCCGACCCGTGGCGTCACGCTCGCGGATCGTATCGGCGGTCTCCTCGCCGACATCTCGGGAACCACCGTGCCGGTCGGAGCGCTCGACGTCACGATGTACCGCGACGATCTGCACCGCAACCCGACGCGCGCGCCGCATCCGACGTCCATTCCCGCGGGCGGAATCGACGGAAAGACGGTCGTGCTCGTCGACGACGTGCTGTTCTCCGGCCGGTCGATCCGCGCCGCGTTGGACGCGCTCGGTGACATCGGCCGCCCGGCCGCCGTGCGCCTCGCGATCCTCGTCGACCGCGGGCACCGGGAGCTCCCGATCCGCCCCGACTTCGTCGGAAAGAACCTGCCCAGCGCCCGCAGCGAGCGTGTCAACGTGCACCTCGCCGAGACCGACGGCATCGAAGAGGTGACGATCGCATCATGAGGCACCTCCTCGACACCAAGACGCTCAGCCGCGCGTCCGCGCTGCAGATCCTCGACGTCGCCGAAGACATGCGCGACACGCAGTCGCGCGAGGTCAAGAAGCTGCCGACGCTGCGCGGCAAGACGGTGGTCAACCTCTTCTTCGAAGACTCCACGCGAACGCGGATCTCCTTCGAGGCCGCCGCCAAGCGCCTCTCCGCAGACGTCATCAACTTCTCCGCGAAGGGTTCGTCGGTCAGCAAGGGGGAGTCCCTCAAGGACACGGCCCAGACGCTGCAGGCGATGGGTGCGGATGCCGTCGTCATCCGCCACGGCGCGTCAGGGGCTCCGCGCACGCTCGCCACCAGCGGCTGGATCACCGCCGGCGTCGTCAACGCCGGCGACGGCACCCACGAGCATCCGACGCAGGCTCTTCTCGACGCGTTCACCATCCGCAAGCGCACGTTCGGCGACGACAGTCGGGGGCGGGATCTCAGCGGCATCCGGGTCGCGATCGTCGGCGACATCCTGCACTCGCGCGTCGCGCGCTCGAACGTGTGGCTCCTCGCGACGCTCGGTGCGCATATGACGATCGTCGCGCCGCCCACCCTCGTGCCGCAGGACATCTCGGCGTGGCCGGTCGAGGTGTCCTACGACCTCGACGACGCGATCGGCGCCGGCCCCGATGCGATCATGATGCTCCGCATCCAGCTCGAGCGGATGAGCGCCGCCTACTTCCCCACGGAGCGCGAGTATGCGCGTCGCTGGGGGCTCGACCGGGCGCGCCTCCAGGCACTGCCGGAAGGTAGCATCGTCATGCACCCCGGACCCATGAACCGCGGGCTGGAGATCTCCGCCGACGCCGCCGATTCGCCGCGTTCGACCGTGCTGGAGCAGGTCGCGAACGGCGTCTCGGTGCGCATGGCGGCGCTCTACCTGCTGCTGGCCGGCGAACGGAACGAACAGCGCGACACGACGACGCAGGAGGACGCCCGATGACGTACCTGATCAAGGGAGCCCGCCTGAGCGGCGGGGATGCCGCGGACCTGCTCATCACGGACGGCGTGATCGTCGAGGTCGGCGCCGGCCTCTCGCGCGCGGGTGCGACCGTGATCGACGCCGACGGGCTCATCGCCCTGCCGGGGCTCGTCGACCTGCACACGCATCTGCGCGAGCCCGGCTACGAGGCATCCGAGACGATCCTTTCGGGGTCGCGCGCCGCTGCGGCGGGCGGGTACACGACCGTGTTCGCGATGCCGAACACCTCTCCCGTCGCCGACACGGCCGGTGTCGTCGAGCAGGAGCTCGCTCTCGGCGAGGCCGCCGGCTACGTCCACGTCCAGCCGATCGGCGCCGTGACGGTCGGACAGAAGGGCGAGCGCCTCGCGGAGCTCGGAGCGATGGCGTCGTCCCGCGCGCGTGTGCGCGTCTTCAGTGACGACGGATTCTGCGTCTTCGACCCGCTCATCATGCGACGCGCGCTGGAATACGTGAAGGCGTTCGACGGCGTCGTCGCGCAGCACGCGCAGGACCCCCGCCTGACCGAGGGCGCTCAGATGAACGAGGGGACCGTCTCGGCCGAGCTGGGGCTTGCGGGCTGGCCCGCCGTCGCCGAGGAGGCGATCATCGCGCGGGACGTGCTGCTCGCCGAGCACGTCGGCTCGCGCCTGCACGTGTGCCACCTCTCCACCGCCGGATCGGTCGACATCATCCGGTGGGCGAAGAAGCGCGGTGTGAACGTCACTGCCGAGGTCACGCCCCACCATCTGCTCCTCACCGAGGAGCTGGTGCGCGGGTATGATGCGCGCTTCAAGGTCAACCCGCCGCTCCGCCGCGACGAAGACGTGCGGGCCGTCCGGGAGGGCCTGGCCGACGGCACGATCGACATCGTCGCGACCGACCACGCGCCGCACCCCGACGAGTCCAAGTCGTGCGAGTGGCAGGCGGCCGCGAACGGCATGGTCGGCCTCGAGTCGGCGCTCCGTGTCGTGCACGAGGCGATGGTCGCCACGGGCCTGCTCGACTGGGCCGGCGTTGCCCGCGTCATGTCGGCCGCGCCCGCGCGCATCGGTCGCCTCGCCGACGCCGGAACGCCGCTCGAGGCCGGTGCACCCGCGTCCCTCACGCTCTACGACCCGTCGCCGGCCCGCGTCTTCTCGAGGAACGATCTGCGGGGGAGCAGCGTCAACTCTCCGTACCTGGGCCGGGAGCTTCCCGGTGACGTGCGCTGGACGCTCTTCCGCGGCGCGGTGACGGTCGCCGACGGCGCCGTGGCCGAGTCGATGACGGCGGTCGACGCGTGACCCGCGAGGGCGCACTCCTCGTGATCCTCGCGGTCGTCGTGGTGCTGATCGCGCTCGGCGTGCTCGCCTGGCGACGCCGCACTCGACGTGACGGCGACCTCCGGGCCCCCGTCGGTGAGATCCCGACCGGCGCACGGGCGACATCGGCCGCTTCCGGCTTCTACGTCGCCACGACGCCCCACGACGAGCCGCTCGAGCGCCTCGCGATCGCCGGGCTCGCCTTCCGGTCGCGGGCCGACGTGACGGTGACCGATCACGGGATCGCGTTGGAGCTCCCGGGCGCCGCTCCGCTCTTCATCCCGGTCGCTCAGATCGCCGGCGTCGACCTCGCGCGGGTCGCGATCGACCGCGTCGTGGAGCCCGGCGGCCTCGTCCGCCTCACCTGGCGGGCGCAGCACGGCGAACACGACAGCCGGCTCGTCGACACCTACCTCCGGCCCCAGGATGCCTCGGCGCGCGCGCTCGCGGACGCGATCGCCGCGACGTTGCCGCTCGCCGCGGCATCCGACCCCCACACTTCACCCACCGACACTTCGACGGGAACCGACGCATGACCCCCATCGCCTCCTTCATCACCGACCCCGCCGTCCTCGTGCTCGAGGACGGGTCGCGTCACCCCGGCCGTGCCTATGGTGCGCGCGGCGTGACCCTCGGCGAGGTCGTCTTCGCGACCGGCATGACCGGCTACCAGGAGACCCTCACCGACCCCTCCTACGCCGGCCAGATCGTGCTTCAGACTGCTCCGCACATCGGCAACACCGGGATGAACGGCGAAGACCCCGAGTCGCGCCGCATCTGGGTCGCCGGCTACATCGTGCGCGATCCCTCGCGCGTCGTGTCCAACTGGCGCGCCGACGAGTCGCTCGATGATGCGCTCGTCCGCGACGGCATCGTCGGCATCTCGGGGGTCGACACGCGCGCCATCACGCGTGTCCTGCGCTCGGCGGGCTCGATGCGCGGCGGGGTGTTCTCCGGCAAGGCCGCCGCGCTGGATGCCGAGGAGCAGCTGCGCCTCGTCCGCGAAGCCCCGGAGATGTCGGGCCAGAACCTCTCCGCCGAGGTGTCCGTCGCCGCCGCCGAGGTCACGCCGGCGACGGCCGAGCGGATCGGTAACCTCGCCGTGCTCGATCTGGGCGTCAAGCAGGCCACGATCGACAACCTCGCCGCGCGCGGCTTCGACGTGCACGTGCTGCCGCAGTCGGTGACGATCGACGAGATCCGCGCGATCGATCCGGTCGCGGTGTTCTACTCCAACGGTCCCGGCGACCCCGCGGCGTCCGACGACCACGTCGCGCTCCTGCGCGCGGTGCTGGATGAGCGCCTGCCGTTCTTCGGGATCTGCTTCGGCAACCAGTTGCTCGGTCGTGCCCTCGGATTCGGCACCTACAAGCTGCCGTTCGGTCACCGCGGCATCAACCAGCCCGTCCTCGACAAGCAGACCGGGCGCGTGGAGATCACGGCGCACAACCACGGTTTCGCCGTCGATGCGCCGCTCGAGGGCGAGGTGGACTCGCCGAACGGCTACGGCCGCGTCGAGGTGAGCCACATCGGCCTCAACGACAACGTCGTGGAGGGTCTGCGTGCCCTCGACATCCCCGCGTTCAGCGTGCAGTACCACCCCGAGGCCGCCGCCGGACCGCACGACGCCAACTACCTGTTCGATCGCTTCGCCGATCTCGTTCGCTCGACCCTGGAGGCCAGCAAGTAATGCCCAAGCGCGACGACATCAAGAGCGTCCTCGTCATCGGGTCGGGCCCGATCGTCATCGGCCAGGCCTGCGAGTTCGACTACTCCGGCACCCAGGCGTGCCGCGTGCTCCGCGAGGAGGGCGTGCGCGTCATCCTCGTGAACTCGAACCCGGCCACGATCATGACCGACCCCGACTTCGCCGACGCGACGTACATCGAGCCGATCACCCCGGCGGTCATCGAGACGATCATCCAGAAGGAGAAGCCCGACGCGATCCTGCCGACTCTCGGCGGCCAGACGGCCCTCAACGCCGCGATGGCCCTGCACGAGCAGGGGATCCTGGAGAAGTACGGCGTCGAGCTCATCGGAGCGAAGGTCGACGCGATCCGCAAGGGCGAGGACCGTCAGATCTTCAAGCAGCTGGTGCTGGATGCCGGGGCGGACGTCGCCCGCTCGGTCATCGCCCACACGATGGACGACCTGCTCGCCGGCGCTGCCGAGCTCGGCTATCCGCTCGTCGTCCGGCCGTCCTTCACGATGGGCGGGCTCGGTTCGGGCTTCGCGTACGACGAGGACGACCTCCGCCGCATCGGCGGTGCGGGCCTGCGCGACTCGCCGACCACCGAAGTGCTCCTCGAGGAGTCGATCCTCGGCTGGAAGGAGTACGAGCTCGAGCTCATGCGGGACACCGCCGACAACACGGTCGTCGTCTGCTCGATCGAGAACGTCGACCCCGTCGGCGTGCACACGGGCGACTCGATCACCGTCGCACCCGCCCTCACCCTCACCGACCGCGAGTATCAGAAGCTCCGCGATATCGGCATCGACATCATCCGCGCCGTCGGCGTCGACACGGGCGGCTGCAACATCCAGTTCGCCGTCGACCCGGCGACCGGCCGCATCATCGTCATCGAGATGAACCCGCGCGTGTCGCGCTCGTCAGCGCTGGCGTCGAAGGCCACCGGGTTCCCGATCGCGAAACTCGCCGCGAAGCTCGCGATCGGCTACCGCCTCGACGAGGTCCCGAACGACATCACGCAGGCGACGCCGGCGAGCTTCGAGCCGACGCTCGACTACGTCGTCGTGAAGGTGCCGCGGTTCAACTTCGAGAAGTTCCCGAACGCCGACACCACGCTGACGACCACCATGAAGTCGGTCGGCGAGGCGATGGCGATCGGTCGCAACTACACGACCGCGCTGCAGAAGGCGCTGCGCTCGCTCGAGAAGCGCGGATCGAGCTTCCACTGGGGTCCGGAGTCGCGCAGCGTCGAGGAACTGCTCGAGATCGCGAAGAAGCCGACCGACGGCCGCATCGTCGTGCTGCAGCAGGCCATGCGGCTCGGCGCCACGGTCGAGCAGGCCTTCGAGGCGACGAAGATCGACCCGTGGTTCCTCGACCAGATGGCCCTCATCAACGAGGTCGCCGCGTTCGTGCAGAAGGCTCCTGAGCTGGATGCCGCGACCCTCCGCCTCGCGAAGGAGCACGGCTTCTCGGATGCGCAGCTCGCCGAGCTCCGCGGGGTCTCGGAGTCCGAGATCCGCGGCATCCGCCACAGCCTCGGCATCCGGCCCGTCTACAAGACCGTCGACACCTGCGCGGGGGAGTTCCCGGCGCTGACCCCGTACCACTACTCGAGCTACGACTACGAGACCGAGGTCACGCCCTCCGAGCGGCAGAAGGTCGTCATCATCGGCTCGGGGCCGAACCGCATCGGGCAGGGCGTCGAGTTCGACTACTCGTGCGTGCACGCGTCGTTCGCCCTCGCCGACGCGGGGTTCGAGACCATCATGGTCAACTGCAACCCCGAGACCGTCTCGACCGACTACGACACCTCCGATCGCCTCTACTTCGAGCCGCTGACCCTCGAGGACGTGCTCGAGGTTCTGCACGCGGAGAGCGCATCGGGTGAGATCGTGGGTGTCGTCTGCCAGCTCGGCGGCCAGACGCCGCTCGGCCTCGCGAAGGGGATCGAGGAGGCGGGCTACACGATCCTCGGCACCTCGCCCGCCGCGATCGACATCGCGGAGGAGCGCGAACTCTTCTCGCAGCTACTCGACCGCGCGGGGCTCATCGCCCCGCGCCACGGCACGGCCACGGACGAGGCGGGTGCCATCGCGATCGCCGAGGAGATCGGGTACCCGGTGCTCGTGCGCCCGAGCTTCGTGCTCGGCGGCCGCGGCATGGAGATCGTGTACGACACCGAGAGCCTGCGCGACTACTTCGTGCGCACGGCCGGCGAGGTCGTCATCGAAGAGGGCAAACCGCTTCTCGTCGACCGGTTCCTCGACGACGCCGTGGAGCTCGACGTCGACGCGCTCTACGACGGACACGAGCTCTACATCGGCGGCGTCATGGAGCACCTCGAAGAGGCCGGCATCCACTCGGGTGACTCGTCGTGCACCCTGCCGCCCGTCTCGCTCGGCCGCACCGAGATCGACCGCGTGCGCACCGCGACCCTTGCGATCGCCGAGGGCGTCGGTGTGCGTGGCCTGCTGAACGTGCAGTTCGCGGTCTCGGCGGGCGTGCTCTACGTCATCGAGGCGAACCCGCGCGCGAGCCGCACGGTCCCGTTCGTCTCGAAGGCCCTCGGCATCCCCCTTGCGAAGGCAGCGAGCCGCATCATGGCGGGCGCGACGATCGCAGAGCTCAAGGACGAGGGTCTCCTGCCGGCACAGGACGGGTCGCGTGTTCCGCTCGACGCGCCCGTCGCCGTCAAGGAGGCGGTGCTGCCGTTCAAGCGGTTCCGCACCGCCGACGGTCACACCGTCGACTCCGTCCTCGGCCCCGAGATGCGCTCGACCGGCGAGGTCATGGGAATCGACCGCGACTTCCCGACGGCGTTCGCGAAGAGCCAGGCGGGCGCGTACGGCGGGCTCCCGACCTCGGGCACCGTCTTCCTCTCCGTCGCGGACGACGACAAGCGTGCCGTGATCCTGCCGGCGCACCGGCTGCAGGAGCTCGGCTTCCGCCTGACCGCGACGGAAGGCACCGCCGAGATCCTCGCGCGCAACGGCATCCGCGTCGACGTCGTGAGCAAGTACTCCGACACGCAGGAGTCGGGGGAGCGCAACGTCGTCGACCTCATCAACGCGGGCGAGATCGACATCGTCGTGAACACGCCCTCGGGGGGAATCGCGCGCGCCGACGGCTACGAGATCCGCGCGGCGGCGGTCGCGGCCGACAAGGCGCTCTTCACGACGATGGCGGTGCTGGGCGCCGCGGTGAGCGCCCTGCCGGTGCTGCGGGAGGGCTTCGACGTGAAGAGCCTGCAGGAGTACGCGCAGGATCGCGCCGAGCGCCTCGCGGAGGTCGGTCGGTGAGCTTCGGCGCGCGGCTGCGGGTCGCGCTCGACACGCACGGACCCCTGTGCGTCGGGATCGACCCGCACGAGGCGCTGCTGCGCGCGTGGGGGCTGGATGCCTCGGCATCCGGGGCCCGCGAGTTCGGCCTGCGCACGGTCGAGGCCGCAGCGGGTCGGGTGGGCATCGTGAAGCCGCAGGTCGCCTTCTACGAACGCTACGGCTCGGCCGGGTTCGCGGCGCTCGAGGACGTGATGGCAGCCGCGCGCACGGCGGGGCTCCTCGTCATCGCCGACGCCAAGCGCGGCGACATCGGCACGACGATGGACGGCTACGCCGCGGCGTGGCTCGTCCCCGGTGCTCCGCTCGAGTGCGACGCGGTGACCCTCAGCCCCTACCTCGGCACGGATGCTCTGCACGGGGCGCTCTCCACGGCGCTCGAGCACGACAAGGGCGCGTTCGTCCTCGCCGCGACGAGCAATCCCGAAGCCGCGGCCGGTCAACAGGCACGGATCGACGACGAGGAGACGGTCGCCGAGCGCGTCGCGCACGATGTCGCGGCGCGCAACATCGGGGCCCCCGGTTCGCTCGGCTCGGTCGGACTCGTCGTCGGTGCCACCGTCGATCGGCGTGCTTTCGGCCTCACCGACATCGTGCTCGCCGGCACGCCGATCCTCGCGCCGGGGTTCGGCGCGCAGGGTGCCGAGCCCGCCGACCTCGGCCGCCTGTTCGGCTACGTCGCGTCGCAGGTGGTCGCGAGCGAGAGCCGGAGCGTCTTGTCCGCCGGGCCGGAGCGCCTCGCGGCGCGCATCGAGGAGCGCGTCGCGCTGTACCGTAGAGGGTGATGATCCAGACGCGCCGCCCACCCGAGGTCGACCGCGCCGCGGCATCCCGACGTGCCGTTGCGGCGCGCCGGGAAAGAGCGGCCCTGAAGAAGGACGTCGCGATGCGCGTCCTGTCGGCACAAGAGTTGCTGCGTCGCGCCCAGGAGCACCCCGATACGCCCGCCGGCGCCATGCGCGTCACCGAGTTCCTCACCGCGCTTCCGGCGATCGGCGAGGGCAAGCGCGACCGGATCCTCGCGGAACTCGGCATCGCCCCCGTCAAGCGGCTCGGTGGCCTGGGGCCGCGCCAGCGTGTCGCGCTCGCGCACTGGCTCGACGAGCGCTTCCCCGTTCCGGCTCCGCGTGCGGGTCGCAGCCGCCTCGTCGTCCTCGCCGGCCCGACGGCCGTGGGCAAGGGGACCGTCGCCGCCCACATCAAGGAGCATCACCCCGAGATCCTCCTCTCGGTCTCCGCGACGACCCGCGCTCCGCGTCCGGGCGAAGTGGACGGCGAGCACTACTTCTTCGTCGACGACGCGGAGTTCGACCGCCTCGTCGCGAGCGGCGAGCTGCTCGAATGGGCCACGGTGCACAACGCGTACCGGTACGGCACGCCGAAGGCCCCCATCGAGAAGGCCCTCGCCGAGGGGCGTACCGTCCTCCTCGAGATCGACCTCCAGGGGGCTCGTCAGGTGCGCGCCGCCGCGCCCGACGCGGCTCTCGTCTTCCTGCTCCCGCCGACCTGGGACGAGCTCGTCCAGCGGCTCGTGGGCCGTGGGACCGAAGACGAGGAGGAGCGCGCGCGGCGTCTGCGCACAGCCAAGACCGAGCTCGCCTCGCAGGGCGAGTTCGACTACGTCGTCGTCAACGACGACGTGGCCCGTGCCGCCGCAGAGGTCGCCGCGCTCGCGCGCTGATAGAATGGTCGGATGCCGCGGCATCCTGCGGCTCGCGAGTTTTCCACCGCACGCTTTCACCGCCATCCGATCCTGGAGGTTCATCATGGCCGGACGTGACAAGGGCATCATCGACCCGCCCATCGACGCTCTCCTCGAGAAGGTCGACTCGAAGTACCAGCTCGTCATCTACGCGTCCAAGCGCGCGCGTCAGATCAACGACTACTACTCGGACCTGCACGAGGGCAACCTCTTCGACAACGTCGGACCGCTCGTCGACTCGTCGGTCGAGGACAAGCCGCTGACCATCGCGCTGCACGAGATCCACGAGGACAAGCTGCGCCTTCGTCAGGCCGAGTGATCCGGATGCCGCGGAGCCGCTGACGCTCCGCGGTGTCTGCCATGCCCGCGTGTCCCCGGATGTCGTGCGTTCGCACCGATGTCGGGGACCGCGGGCATGATGGTGTCCGTGCCCGCTGAATCCTGGAGATCCCGATGAGTCTGCGCCTGTTCACCTCCGAATCCGTCACCGAGGGGCACCCCGACAAGATCTGCGACCAGATCTCCGATTCGATCCTCGACGCCCTTCTCGCGGAGGACACGGGGAGCCGTGTCGCCGTGGAGACCCTCGTCACGACAGGCCTCGTGCACGTCGCCGGCGAAGTGCGCACCGACGGCTACGTCGACATCCCGGGCATCGTGCGCCGAGTCGTCAACCGCATCGGGTACACCTCGAGCGAGACCGGATTCGACGGCGACTCGTGCGGCGTCACGGTATCGATCGGCGAACAGTCGAGCGACATCGCCGCCGGCGTCGACACTGCGATCGAGCATCGTGAGGGCGGTTCGGACGACCCCGTCGATGCGCTCGGCGCGGGTGATCAGGGCATCATGTTCGGGTACGCGACGACCGAGACGCCGCAGCTCATGCCGATGGCGATCTGGACGGCGCACCGCCTCGCGGAGCGCCTCACCGACGCCCGCCGGTCGGGTGCGCTCGGCTTCCTCCGCCCCGACGGCAAGACCCAGGTCACCCTCGGGTACGACGGTGCCGTGCCGCGCACCGTCGACACGGTGGTCCTCTCGACGCAGCACAATCCCGACATCTCGCTCGCGGCGCTCCGCGCCGCCGTGCAGGCCGAGGTCATCGACCCGGTGCTCGCGACGACGGGGCTCGACCTGTCGAACGTGCGCTACGTCATCAACCCCGCGGGGCCTTTCGTCACCGGCGGCCCGAAGGGCGATGCGGGTCTCACCGGGAGGAAGATCATCATCGACACGTACGGAGGCGCGGCCCGCCACGGCGGTGGCGCCTTCAGCGGTAAGGACCCGTCGAAAGTCGATCGCTCCGCTGCCTACGCGATGAGGTGGGTCGCGAAGAACGCTGTGGCCGCGGGCCTTGCCGAGCGGCTGGAGGTGCAGATCGCCTACGCCATCGGCCGCGCTGAGCCGGTGGGGCTGTACGTCGAGACGTTCGGCACAGGCGCCGTCGACGACGAGACGATCACGAGGGCGATCCGCGACGTCTTCGACCTGCGACCCCAGGCGATCATCGACGACCTCGACCTCCTGCGCCCCATCTATGCGCAGACTGCGGCGTACGGCCACTTCGGCCGGGAGCTCTCCGACTTCACGTGGGAGCAGACGACGCGCGTCGACGAGCTGCGCGCGGCTGCCCGGCTCTGACCGCGCGGTACGCGCCATGCCCCTCGTCGCGCGCGTCCTGATCGACTCGCCGCTTCCGCAGCTCGATCGGCTGTTCGACTACGCGGTTCCCGCCGCGCTCGAAGCCGATGCGGTGCCGGGCGTCCGCGTCAAAGTCCCACTTCGGACCGCCGGGCGCGTCGTCGAAGGGTACCTCGTCGAGACGGTGGATGCCGCAGACGCCACCCGTACGGCGAAGCCCCTCTCCGAGGTCGAGGCGATCGTCTCACCGGTCGCCGTGCTGCCGCCCGCGCTCTACGCGCTCGCGCGGCGGGCCGCCGACCGTGCGGCGGGATCAGCGAGCGACGTCCTGCGGCTCGTGATCCCGAAGCGCATGGTGCGCGCGGAGAAGGCATGGCTCGCGGCCCGCGACGCGGGGGAGGGCGCAACCGCCGCCGAGGTCGACGAGGCCGCGACGGCGTGGGCCGACGGGATCCTCTCGGGGTATCCCGACCTGCTCCCGGCCCTGTCCGCCCGGGCGCGCATCGCGCTCGACGCGCCACCGCGGCCGGCAGCAGCAGGCGCCACCCCCGTGGGGGCCTGGTCGGAGGTCGTGGCAGCGATCGCCCTCCATACGCTCGGGCGCGGTCAAAGCACGCTCATCGTCGTCCCGGACCAGCGCGACGAGGATCAGGTGCTCGCGGTCCTCGCCGCGCGACTTTCGGGCGATGCGATCGTCCGCGATGATGCCCGACGCCCCGGACCCGAGCGTTACGCCACGTACCTGCGCCTTCTCGGGGGAGCACCCGCGGTCGTGGTCGGCAATCGGTCGACGGTGTATGCGCCGGCACCGGACGTCGGTGCGGTGATCGTCTGGGACGACGGCGATCCGCATCTCGCCGAACCGTTGAGCCCCGGCATCCACGCGCGCGATGCGGCGCTCGTGCGACAGGAGCTCGAAGAGTCGGCGCTTGTCTTCGCGGGGCACACCCGCACGAGCGATGTCGAGAGACTCGTCCAGATCGGGTGGGTCCGCGATGTCCCCGCGCACCGGCGCGAGAGCCCGAGTGTCGTTCTCTCCGCAACGCGCGAGGGTGAGTCCCGAGGTCAGCGCGTGCCGTCGGCGGCCTTCGCGTCCGCGCGCGCCGCGCTCGAGACCGGCCCGGTGCTCGTCCAGGTCGCTCGCCCCGGCTACGCGCCCGTGCTCGTGTGCGCCCAGTGCCGTACGCCGGCGCGTTGTCCGCACTGCACCGGTCCGCTACGCGCCCGCCGTCCTGGCGCGGCGCCGGACTGCACATGGTGCGGTCGCACCATCTCGTCGTGGTCCTGCGCACACTGTCAGTCGACGACGCTGCGTATGGCCTCGTCGGGGAGCGAGCGCACGGCGGACGAGCTGGGCCGGGCGTTTCCGAACACCCGGGTCATCCTCGCCGACGGCGATCATCCGGTGATCTCCGTCGATGCACGACCCGCGCTCGTCGTTGCGACGCGAGGCGCCGAGCCGCACGCCGACGGCGGGTATCACGCCGTGATCCTCCTCGACGGCGACCGGATGCTGCTCGCCGAGCAGCTGCGCATCGGCGAGTCGGCGCTGCGCTGGTGGTCCAACGCCGCGGCGCTCGCGCGTCCCGGGGCTCCCGTGCATCTCGTGGGTGTGACGGGGCCGGTCGCGCGGGCGCTTGCAACGTGGACCCAGCCGGCCTACGCCCGTGCCGAGCTCGTCGACCGCGCGCCGCTGCATATGCCGCCGACCGTGCGGGTCGCTGCGGTCGAGGGGTCGCCGGTGGCGGTGCAGTCGGCGCTGCACGCGCTCCGCGAAGCGGTGCCCGCACTGGATGCCACGGCGATCCTCGGGCCGGTAGCGCAAGAGGCCGATCCGAGAAATGACGGGGGTGTCCGCGCGCTGGTGCGCTTCGACTACGCGCTCGGCCGCGTCGTTGCGGAAAGCCTGCGCGCGTCGGTCGTCGCCGACGCGCTGCGGGGCCGCCGAGCGCGGGCTCGAGGAGACCGCTCTGCGGCGCGGACTACCCTGAGAGTGCGACTCGACGTCCCCGAGCTCGATCTCTGACCCGCGGACGACGTCCCTTCCGACCCCCTTCAGGAGACCCATGCGCATCGTCTTCGCCGGCACGCCGGCGCCCGCGGTTCCCTCGCTGCGCGCTCTCGCCGCATCGGCCCACGAGGTCGTCGGTGTCGTGACGCGTGCCGACGCGCCGATCGGCCGCAAGCGCGTGCTCACGCCGTCGCCCGTCGCGCAGGCCGCCGGGGAGCTCGGTCTGCCGATCATCAAGGCGGACCGCCTCGACGCCGCCGCCACGGAGGAGATCACTGCCCTCGGCGCCGATCTCGGCGTGATCGTGGCGTACGGCGGACTCGTGCGCGAGCCGCTCCTGTCGACGCCGACGCACGGCTGGATCAATCTGCACTTCTCGTTGCTGCCGCGCTGGCGTGGTGCGGCACCCGTGCAGCGGGCGCTCATCGCGGGCGACCGCACGACGGGCGCGGCCGTCTTCCAGCTCGTACCGCAGCTCGACGCCGGCGATGTGTACGCGCAGCTGCGCTACGACATCCCGCGGGGCGCCACGGCGGGCGAGGTGCTCGATGCCCTCGCCGAGCGCGGAGCCGCCCTCATCGCGGGTGTCGTCGACGACATCGCGTCCGGTGGCGCTCACGCGCTGCCGCAGACGGGAGAGCCGACGCTGGCGCCCAAGCTCACGCTCGCCGACGGCGCGCTCGACCTCGAAGACCCCGCCGACGCGGTCCTCGATCGCTATCGTGGCACGACGCCCGAACCGGGCGCCCACGTCGTCGTTGATGGGCAACGCCTCAAGGTGCTCGCGGCGCTGCGCGGCCCCGACGAGCCGCTCGATCCTGGCGCCTTCGCTGCCGTCGGCAGAGACATCCTCCTCGGTACGGGGGAGGGGACGCTCCTCGTGAAAACGGTCCAGCCCGCGGGAAAGGGTCCCATGGCCGCGGCGGACTGGTGGCGCGGGCTCCGCGGCGGGACGCCGCGCGCTGAGCTCGGGGCGCAGCGCCGATGAGCTCGCGCGGCGGCGCCGATGAGCGCGCACGGCCGGCGACCGGGCGTACCCCGCGGTGGGTCGCCTACGACGTGCTGCGCGCTGTGCACACGTCCGACGCCTACGCGAACCTTCTCCTGCCGCGTGCGATCGCGCGCGCCGGGCTGTCCGGCGCAGACGCCGCTCTCGCCACCGAGCTCGCGTACGGCACGCTTCGACGCGAGGGAACGTACGACGCGATCATCGCGGATGCCGCCGGTCGACCCGTCTCGGCGGTCGAGCCTGCCGTGCTCGACGCGCTGCGGCTCGGTGCGCACCAGCTGCTCGCGATGCGCACCCCGTCACACGCCGCGGTGAACGAGACCGTTCGACAGGTGCGCCAGGCAGCTGGATCCTCCGCATCGGGGTTCGCCAACGCGGTCCTGCGTCGCATCTCCGAGCGCAGCCGAGAGGAATGGCTCGAACGGTTGGATGCCGCGGCGCGCTCCGACGACGAACGGCTCTCGGTGCGCTACGCCCACCCCGTGTGGGTCATCCGCGCGTTCCGTCGCGCGTTGGCCGCGGAAGGCCGCGCAGACGAACTCGAAGCCCTCCTCGACGCCGACAACGCCTCGCCGACCGTGACGCTCGCGGCTCTTCCCGGTCTGGCCGAACGTCCGGCCGACGCGACTCCCACGCCGTACTCGCCGATCGGATTCCGCTCGGCCGGGGGAGACCCCGGCGCGGTCGTCGCGGCATCCGACGGTCGCGTCCGCGTGCAGGACGAAGGCTCCCAGTTGGCGGCCCTCGCCCTCGCCCGCGCCGTTCCGGTTACGCCGGGAGAGGTGTGGCTCGACCTCTGCGCCGCCCCGGGCGGGAAGACCGCGGTGCTGGCCGCAGAGGCCCTCGCACACGGTGCCCGTCTCGAGGCCAACGAGCTCTCGCCCGCACGAGCCGGGCTCGTCCGAGACTCCGTCGCGGGCGTGCCGCTCGACGTCCGGGTGTCGGAGGAGGACGGCCGCGTCCGTGCGGGGCGCGGGCGGTACGACCGCATCCTCGTGGACGCGCCGTGTACGGGTCTCGGCGCCCTGAGGCGCCGGCCGGAAGCGCGGTGGCGCAAGCAACCTGCGGACGTTCCCGCGCTCGCATCACTCCAGACCGCGCTCCTGGACGCGGCCGTCGGCGCGCTCAAGCCGGGAGGCATCGTTGCGTACGTCACGTGCTCACCGCACCTCGCAGAGACCGCGGGCATTGTGGCGGAGGTGCTTCGCACGCACGCGGACACGCTGGATGAACTGGACGCCCGCGCGGTCGTCGCCGCCATCTCGAACGCGGAGATCGATCTCGCGGATGCCGGAGCATCGCGTCGCGCACAGCTCTGGCCGCACCGGCACGGAACCGATGCGATGTCGATCTCGCTGCTGCGACGCCGCTGAAACCGTCGGGACGGAACTCACCGAGGTCGGGCGGACACACCTCATTCCCGCGTCGGCATCAATCCCAGCGGACGACGGGCGGCTCTGTCGCCATGTCGACGAGCGGCGATCCCAGCGTGGGCAGGAAGAGGAACGTGCACCCCGTCTGGCGCTGCCCGTTCACTTCGCAGTCGGCGGTCACGTCGAGTCCACCCAGGTACGGCGCCCGCACCTGAGTCGGGTCGCCGAAGATCTCCTCGGGCTCGAGGTTCGCGAGGGTCGCCTGCGTCTCGGCGCGGAGCGTGCGTGTGACGGTGCCATCGATGATCTTCGTGCCGTCGCTGAGGACGTCCGGCAGGTCGATGCCGCAGCCGGCGACGAGGCTCTTGGAGGCGATGCACGTGGTGACCGCGTCGTTCACGGCGCCACGGAAGGTCGTCAGACCTGCGTCGCTGAGCTCGACATCCGCGTCGAACTCGGCGGAGTAGTCATCCGGGTCGCTGACGATCGTGGTGGTCGTCCCGGTGAGTGCGTAGTTCGCGTTGTCGATCGCGAGTTCCACGACGCCGGGGAAGACCGTGATCGTGTCGGAGTCAATCGCGACACCGTTGACCGTGGGGTTGAGCCCGGAGAAGTCGTCGCCCACGTAGATGTCGATCGTGCCGCGACCGAGCGTCCACGAGCCATCGCGCTCGAAGTCGACGGCCTCGAACTGTCCGCTGACCTGCTCCCCGCCGATCGTGTACTCGACGGTGACGGGGACGGAGTACGCCGTGCGGGATGCCTCGGATGCCGTGACGACGACGTCCGCGATCGGACCGGCCGCGGCAGAAGCGGCGAGCGCCTCATCGGTCAGGAGGGTCGTGTCCGCCGGCTTCGCATCGAGGTACGACAATGCCTTTTTGCTGTCGCCCGCCGTGAGGGCGGCGAAGTAGTCCGACACGACCTCCTGGGGGCCGGCGGTCGATCGTCCCGGACCCACCGCGCGGACGGCGAAGACGATGCCCAGGACCACCGCGAGGACGACCACGAGGCCGCCGGCGATGATCCCGATCAGTGCGCCCGTCGGGAGCTTCTTTCCCGGTGGCGGCGTGCCCGTGCCGGGGAGCGGCTGCGGCGAGGCCGCGTACGGCGCCTGCGGTGAGGTCGCGTACGGTGCCTGCGGCGAGGTCGCGTACGGCGTCTGCGGCGCGGAAACGTCGTTCGTCTGCGGAGCGGCGGGGACGTAGGGCTGCTGCGGAGTCGTTTCGCGCAGCACCCACTGGCCGGCCGGCGCATCCCAGCGGTACGCGCCGGACACCCATTCGCCGCGTGCCGCGTCCCACTCGGGCTTCGGCCCGCCTGTGCTCTCACTCATCCGTCGTCCCCCGTGTGCATTCATGTAATCTCGCGTAGGTCGCAGCCGCGACGGTATGAACATACCGGCCCGACCACTCGTCGTGGCGCAGGGCCCCCGGTGACTGTGGATAATGGGCGCGTGGCACGCATCAACCCCAGCATCCTGTCCGCCGACTTCGTCAACATGCAGGCTGACCTCGAACGGATCGGGGATGCCGACTTCGTCCACGTCGACGTCATGGACAACCACTTCGTGCCGAACCTCACGTTCGGCCCCCAGATGGTCGAACGGATCCAGGCCACGAGTCCCGTGCCCCTGGATGTTCATCTGATGATCACGGACCCCGACCGCTGGGCGCCGGGGTACGCGGAGATCGGTGCGGCATCGGTGACGTTCCATCTGGAGGCCGCTGCCGATCCCGTCACTCTCGCCCGGCGCCTCCGAGGCATCGGTGCGCGCGCCGGGGTTGCGGTGAAGCCCGCGACCCCGGTCGAAGGGCTCTACGACGTGCTCGACGAGTTCGATCAGATCCTCGTGATGACTGTCGAGCCGGGCTTCGGGGGCCAGTCGTTCATGCCCGACCAGATGCCCAAGCTCGCCCGTCTGCGTGACGAAGCCCGCCGGCGGGGATCCGAGGTCTGGCTCCAGGTCGACGGCGGCATCTCCGAGTCGACGATCGCGCAGGCGGCCGAAGCCGGTGCGGACACGTTCGTGGCCGGCTCCGCCGTCTTCGGCGCAGCCGATCCTGCGCTGGCGATCGCAGCGCTGCGCTCCACGGCTTCCGCCCATACTCACTGAGGCCGACGCGCACCTCACCCTCTCGCCGACGCGACGGCGGTTCAGTCCTCGATCTCCACGGTCCCGCCGAGCGCGGCGACCTGCTGGCGGACGACAGCGAGCGCGGCGGGGTGCATCTGCGTCACCCCGCGAAGGTCGACGGTGAGGGGAATCGCATCGATGTCGACGTGGATGCCGCGCAGCTGAGCGAGCACCCGCTCCGCACCGCTGAAGGAGAGCTCGCCGTCAAGCGTCACGCGGACCCCGCCGGTGTTGTCGCGCACGATGGCGACGCGCGGCGCCGCGATGGCCTCGTGCTCGTCGAAGACATGCATCCCGAGACCGTCGGAGAGCCTTTCCAGGGTGGCGCTCGCGCGCGTGCTGTTCCCGTGGGCATCCAGACGCGGACTCATGACGCCGACGCCGAATTGGGAGGGCGCGACGGCGATGATGCCACCCGACACTCCGCTCTTGGCGGGAAGCCCGACGCGGAGCAGCCACGATCCGGACCCGTCGTACATCCCGCAGCTGGTCATCACCGAGACGACATCGCGCGCGGTGCGCGCGGTGATGACGCGCTCACCGGTCACCGGGTTCCGCCCGCCGAACGCCAGTGTCGCCGCCATCACCGCGAGATCCGCGACGGTCACGAGCAGTGAGCACTGCCGGAAGTACGCCTCCACCACGTCGTGCGGGTCGCCGTCGATGAGGCGATACGAGCGCAGCAGGTGCGCGAGCGCGCGATTGCGGTGGCCGGTGGCCGACTCAGAGGCGTAAACGGCCTCGTCGGTGGTCAACTCGCGGCCAGCGAACCGCGACAGACCCGCGACGATGGCCGCCACTCGCGCCGAAGGATCCGCCCGAGCGACGAGGGCCGTCGTGGCGATCGCGCCGGCGTTGATCAGGGGGTTGGCCGGGCGCCCCGTGCTCGGCTCCAGGCTGATCGCGTTGAACGGCTCACCGCTCGGCTCGACCCCGACGTGACGGATCACCTCGTCCCGGCCGAGCTCGTCGAGGGCCAGCGCGAAGACGAACGGCTTCGAGATCGATTGGATGGTGAAGGCGAGCTCGGCATCTCCGGCGGCGACGACGCCGCCGGCAGGTCCGGCCACCGCGACGGCCAGTCGATCCGGCGCTGCGCGGGCGAGTTCGGGAATGTAGTCGGCGACCTGCCCGGCATCCAAGCCGCGGACATCGTCCAGGACTCCTTCGAGCAATCGTCGGACCGGTTCCATGCGTTGACGATATCGCTGCGAGAGCGTGACCCCTCCGGGACCGGTAGCCTGTCAGGGTGAAGACGTTCGACGGCCTGTTCGCGGAGCTGACCGCCACGGCGGCCTCCCGCCCCGAAGGATCCGGCACGGTTGCGCAGCTCGATCGCGGTGTCCACGCGATCGGCAAGAAGATCGTCGAAGAGGCCGCCGAGGTCTGGATGGCCGCCGAGTTCCAGTCAGACGCCGAGACGGCCGAAGAGATTTCGCAGCTGCTGTATCACCTGCAGGTGCTGATGCTCGCGAAGGGCCTCACGCTCGAAGACGTCTACCGACATCTCTGAGCGCGCTCCCTTCCTCTCTACAGCCGCCCTGAACCGAAAGCTCACTCGACATGCTGCGAATCGCCGTGCCGAACAAGGGGTCGCTTGCCGACACCGCCGCCGAGATGCTCGCCGAGGCCGGATACACCGGCCGTCGCGACCCCAAGGATCTCCACGTCATCGACCCCGTCAACGAGGTCGAGTTCTTCTACCTGCGGCCGAAGGACATCGCGACCTACGTCGGGTCGGGCGCGCTCGACGTCGGCATCACCGGTCGTGATCTTTTGCTGGACGCCCGGATGCCGGGTGCTCGCGAGATCGAACAACTCGGCTTCGGCGGCTCGACGTTCCGCTTCGCCGGCCCTCCCGGCCGCTTCCACGACATCAGCGATCTCGAGGGCCTCCGGGTCGCGACCGCCTACCCGGGGCTCGTCGACGGATTCCTCGACGAACAGGGCGTCGCGGTCGATCTCGTGCCGCTCGACGGTGCCGTGGAGTCCGCCGTGCAGCTGGGCGTCGCGGATGCCGTGGCGGATGTCGTCTCGACCGGCACGACGCTGCGCCAGGCCGGGCTGGAGATCTTCGGACCCGTGCTTCTGGAGTCGGAGGCCGTCCTCATCGGCGCTCCCGTGGAGGCGGACGGCACGGAGACCCTGCTGCGACGCCTCCGCGGAGTCATGGTCGCGCGTCGCTACGTGCTGATCGACTACGATCTGCCGGCCGACCTCGTCGACACGGCCGTCGCGCTCGCACCCGGGATCGAGTCGCCGACGATCTCGCCGCTGCGCGACCCCGCGTGGGTCGCGGTGCGCGTCATGAGCCCGCGGAAGACGGTGAACCAGGTGATGGACGCTTTGTATGCCATCGGCGCGCGCGCGATCCTCGTCACCGCCATCCACAACGCGAGGCTCTGATGTCGCTCGCGTGTCGTGTCATCCCGTGTCTCGACGTCGCCGCCGGCCGCGTCGTCAAGGGCGTGAACTTCGAGAACCTGCGCGACATGGGCGACCCCGTCGAGCTCGCCGCCCTGTACTTCGCTCAGGGAGCCGATGAACTGACCTTCCTCGATGTGACGGCGACGGTGGATGACCGTGCGACGACATACGACGTCGTGCGCCGGACGGCCGAAGAGGTCTTCATCCCGTTGACAGTCGGCGGGGGAGTGCGCTCTGCCGACGACGTCGCGCGACTCCTCGGTGTCGGCGCCGACAAGGTCGGGGTGAACTCGGCCGCGATCGCACGTCCCGATCTCATCGGAGAGATCGCCGACCGGTTCGGCGCGCAGGTGCTCGTCCTCTCTCTCGACGTCAAGCGCGCTCCCGGCACCCGATCCGGGTTCGTCGTCACGACGCACGGAGGTCGCACGCTCACCGAGCTCGACGCCCTCGACTGGGCGCGCGAGGCGATCGACCGCGGTGCGGGGGAGCTCCTCGTCAACTCGATCGACGCCGACGGCACGAAGGACGGGTTCGACCTCGAGCTCGTCGCCCTCATGCGGGAGATCTCGTCGGTCCCGGTGATCGCCTCGGGTGGCGCCGGGGCCGCACGCGACTTCGCCCCCGCCATCCACGCGGGAGCTGACGCGGTGCTCGCGGCATCCGTCTTCCATTCCGGTGAACTCTCCATCGGCGACGTGAAGGATGCTCTGGCATCCGGCGGAATCGAGGTGCGGCGATGACCGACGACATCCGGATCGACCGCGTCGCCTGGAACGCCGATGGGCTGGCCCCTGCGATCATCCAGCAGTACGACACCCGCGAGGTGCTGATGCTCGGTTGGATGGATGCCGAGGCTCTGCGCCGCACCCTGACCGAGGGCCGCGTCACGTTCTGGTCGCGCTCGCGGCAGGAGTACTGGCGGAAGGGCGACACTTCCGGCCACGCGCAGTACGTGAAGGGCGCACGCCTGGATTGTGACGGCGATGCGCTCCTCATCTCCGTCGAGCAGGTCGGCGCCGCGTGCCACACCGGCGACCACACCTGCTTCGATGCCGACGACCTTGCGCCCATCACGGGCACCGCGCCGTGATCGCCCGCGCGCGATTGACCAGCGTGCTCGCGATCGTCGTCGGCGGCGCGATCGCGATCATCTCCTCGACGCAGACGTGGCTGGAGGTCACGCTGCGCGCGGGAGCGAATGAGCCCCTGCCCGTGCCCGGCGCATCGGCGATGCCGGTGCTCGCGCCCCTCAGCCTCGCCGCGCTCGCTCTGGGACTCGCGTTGACGGTCGTCGGCCGGGCGCTCCGCTACGTCTTCGGCGTGCTCGGCGTCGTCATCGGTGGGGCAGTCCTCATCGCCGCCGCCCGCATCGCGCTGGAGCACCCGACCGATGCCGTGGCCACCGTCGTGACGGCGTCGACGGGGCTTTCCGGGGCCGATGCCGTCGCCGATCTCGTCGACGTCGTCACCGGCACGTTCTGGCCCTTCGCCGCTGCGGTGGCGGGGCTTCTGATCCTCGTCGGCGGCGCTTTCACGCTCGCGACGGCGCACCGGTGGCGCTCGGGCGGCCGTCGCTACCAGCGCGAGCCGGTCACGGGGCACGCCGACTCCGGGTCGCGCCCGCAGGACGCGATCGACGCGTGGGACGACCTGTCGCACGGCGACGATCCGACCGCCCGCTAGACTCGGAGACGAGCCGCCCGCGTCAGAACGGCGCCACAACAGTGCCACCGCAGTGCCTCACGGCAGAAGGAGAATCATGAGCAGCATCGACGACCCCGGCCACGGACACTCCCCGGCCGCTTGGACCGCCGTTGTGATCATGCTCGTCGCCGTGACCCTGGGCACCGTGTTCTTCTTCTTCGACATGCCGGTCCTCGTGTGGGCGTCGTTCGGCCTCCTCGTGGCGGGCGCGATCGTCGGCTGGGCGCTGGCCAAGGCCGGTTACGGCGCGCGCGGCCCGAAGTACTCGCCGAAGCAGCACTGATCATGCTGGCAGACCTCACCGCGGGTGCGGTGGAGGATGCCGAGGCCCGCGCCGCGCTCAGGCCGCTCGCCGAGGTGGAGCGCGCCGCGCTCGCTCAGGGACCGGCGCTCGACGCCCTCGCCGCCCTCGCTCCCGCCGACCGCGTCAAGATCATCGCCGAGGTCAAGCGCGCGAGCCCGTCGCGCGGCGACCTGGCATCCATCCCCGACCCGGCCCTCCAAGCCGCGCGCTACGAGCAGGGGGGCGCCTCGGCGATCTCCGTGCTCACCGAGGGACGGAAGTTCAAGGGTTCGCTCGCCGACCTCGAAGCGGTGAAGAGCCGCGTGCGCCTGCCGGTCCTCCGCAAGGACTTCATCGCGACCCCGTACCAGATCCTCGAGGCGCGGGCCTCCGGTGCCGATCTCGTGCTGCTCATCGTGGCCGCCCTCGAGCAGCCGCTCCTGCGGGAACTGCATTCCCTCGTGACCGAGCTCGGCATGACGCCTCTCGTCGAGACCCACTCGCGGGAGGAGCTCGAGCGTGCGGCCGACCTGGGCGCCCGACTCATCGGCGTGAACGCGCGGGACCTCTCGACCTTCGAGCTCGACCGCGACCTGTTCGGCTCGCTTGTCGAGCGCTTTCCCGCGGATGCCGTGAAGATCGCCGAGTCCGCGGTGCTCTCTCCCTCCGACGTCGCGCACTACCGGGAGGCGGGCGCCGACGTCGTCCTCGTGGGTGAGGCGCTCGTCACCAACGATCCGGTATCCACTCTGCACGCATTCCTCGAGGCGGGATCATGACCAGCTTGCGCGACCAGCACGGTCCGTTCTTCGGCGACTTCGGCGGGCGCTACATGCCCGAGTCGCTCATCGCCGCGATCGATGAGCTGACGGCGGAATACGAGGCTGCGAAGGCCGACCCCGCCTTCGAGGCCGAGTTCGAAGCGCTCCTGCACTCCTACGCCGGGCGACCTTCGGCGCTGACCGAGGTGCCGAGGTTCGCGCAGCACGCGGGCGGGGCGCGCATCTTCCTCAAGCGCGAGGACCTCAACCACACGGGCTCCCACAAGATCAACAACGTGATCGGGCAGGCGCTCCTCACGAAGCGTCTCGGCAAGACCCGCGTCATCGCCGAGACCGGCGCCGGCCAGCACGGTGTCGCGACCGCGACGGCGGCGGCTCTGTTCGGCTTCGACTGTACGGTCTACATGGGCGAGGTCGACACCGAGCGGCAGGCGCTCAACGTCGCACGCATGCGTCTGCTCGGCGCCGAGGTCGTGCCCGTGACGACCGGGTCGCGAACGCTCAAGGACGCGATCAACGAGGCGTACCGCGACTGGGTTGCCTCGGTCGAGACGACGAACTACATCTTCGGCACGGCGGCCGGGCCGCATCCGTTCCCTGCGATGGTGCGCGACTTCCAGAAGATCATCTCCGAGGAGGCACGCGCGCAGCTTCTCGACGAGACGGGGCGACTGCCGGATGCCGTCGTCGCCTGTGTCGGCGGCGGCTCCAATGCGATCGGCATGTTCGACGCCTTCCTCGATGACGCCAACGTGCGTCTGTACGGGGTGGAAGCGGCCGGCGACGGCGTGGATACGGAGAAGCACGCGGCTTCCATCGAACGCGGGCGACCAGGCGTGCTGCACGGGGCTCGAACGTTCGTCCTGCAGGACGAGGACGGGCAGACGGTCGAGTCGCATTCGATCTCGGCCGGTCTCGACTATCCGGGCGTCGGTCCCGAGCACTCCTGGCTCGCCTCCATCGGTCGCGCCGACTACATCCCCGCGACCGACACCGAGGCGATGGAGGCGCTCCGTCTGCTCAGCCGCACGGAGGGCATCATCCCCGCGATCGAGTCGGCGCATGCCCTCGCGGGTGCGCTGCGGCTCGGGCGGGAGCTCGGGCCGGACGCGATCATCGCCGTGAGCCTCTCCGGACGGGGCGACAAGGACATGGACACCGCGGCCCGTTGGTTCGGACTGTACGACGAGGGCGCCAGCCCGGTCGAAGAGCCCGCCGCCACCGACGGCGCCAAGGGGGAGGGGACCGAACTGTGAGTCGGGTCACGGATGCCATCGACGCGGCTCACGCGGATGGACGCGGCGCCTTCGTCGGGTACCTCCCGATCGGCTACCCCGACCTCGATACCTCGGTCGAGGCGGCCGTCGCTCTCGCAGAGGCCGGCGCCGACATCCTCGAGCTGGGACCGCCGTACTCCGACCCGGTCATGGACGGTCCCGTCATCCAGGAAGCGACCGGTGCTGCCCTGGCCGCCGGGTTCCGGCTGCGCGACACCTTCACCGCGGTGCGCGCGATCGCCGAGCGCACCGACGTGCCGATCCTCGTCATGACGTACTGGAATCCCGTCGTGCAGTACGGCGTCGACCGCTACGCCGACGATCTCGCCGCCGCTGGCGGCGCGGGACTGATCACTCCCGACATCACCCCGGATGCCGCCGCCGACTGGATCGCCGCGTCCGAGCGCACGGGACTCGATCGTGTCTTCCTGGCCGCGCCCACCTCCACCGACGAACGGCTCGACCTCATCGTCCGCTCGTCGACGGGCTTCGTCTACACGGTCTCGACGATGGGGATCACGGGGGAGCGGGCGGAACTGGATGCCGCGGCGCGGACCCTCGTCGCACGCCTGCGCGACCACGGCGCGGAGCGTGCGTGCGTCGGCATCGGCATCTCGACGCCCGACCAGGTCGCCGGGGTCATGGAGTATGCCGACGGCGCGATCGTCGGTACAGCGCTCGTGCGAGCGCTGCGCGACGGGGGCGTCGACGGGCTCTCCGCCGAGGCGCGCGCTCTCGCATCCGGCACCCGCCGCTGACGCGGCGCGGGGGAGGCGCGACGGGCGAAGTAGACTTCCCCTCGTGCTTTCCACCGCCTCCGTCGCCGCGTCGATTCCGAGCCCCTCGATCAGCTCGTTCCAGATCGGCCCGCTGACGATCCACTTCTACGCCCTCTGCATCCTCACGGGGATCGTCGTCGCTGCGATCATGACCAATCGCCGCCTGACCAGACGCGGAGCCGAGCCGTGGGTCGTGATCGACATCTGCCTGATCGCCGTCCCCCTCGCGATCATCGGCGCCCGCATCTTCCACGTCGTCACCCACTGGGGCTTCTATTTCGGCGACGGTAAGGACATCTGGGCGATCTTCCGCATCTGGGAGGGTGGCATCGCGATCTTCGGTGCCCTCATCGGCGGCGCGATCGGCGCCTGGCTCGGCTGCAAGTGGACCGGCATCCGGTTCTGGACTTTCGCGGACGCCCTTGCACCGGGGCTTCTCCTCGCGCAAGCGCTCGGACGTTTCGGCAACTGGTTCAACCAGGAGCTCTACGGCCTCCCCACCGACCTCCCCTGGGGCCTTGAGATCGACTATCCGAACGCGGCGTGGCCCGCGGGGCTTCCCGAGGGCACCCTCTTCCACCCCACGTTCCTCTACGAGGTGATCTGGAACACGCTCGGTGTCATCTTCCTCCTGTGGGCGGGAAAGCGGTTCACGCTGCAGTGGGGACGCCTGTTCGCCCTCTACCTCGTCTGGTACAGCGCGGGCCGCGTCGTCTGGGAGAACATCCGCATCGACCCGAGCGAGGTCTTCTTCGGTCTGCGCACCAACGTCTGGGCGGCGATCTTCGGCGTCGTGATCGGAATCGTCATCTTCTTCGTGCAGAAGCGCCGCCACCCGGGACGGGAGCCCTCGCCGTACCAGCCGGGACGCGAAGGCAGCCGCAGAGGGAATGTACAATCGCAGAACACCGACGAATTCGTCGACGTCAGCGCACCCCCGACGTCCGATACCGTCGCGGACACTGCCACAAGCGCCGTCGCCTCGAAGTAGCACCCCGCTACACACTCTGCTTGACACACACCCTGCTTGACACCGGGCCGACGTCGTCCCCACGGCAGCAAGATCATTGAGGACGGTAGGTATGGCACCGAGCCCCCGTCGTGAATCGACGTCCACGTCGCCCGGAAGCTTTCCCGCAAAGCAGGGCATGTACAACCCCGCTTTCGAGAAGGATGCGTGCGGACTGGCGATGGTCGCCACGCTCCGCGGCGAGCCCGGGCACGACATCGTGTCTCTCGCCCTGGAGGCGCTGCGCAATCTCGAGCACCGCGGCGCGATCGGTTCGGACGCGGGTACCGGCGACGGCGCCGGCATCCTCACGCAGATGCCGGATGCCTTCCTGCGTGCGGTCGTGGACTTCGACCTCCCGCCCGTCTGCGAGTACGCGGCGGGCCTGGCGTTCCTTCCGGTGGACGAGGAGGCCCGCGCGGCCGTCAAGGCCGGGGTCGCGCACATCGCGGCCTCCGAAGGTCTGACCGTCCTGGGCTGGCGCGTCGTGCCGACCGATGACACGCACCTCGGCAAGCTCGCGCATGCCGCTCAGCCGGCCTTCGAGCAGCTTTTCGTCTCACGTCCCGCCGTCGGCGATGCGCCCGCACTGTCGGGGATCGACCTCGATCGTCGGGTCTTCCGACTGCGCAAGCGCGCCCGCCGCGAGCACGACGCGTACTTCGTGTCGCTGAGCTCGCGGACGCTCGGCTACAAGGGCATGGTCACGACGCTTCAGCTGGAGCCGTTCTACCCCGACCTCTCCGACGAGCGCTTCGCTTCGGAACTCGCCGTCGTGCACTCGCGGTACTCGACCAACACGTTCCCGTCGTGGCCGCTCGCGCAGCCCCTGCGCATGCTCGCGCACAACGGTGAGATCAACACCGTCGGCGCGAACCGCAACTGGATGCGCGCGCGGCAGTCGCAGCTCGAGTCCGAGCTCATCGGCGACATCCGTCCGCTCCTGCCGATCTGCACCGAGGGAGCGAGCGACTCGGCATCCTTCGACGAGGTCCTCGAGCTTCTCACCCTCACCGGCCGCAGCCTCCCGCACGCCATCATGATGATGGTCCCGGAGGCGTACGAGAAGCAGGCCGACATCGCGCCGGACCTGCGCGCGTTCTACGAATACCACTCGATGCAGATGGAGCCGTGGGACGGCCCCGCCGCGCTCATCTTCACGGACGGCACGCTCGTCGGTGCGACGCTCGACCGCAACGGACTGCGCCCTGGGCGCTGGACCGAGACGACCGACGGCATCGTCGTCATCGGCTCGGAGACGGGCGTGCTCGACTTCGCTCCGGAGCGCATCAAGCGCCGCGGGCGGCTGCGCCCGGGGCGCATGTTCCTCGTCGACACGGCGCAGCGTCGGATCATCGAGGACGACGAGGTCAAGCGCGACCTCGCGACCCTCGAGCCCTGGCAGGAGTGGCTGGATGCCGGTCGCGTGCGCCTCAAGGATCTTCCCGAGCGCGAGCACATCGTGCACCCGATCGCGTCGATCACGCGTCGCCAGCGCACCTTCGGGTACACGGAGGAGGAGGTCCGCATCCTCCTCACCCCGATGGGACAGAACGGCGCCGAGCCCCTCGGTGCGATGGGCTCGGACGCGCCGATCGCCGTCCTGAGCGAGCGCCCGCGCCTCCTGTTCGACTACTTCGTGCAGCAGTTCGCGCAGGTGACCAACCCGCCGCTCGACTCGATCCGCGAAGAAGTCGTGACATCCCTGGCCCTCGGCCTGGGCCCGGAGCGGAACCTGCTGGAATGGGGACCGGAGCACACCCGCACGATCACACTCGACTTCCCCGTGATCGACAACGACGAGCTCGCGAAGCTCCAGAACATCGACAAGGCGCTGCCGGGTCGTCGCTCCGTCACGGTGCGGGGGCTCTACCACTTCGACAAGGGCCCCGACGCCCTCGAGAATCGCCTCGACGAGATGTGCGCCGAAGTGGATGCCGCGATCGCGCAGGGCGCCGAGTTCATCATCCTGAGCGATCGTGACTCGAACAAGGACCTCGTCCCGATTCCGTCCCTGCTCATGCTCTCCGCGGTGCACCACCACCTCATCCGCCAGGAGAACCGGATGAAGGTCGGACTCGTGGTCGAGGCGGGCGACGTGCGCGAAGTGCACCACGTCGCGACCCTCATCGGCTACGGCGCCTCGGCGATCAACCCGTACCTCGCGATGGAGACCGTCGAGTACCTCGTGCGCGCGGGCTTCATCACCGGTGTGACACCCGAGAAGGCGGTGCGCAACCTCATCTACGCGCTCGGCAAGGGCGTGCTCAAGATCATGTCGAAGATGGGCATCTCGACGGTGTCGTCGTACGCGGGCTCGCAGGTGTTCGAGGCGGTCGGCCTGTCCGACGCATTCGTCGAGAAGTACTTCACGGGCACCGAGACGAAGCTCGGCGGCATCGGCATCCGTGAGATCGCCGCGGAGAACCAGGCGCGCCACGATTACGCCTATCCCGAGGACGGTGCCGCGCGCGCCCACGAGCGTCTCTGGACCGGCGGCGAGTACCAGTGGCGTCGTGACGGTGCGCCGCACCTGTTCACGCCCGACACGGTGTTCCGCCTGCAGCACGCCACGCGCGCCCGCCGGTACGACATCTTCCGCGAGTACACGAAGCTCATCGACGACCAGGCGGCGGAGCTGAAGACGCTCCGCGGCATGTTCCGACTCAAGACCGGCGAGCGCCCGCCCGTGCCGATCGACGAGGTCGAGCCGGTCGAGTCGATCGTGAAGCGATTCTCGACGGGTGCGATGAGTTACGGCTCGATCTCGAAGGAGGCGCACGAGACCCTCGCGATCGCCATGAACTCGATCGGCGCGAAGTCGAACACGGGCGAGGGCGGCGAGGACGTAGAGCGGTTGCTCGACCCCGAGCGACGCAGCGCCATCAAGCAGGTGGCATCCGGCCGCTTTGGCGTGACGAGCATGTACCTGACGCACGCGGACGACATCCAGATCAAGCTCGCCCAGGGCGCGAAGCCCGGCGAGGGCGGACAGCTGCCTCCCGGCAAGGTGTACCCCTGGATCGCACGGACGCGCGGCGGCACGCCCGGCGTCGGCCTCATCTCGCCGCCGCCGCACCACGACATCTATTCGATCGAGGACCTCAAGCAGCTGATCTTCGATCTGAAGCGCGCGAACCCGGCGGCCCGCGTGCACGTGAAGCTCGTCAGTCAGTCGGGCATCGGTGCGGTCGCCGCGGGGACGGCGAAGGCCCTCGCCGACGTCATCCTCGTCTCCGGCCATGACGGCGGCACGGGGGCGAGCCCTCTGAACTCGCTCAAGCACGCCGGCACGCCGTGGGAGCTGGGGCTTGCCGAGACGCAGCAGACGCTCATGCTCAACGACATGCGCGACCGCGTCGTCGTGCAGGCCGACGGCCAGCTCAAGACGGGGCGTGACGTCATCGTCGCGGCGCTGCTCGGAGCCGAGGAGTTCGGTTTCGCGACGACCGCGCTCGTCGTCGAGGGCTGCATCATGATGCGCGTCTGCCACCTCGACACGTGCCCGGTGGGCGTTGCGACCCAGAACCCCGTTCTGCGCAGCCGCTTCACCGGCAAGCCGGAGTTCGTCGTCAACTTCATGCAGTTCCTCGCACAGGAGGTGCGCGAGTACCTCGCCGAGCTCGGCTTCCGCTCGCTCGACGAGGCGATCGGTCGCAACGATCTGCTCGACGTGAACGGCGCGATCGAGCACTGGAAGGCATCCGGCCTCGACCTCACACCGATCCTCGATGGGCCCGCGTTCGCCGAGGACGCCCCGCGTCGTCACGCACGCGAGCAGGACCACGAGCTCGAGAAGCACTTCGACGTACAGCTGATCGAGCAGGCTCAGGACGTCATCGCCCACGGCGGTCACTTCGAGATCTCCCTGCCCATTCGCAACACCGAGCGCGCCGTCGGCACCATGCTCGGCAACCGCGTCACCCTCGCGCACGGCGAGCACGGGCTGCCCGCCGGGACGATCGAAGTCAACCTCGCCGGTTCGGCGGGGCAGTCGTTCGGCGCGTTCCTTCCGGCCGGGATCACGCTGCGGCTGGAAGGAGACTCGAACGACTATGTCGGCAAGGGTCTCTCCGGCGGACAGATCGTCGTCCGGCCGCCGCGGGATGCCTCCTTCGATGCCTCCCGCAACGTCATCGCCGGAAACGTGATCGGCTACGGCGCGACCCAGGGCACCCTGTTCCTGCGCGGCGTCGTGGGGGAGCGGTTCCTCGTGCGCAACTCCGGTGCAACGGCGGTCGTGGAGGGTGTAGGCGACCACGCACTCGAGTACATGACCGGCGGTCTCGCTGTGATCCTCGGGCCCACGGGGCGCAACCTCGGCGCGGGCATGTCCGGCGGCGCAGCCTACGTCTACAAGCTCGATCGCGACCTCGTCAACCGCGAGGCCCTCGCCTCGGGAGAGCTCGAGCTGCTCGAACTCGGCTCCGGCGACGTCGAGATGCTGCGCGACCTTCTCGAGCGCCACGTCGCCGAGACCGGATCGACGCTCGCCGCGTCCCTGCTGGACGACTTCGAGGCGGAAGCCGACAACTTCGTCCGCGTGATGCCGCGCGACTACGCCGCGGTGCTCAAGACCCGTACCGATGCCGTCGCCGAGGGGCTCGACCCCGACGGCGACGTCGTCTGGACCCGCATCCTGGAGGTGACCGGTGGCTGACCCGAAGGGCTTCCTGAAGAACACCGAGCGTGAGCTCCCGGCGCGCCGGCCGGTTCCCGTGCGCATCATGGACTGGAAAGAGGTGTACGAGCCGGGCGACTCGGCCGTACTCCGTCGTCAGGCAGGACGCTGCATGGACTGCGGCATCCCGTTCTGTCACCAGGGATGCCCCCTGGGCAACCTCATCCCGGAGTGGAACGACCTCATGTGGCGCGGCGAGGGTCGCGCCGCGATCGAACGCCTGCACGCGACGAACAACTTCCCCGAGTTCACGGGGCGGCTGTGCCCCGCGCCCTGCGAGTCGTCGTGCGTGCTGGGGATCAACCAGCCCGCCGTCACGATCAAGCAGATCGAGGTCACGACGATCGATGACGCCTTCGCGAACGGCTGGGTCGAGGCGGAGCCGCCGGCGCGTCTGACCGGCAAGACCGTCGCGGTCGTGGGATCGGGTCCCGCCGGCCTCGCCGCCGCACAGCAGCTGACGCGCGCGGGCCACACGGTCGCCGTCTTCGAGCGCGACGACCGCATCGGGGGACTTCTGCGTTACGGGATCCCCGACTTCAAGATGGAGAAGCGCCACCTCGAGGCACGACTGCGCCAGATGCAGGACGAAGGCACGCGCTTCCGCGCGGGCGTGGAGATCGGAGTCGACATCACGTGGGCGGACCTGCGCGCGCGGTACGACGCCGTGGTGATCGCCACCGGCGCCACGGTGCCCCGCGAGCTCGCCATCCCGGGCCGCGACCTCGAGGGCGTGCACTTCGCGATGGAGTACCTCATCGAGTCGAACAAGGCTGTCGCGGGTGACCAGGTGCCGCAGCAGATCCACGCCGAGGGCAAGCACGTCATCGTCATCGGCGGCGGCGACACCGGCGCCGACTGCATCGGCACGGCGCACCGACAGGGCGCGCTGAGCGTGACCAACCTCGCGATCGGCAAGCAGCCGCCTGCGGCGCGGCCCGACCACCAGCCGTGGCCCACCATGCCGACCCTCTTCGAGGTGTCCTCGGCGCACGAGGAGGGCGGCGAGCGGACATACCTCGCATCGACCGTCGAGTTCCTCGGCAACGAGGCGGGCGAAGTCCGGGCGCTCCGGCTCGCGGAGACGGAGTATCTGGCGGACGGCCGACGCGTGCCGAAGAGCGGCACCGAGCGGGAGATCCCCGCCGATCTCGTCCTCATCGCGATGGGGTTCACCGGCCCGGAGCGCAGCGCGCTCGAGGACCAGCTGGGTACCGTGTTCACGGGCCGCGGCAACGTCGAGCGCGGTGACGACTACCAGTCGACCGCACCCGGCGTGTTCGTGGCCGGCGACGCCGGTCGCGGCCAGTCCCTGATCGTCTGGGCGATCGCCGAGGGACGGGCCGCGGCGGCCGCCGTGGACGAGTACCTCATGGGGCGGACGGCCCTGCCGTCTCCGGTGCGCCCGACCGACGTCGCCATCGGCCTGCAGCCCGCGTAGGCTGAGGTCAACCCCCGAAAACCGAAGACAGACCGGAGATCAGTCAGTGAGACGCGCGAAGATCGTCGCCACCCTGGGCCCCGCCACCGAGTCGTACGAGATGATCCGCGCGATCATCGATGCCGGCGTCGACGTGGCCCGCATGAACCTGAGCCACGGCTCCTACGCCGAGCACGAGGTCCGCTTCGCCAATGTGCGCAAGGCCGCGGAGGACGCCGGCCGCGCCGTCGCGATCCTCGTCGACCTGCAGGGTCCGAAGATTCGCCTCGGAAAGTTCAGCGACGGCCCGCACGACCTCGCCGTGGGCGACATCCTGCGGATCACCACCGACGACGTCGTGGGCACGCGCGACCTCGTGGGCACGACGTTCAAGGGCCTCGCCGACGACGTCAAGCCCGGCGATTTCCTCCTGATCGACGACGGCAAGGTGCGCGTCCAGGTCGAGAGCGTGGACGGGCCGGTCGTCACGACCCGCACCGTCGTCGCCGGCACGGTGTCCAACAACAAGGGCATCAACCTGCCCGGTGTCGCCGTGAGCGTCCCCGCCCTCTCCGAGAAGGACGAGGAGGACCTCCGCTGGGGTCTGAAGGCCGGCGCCGACCTCATCGCCCTCTCGTTCGTCCGGGATGCCGCGGACATCAGCCGCGTGCACGAGATCATGGCGGAGGAGGGGCGCAAGATCCCCGTCATCGCGAAGATCGAGAAGCCGCAGGCCGTCGACAACCTCGAGGAGATCATCGACGCGTTCGACGGCATCATGGTCGCGCGCGGCGACCTCGCTGTCGAGCTGCCCCTCGAGGCGGTTCCCGTGGTGCAGAAGCGCGCTGTCGAGATGTGCCGACGCATGGCCAAGCCCGTCATCGTCGCGACGCAGATGCTCGAGTCGATGACCCACGCCCCGGTGCCCACGCGCGCCGAGGCATCCGACGTCGCCAACGCCGTTCTCGACGGCGCCGACGCGGTCATGCTGTCCGGGGAGACGAGCGTCGGCGACTACCCGGTCGTCACGGTGCAGACGATGGCGCGCATCGTCGAGTCGACCGAGGAGCACGGCCTCGAGCGCATTCGTCCGTTCAACGCCAAGCCGCGCACCCAGGGCGGTGTCATGACCCTCGCGGCCAACGAGGTCGCGGAGTTCATCGAGGCGAAGTACATCGCGATCTTCACCGAGTCGGGCGACACGGCGCGACGCATGTCGCGGCTTCGCCCGGGGATCCCCATGATGGCATTCGCCGTCGACCCGGCGATCCGTCGCCGGATGGCGCTCACATGGGGCGTGCAGTCGACCCTGGTCGAGCACGTCGCCCACACCGACCTCATGTTCATCCAGGTGGACGAGTTCTTCCTCGGCAAGGGTCTCGCGAAAGAAGGGGACAAGGTCGTGGTCATCTCCGGGTCCCCTCCCGGCATCATCGGCGGCACGAACGACATCCGGGTCCACCGGATCGGCGACGCTGTGCACGGCAACGCGCCGATCTACCAGGCCGAGAAGTAGGCCGGAGGCGCGGAGAGGGCGGATGCCCGGGGGAGAGCCCCGGGCATCCGCCCTTCGTCGTGCCGGTGGTGGGAGTCGAACCCACACGTCCGAAGACAACCGAGTTTGAGTCGGTCGCGTCTGCCATTCCGCCACACCGGCGCACGCGCATTCGACACTATCGCAGGTGCGCCCTTCTCCTGGCTCTAGGATGGACGAGTGACTGAGCAGGAATTGACCCCCGCCTCGAACCCGACCTCCCCGCGCCGCGTCGTCGTCGCCGAGGACGAGTCGCTGATCCGCCTCGACATCGTGGAGATCCTCCGCGACAACGGCTTCGATGTGGTCGGTGAGGCTGGCGACGGCGAGACCGCTGTTCAGCTCGCCACGGAGCTGCGCCCCGACCTGGTCATCATGGACGTGAAGATGCCCGTCCTCGACGGCATCTCCGCCGCGGAGAAGCTCAGCAAGAATCACGTCGCGCCTGTCGTGCTCCTGACTGCGTTCAGTCAGAAGGAACTCGTGGAGCGCGCGAGTGAGGCCGGCGCCCTCGCGTACGTCGTCAAGCCGTTCACGCCCAACGATCTGCTGCCCGCGATCGAGATCGCTCTCGCCCGCTACGAGCAGATCATCACGCTCGAGGCCGAGGTCGCCGATATGGTCGAGCGCTTCGAGACCCGCAAGCTCGTGGACCGCGCGAAGGGCCTCCTCAACGAGAAGATGGGCCTGTCCGAGCCCGAGGCGTTCCGGTGGATCCAGAAGGCATCCATGGATCGCCGTCTGACGATGCAGGACGTCGCCAAGGCGATCATCGAGCAGCTGTCGCCGAAGAAGGCCTGACCACCGCTCGGAGGATGCCGAGCAGGGGATGCCGAGCGGGGGGATGCCGCGTCAGAGGTCCTTGATCATGTTCGTGATCCGGATCGTCGAGCAGCGGCGTCCCTGATCGTCCGTCACGACGATTTCGTGCACCGTCAGCGAGCGGCCGAGGTGGATGGGCGTGCAGACGCCCGTCACGATGCCGCTCGTCGCCGAACGGGTATGGGTGGCGTTGATGTCGATGCCCACAGCGAGGCGGTCGGGCCCCGCGTGCAGGTTCGCCGCCATCGACCCGAGCGATTCGCCGAGGACGACGTACGCGCCGCCGTGCACGAGCCCCACGGGCTGCGTGTTGCCCTCCACCGGCATCGTCGCCACGGCGCGCTCGATCGAGAACTCGACGAACTCTATCCCCATCCTCTCGGCCAACGCGCCCATTCCGCGTCTGCTCACCCATTCGAGGCCGTCGGGGCATTCGAGGCCATCGGGGCATTCGAGGCCGTCGGGGCATTCGAGGCCATCGGGGGTCTGCGGCGTACGCTCAGCGGTCATCGTCCACCTTCGGATGCGATCGGATGCGGAGAAGTCGGTGTCGCACCCCGCGTCTAGGCTGGCAGGGTGACGGACTCCTCGAAGCCTACTCTTCTCGTCGTCGACGGCCATTCGCTCGCGTACCGCGCCTTCTTCGCACTCCCGGTCGACAACTTCTCCACGAAGGACGGGCAGCACACGAACGGGATCTACGGCTTCCTGTCGATGTTCGTGAACCTCGTGAAGGCGGAGCAGCCGACGCATCTCGCGGTCGCGTTCGACACATCGCGGCATTCTTTCCGCACCGACGAGTACCCCGAGTACAAGGCCAACCGCTCGGAGTCGCCGGCCGAGTTCAAGGGCCAGATCCCGCTCCTGCAGGAGTGCCTTGCTGCGATGAACGTCCCCGTCCTCACGAAGGACGGCATCGAGGCTGACGACATCCTCGCCACCCTTGCGACCGAGGGCGCCGCGCAGGGGTTCGAGGTTCTCGTCTGCTCCGGCGATCGCGACACCATCCAGCTCGTCACCGACGACGTGACGCTGCTCTACCCGAGCGTGCAGGGCGTCTCGCAACTCAAGCGGTACACGCCGGACGCGGTCGTCGAGAAGTACGGCCTGGCCCCCGCGAACTATCCCGACATCGCGGCTCTCGTCGGCGAGACGAGCGACAACCTGCCGGGTGTGCCCAAGGTGGGGGAGAAGACCGCCGTCAAGTGGCTCACGCAGTGGGGAAGCCTCGATGCGCTCCTTGCGAACGCCGACAAGATCACGGGCGTCGTCGGTGGCAACCTTCGGGACCACCTCGACGACGTGCGCCGCAACCGGCAGCTCAACGCGCTCCTGCGCGATGTCGAACTGCCCGTGGGGCCGGCCGACCTCGCACTGCAGCCGATCGATGCGCAGGCGGTGCGCGACATCTTCGCCCGGCTCGAGTTCCGTACGCTGCTGCCGCGCGTGTTCGAGGCCATGGCGACGGATGCCGAGGACATCGCCGCGGCATCCGCTCCCGCGGTCGTGGCTCCGGTGCCCGCCGAACTCGACGGCCCGGCCTTGGCCGCATGGCTCGACGCGCACACCGGCGAGCTGGCCCTGCACCTGACGGTCGAGGGCGGGCTGCCCGCCCGCATCGGCGTGGCCGGGACCACGGAAGCCGCGGAGGCCAGCTGGACGGACGATGTCGCTGCGAGCCTACGACCGTGGCTCGAAGGCGACAGCGCCAAGATCGTCACCGACGCGAAGCCGCAGATCAAGGCCCTGCGCCGCGCGGGGGTGCGCCTCGGTGGTCTCGCTTTCGATCCGATCCTCGCCGGTTGGCTGCTGCGCCCGAGCTTCCCCGACAAGGGCCTCGGTGATCTCGTCGATCGCTACCTCGACGAGAAGCTGCCCGAGGCCGACCCCACCCAGCTCGTCCCCGAGACCGAGGGCGCGACGCCCGCTCAGCTCGCGTGGTTCGCGGTGCGGGTGAGCGCGCGGATCCGTGAGGAGATGCCCGCCTCCGTGGCATCCGTGCTCACCGACATCGAGCTGCCGACGCTCGACACTCTCGCCGACATGGAGCTCGCGGGCGTCGCGATCTCGCACGCGAAGCTCTCCGAGTTCTCCGGCGAACTCGCCGCCCGCGCCGACGACATCGCGCAGCGCGCCTACGCCGAGATCGATCGCGAGGTGAACCTCGGCTCGCCCAAGCAGTTGCAGGAGGTGCTCTTCGAGCAGCTCCAGCTGCCGAAGACGCGGAAGACGAAGACCGGCTACTCGACGGATGCCGCCGTGCTCGCGGACCTGCAGGAGTCGAACCCCCACCCCTTCCTCGACCTCCTCCTGCAACATCGCGAGGCGACGAAGCTGCGCCAGATCATCGAATCGCTCGACGTGTCGATCGGTCCCGACGGACGCACGCGCACGACGTACCTGCAGACGGGCAGCCAGACGGGGCGCCTGTCGAGCACCGACCCCAACCTGCAGAACATCCCCATCCGCAATGAGGAGTCGCACCGCATCCGCGCGGCGTTCGAAGTGGGCTCGGGGTACGACACGCTCCTCACGGCCGACTACTCGCAGATCGAAATGCGCATCATGGCGCACCTCTCCGGCGACGCCGGCCTCGTCGAAGCCTTCAACTCGGGAGAGGACCTGCACCGATTCGTCGGCGCGCGGGTCTTCGGCGTCGAGCCCGCCGACGTGACCCCCGCGATGCGCACCAAGGTCAAGGCGATGAGCTACGGGCTCGTCTACGGGCTCTCCGCTTTCGGGCTGTCGAAGCAGTTGCGCATCGACCAGTCCGAGGCCAAGCAGCTCATGATGGAGTATTTCGCGCGGTTCGGAGCCGTTCGCGACTACCTGCGCGAGTCGGTGCAGCAGGCGCGGGTCGACGGCTACACCGAGACGATCTTCGGTCGCCGGCGACCGTTCCCCGACCTTGCCAGTCCGAACCGCGTCTTGCGCGAGAACGCGGAACGTGCGGCGCTGAATGCCCCGATCCAGGGGTCGGCGGCCGACATCATGAAGATCGCCCTGTTCCACATCCACGATCAGCTGCGCGCAGAGGGGCTGCGTTCGCGCGTGCTGCTGCAGATCCACGATGAGCTCGTCGTCGAGGTGGCGCCGGGGGAGTGGGACGCCGTCGAAGAGATCGTCACGCAGCGGATGGGGGATGCCGCGGACCTCACCGTGCCGCTCGATGTGCAGATCGGGCGTGGGCCCGATTGGGACGTCGCCGGGCATTGATGGCAGCCGCGCGTCCGGGAACCCGGTCCCGCGGCCCGTGGGATTAGGCTCGAGGGATGACTGACGCACAGCGAACCCCGTCGCCGATCGATCAGATCGCAGAGGCATGGGTCGACACGATCGCCGAGCTCTCTCCATCGACGGCGACGTACATCGGCCGCAGCGAGCACAACCGACGCCTGGACGATCTCTCGCTCGCTGGCCACGAGGCCCGGCGCGCCGCCGCGGCGGCGACGCTGGAGGCCATCGAGGCGACCGAGGCGATCGACGATGTGGACACCGTCACTCGCGCCGACCTCTCCGCGGAGCTTCGTCTGCAGCTGGCCCTCCACGAGGCCGGCGCGCACCTGCGCGACGTCAACGTGATCGCGTCCCCGGCGCAGGACGTCCGAAGCGTCTTCGACCTCATGCCCACGGACACGGTGGAGGACTGGGACGTCATCTCCGACCGCCTCCGTGGTGTGCCGGTCGCGCTCAGCGGCTACGTGCAGACGCTGCGCGAGGGCATCCGGACGGGTGTCGTGCCCGCGCGTCGACAGGTGCGCGAAGTCATCACGCAGATTGCGCGCTACACGGCCGACAACGGCTTCTTCGCGGAGTTCGCGCACGAGGCTGCGCCCGCCGAGGGGCATCTGCCGGCATCCCTCGCCCGCGCGCTGTCCGAGCATGCCGGGGCCGCGCGTGTCGCCTACGACGAGCTGGCCGGGTTCTTCCGTGACGAGTTGCTGCCTGCCGCAAGCGAGGAGGACGCCGTCGGCCGCGAACTCTATGCGCTGCATTCCCGCCGCTTCCTGGGAGCGGAGATCGACCTCGACGAGACGTACGAGTGGGGCGTCGCGGAGCTCGCTCGCATGGTCGCCGAGCAGGAGGCGATCGCGGGCGAGATCCTTCCCGGCGCGAGCGTCGAAGAGGCGGTGGCGTTCTTGGAGCAGGACGAGTCCCGCAAGCTCCGCGGTACCGCCGCGCTGCAGGAGTGGATGCAGGCGACGAGCGACCGTGCGGTCGCCGAGCTCGGCGAGACGCACTTCGACATCCCACAGGAGATCCGGCGCCTGGAGTGCATGATCGCCCCGACCAACGAGGGCGGCATCTACTACACGGGACCGACCGACGACTTCTCCCGCCCGGGCCGCATGTGGTGGTCTGTGCCCGAGGGCGTCGATTCCTTCGACACGTGGCGTGAACTCACGACCGTCTATCATGAGGGCGTCCCGGGTCACCACCTGCAGATCGCGCAGGCCGTCTACAACCGCGCTGAGCTCAACTCGTGGCGGCGCCTGCTCGCCGGATCGAGCGGGCATGCCGAGGGGTGGGCGCTGTATGCGGAGCGCCTCATGGAGCAGCTCGGCTATCTCGACGACCCCGCCGATCGGCTCGGCATGCTGGACGGCCAGCGGATGCGCGCTGCGCGCGTCGTCCTCGATATCGGCGTGCACCTGGGCAAGCCGCGACTCGATGGCGAAGGCACGTGGGACGCGGAGTACGCGCTCGAGTTCATGCGGCGAAACGTCAACATGTCGGACGAGTTCATCCGGTTCGAAGTGAACCGCTACCTCGGCTGGCCGGGTCAGGCGCCGTCATACAAGGTCGGCCAGCGCATCTGGGAGCAGATCCGCGACGATGCCGCGGCCCGCGAGGGCGACGACTTCGACATCAAGCGCTTCCACATGCGCGCGCTGCGCCTCGGTGGCGTGGGCCTCGACACGCTGCGGATGGCGCTGGCCGAGTGACGCGAGGACGCCGGGAATGCGGCATCCTCTCTCGTCGTTCCCATTCACATGCATGAAGTGAAACTGGGTCTGCACACGTTCGGTGACGTCACTCTGAATGACGACGGCACCCGCACCAGCGACGCGCAGACGATTCGCAACATCGTCGACCAGGCCGTGCTGGGTGATGAGCTCGGCCTCGCCTACTTCGGTGTGGGGGAGCATCACCGGCACGAGTTCGCGGTGTCGAGCCCTGAGATCGTGCTCGCTGCCGCCGCGGCACGCACGTCGCAGATCCACCTCGGCACCGCTGTCACCGTCCTCTCCAGCGATGATCCGGTCCGCGCGTACGAGCGTTTTGCAACGCTGGATGCCGTGTCGGGGGGACGCGCGGAGGCCATCGTCGGGCGCGGATCGTTCACGGAGTCGTTCCCGCTGTTCGGCTACGACCTGCGTGACTACGAGGTGCTCTTCGACGAGAAGCTCGACCTCTTCGCGCGGCTGCGCGACGAGCAGCCTGTGACGTGGGAGGGGACGACACGCGCTGCGCTCGAGGGCGCCGACGTCTACCCGAAGACGGAGAGCGGCTTCCCTGTGTGGGTGGGAGTCGGCGGCACGCCGTCCTCGGTCGTGCGCACCGCGCGATACGGATTCAACCTCATGCTCGCGATCATCGGCGGTGCCCCGGCGCGATTCCGGCCGTTCGTCGACCTCTACCACCGCTCGCTGGAGCAGTTCGGCCGTGACCGGCTGCCGATCGGCGTGCACTCACCCGGGCACATCGCCGACAGTGACGAGCAGGCGTGGGAGGAGCTCTACCCGGCGATGGAGGAGAACCGCAACGCGATCGGTGCCGAACGAGGCTGGCCGCCGTACAGCCGCCTGCAGTTCCAGCACGACGTCGGTCCCGACGGCGCTCTGTTCGCCGGATCTCCTGAAACGGTGGCGCGCAAGATCGCCGCGGCCGTTCGCGCGCTGGGCGTCGATCGGTTCGACCTGAAGTACGCCAACGGCACCATGCCCCACGCGACCCTGATGCGCTCGATCGAGCTCTACGGAACGAGAGTGGCGCCGATGGTGCAGGAGCTGCTGGCGAAGCCTGAGTAGCATTCCCTCATGACGGATGCGAGAGCGCCTGAGCGCGGGAGTGCCCGTGCCGACGCATCGATCGGTAGGCGACTGGACGCGCTTCCCTTCACGCGCGCGCACGTGAAGGTGCTCACCGGCTCCGGGCTCGGCTGGGCACTCGACGCCATGGACGTCGGGCTCATCTCGTTCGTCATCACGGCGCTTATCGCACAGTGGTCCTTGACCGGGGAACAGGCTTCCTGGATCGCATCAGCGGGCTTCGTCGGCATGGCCGTCGGTGCCGGTGTCGGCGGGCTCCTCGCCGACAGGTTCGGACGGCGCTCGGTGTTTGCTGTGACGCTGCTCGTGTACGGCGTCGCGACGGGGGCGAGCGCCCTCGTCGGCGGGTTGGCCGTGCTCATCGCGCTCCGCGTTGTCGTGGGACTGGGACTCGGTGCCGAGCTGCCCGTCGCGAGCACGTACGTCAGCGAACTGGCGCCGGCCCGCATTCGCGGTCGGGTGATCGTCGTCCTCGAGGCGTTCTGGGCCGTGGGTTGGACGGCAGCCGCGCTCATAGGGTATCTCGTCATCCCCGCCGCAGCAGACGGCTGGCGGTGGGCGTTCGCGCTCGGCGCGATCCCCGCGTTCTACGCCCTCATCGTGCGGTGGGGACTGCCGGAATCGCCCCGGTGGCTCGCGCGACGGGGACGCCTCGCGGAGGCCGACCAGGTCGTGGCGCGGTTCGAGGCGAACGCGCTGGGCGCACCCGCACCCGTCACACCGCCGCCGTCACTCCGCCCCGCCGTCTCGGCGGCATCGGCTGAGCGCGAAGAAGCCGCGATGCCGTCGTCCGCTCGGCGACTCGCCGGGCTCTGGACGCGGGAGTTCCGCGTGCGCACGGCTGCGCTCTGGGTCGTCTGGTTCTGCGTCAACTTCGCGTACTACGGCGCCTTCATCTGGATCCCGTCGATCCTCTTCGCGCAGGGGTACGACCTCGTGAAATCCTTCGGCTTCACGCTTGTCATCACGCTCGCGCAGTTGCCCGGATACGCCATCGCAGCGTGGCTCATCGAGGTGTGGGGACGCCGAACGACGCTCTCGACGTTCCTCGCGGGGGCGACGGTGTCCGCTGTGCTCTTCGGCACGGCGTCAGGGGAGGGCGCGATCATCGGCGCCGGCATGGCGCTCTCGTTCTTCACGCTCGGTGCGTGGGGCGCGCTCTACGCCGTGACCCCCGAGAACTATCCGACCTCCATGCGCGCGACGGGGGCCGGGTGGGCCGCGGGTGTCGGACGCATCGCCTCGATCATCGCCCCCCTCACGGTGCCGGGTCTGCTCGCGCTCGGTGGAACCCCGCTGCTGTTCGCGGTGTTCGCCGTGTTCTTCCTCGTTGCGGCGGGAGCGGTATGGGGTCTCGCCGACCCGCGTGGGGCGGCGCTCGACGAGCGGTGACGACGTGACCGTCGACACAGGGCGCGGCGCGTAGGCTCGACAGGTGGCATCCATTCGCTTCGTCGCCATCGGCGACTCGTTCACCGAGGGCGTCGGCGACGAACTCCCCGACGGCACCGTCCGTGGCTGGGCCGATCTCGCCGCCCAGGGCTGGGCGGCCTCGCGCGGAGAGGCGATCGACTACGCCAACCTCGCGATCCGCGGGAAACTCGTCTGGCCGATCGTCGAGCAGCAGCTGGAGCGCGCGCTCGCCCTCCGGCCCACGCACCTGTCCTTCAACGGGGGAGGCAACGACATGCTGCGCCCGCGAACGTCGATCGCTCACATCGCGGACGCGTTCAGCCAAGTGCTGCGCCGGTGCGACGAGGAGGGCGTGCGCCTCATCCTCCTCTCCGGCGCGAACCCGGCGGCGCAGCTGCCGCTGAGCCGCGTCATCCAGCGCCGCGGCGATCTCATGTCGGCGGCCGTCGTGGCACGAATGGGAACGCGACGGGATATCGTCCAGGCGCTGAACTGGCCGGATGCCGAGCTGTCGGACCCGTCGTTCTGGTCGGAGGACCGCCTGCACATGAACAGTCGTGGCCATCATCGGGTGGCCGCGCGGGTGCTGACGGCGCTCGGGGAACGCGTTCCGGATGGGTGGTGGTCGCTCCCGCCGCTTCCCGACGCCGTCCGTCTCGCGCAACGCGACTACGTCCGCGAGCATCTCGGACCGTGGGTGCGCCGCCGACTCACGGGCACATCTTCCGGCGACGGGCGGCAGCCCAAGTTCGGCGGCGAGTGGACCGAGGTCCTGCCCGGCTGAGCTCTGCCACGCTGGCGGCCGCACTGTCAACCCCTTCGCCGAGACCCGAATCCGCCGGCATCATGGTGCGGTACCCCCCCCCCGGGCCATCCATAAGGAGCGTTCTCATGAGCATCGGAGCAGGCATCGCCCTCTTCGTGATCGGCGCGATTCTCGTTTTCGCCGTCAATGTCGACACCACGCAGTTCATCGATCTCGATCTGATCGGCTACATCCTGATGGGCGCGGGAGTGCTGGTCTTCCTCTTGGGGCTGGTGTTCGCCTTCCGTCGCCGCTCCACGGCGCAGGTCACCCGGACGGTCGACCCGGTCGCGGGGGAGCGCGTCACCCGCACCGAGTCCCGTACCTCCGGCGACGCCGAGGTCTGACGCAGGACTCCTTCTCAGCGGGAGCGGCGCGGCGTGTCGATCCCGAGCAGGACGCGGGTCTTGCGGCGCTCGATGACGATGAACGCCCACCCCAGCGCCCACAGCGGGAACTGGGTGAGGAACGCGAGGCGGAACGCGTCGAGGCGATAGGTGTCGGGTGTGCCCGCGCCTTGCAGATCGAGCGCGAGCCCGATCGCGAAGATCGCGACGAGGGCAGCGAGGAAGCCTCCGACGTTCGTGATGCCGGTCGCGGTCGAGAGGCGATGCGCCGGGTTGTGCGTGCGGGCGTGGTCGAACGCGATCATCGACGCCGGGCCACCCATTGCGAGCGCGAAGGCGAGCACGTAGAGCAGCCACAGCGGAGCGGGGCCCGGCCAGAGCAGAACGGCCGTCCACCCCACGGCCTGCGTGGCGACCGCCGGGAGTACGAGTGCGCGGGATCGGCGATGCGGGATGCGTCGTGATAGGTCGCCCATGATGGGCCCGAGGGCCATGCCGATGAGGACGTACACCGACAGCACGCCGGCCGCTTGCGTCTTCGTGAGTCCCTCCCCGGCCGTGAGGAAAGGCATGCCCCAGAGGAGCACGAACGCGGTCCCTGCGAAGGGAGTCGTGAAGTGCGACCAGAATGCGAGACGGGTGCCGGGATGCGCCCACGCCGCGCGGATGCCGACCCCCGTGTCCATCGCGGAACGGACGACGCGGATCGCGCCGGTGTCGGTATCGACCGAGACATCCGCGGGCAGTTCCGGCGGATGATTGCGGATGCACGCGTAGACGAGCACGGCGAAGAGCACGCAGAGCGCGGCGATGCCACCGAAGACGATCTCCCAGCTCGTGGCGTGGAGGAGCGCCGCCAGCGGAGCGAGCGCGAGAAGCTGCCCGGATTGTCCGACGAGCCCCGTGAGTTGACTCATCAGCGGGCCGCGCTGCGCGGGGAACCACGTCGCAATCAGTCGCAGCACGCCGGGGAATACGGCAGCATCGCCCGCCCCGAGTAGGACGCGGGCGAAGATCGCGACGCCGACGCTGGGGGAGAAGGCGAGGGTGAGCTGACCGACAGCCATGAGCAGCATGCCGATCGCCATGATCGGGCGCGCGCCGTACCGGTCGAGGAGCAGGCCGACAGGGATCTGCATGCCGCCGTACACCGCGAGCTGCACGACGGCGAACATCGACAGCGTCGCGGCATCCGCTCCGAAGCGCTCGGCGGTGTCGATGCCGACGGCCGACAGCGAGGAGCGGTTGACCACGGCGAGCATGTACGCGGTGACGCCGACGCCCCAGATGAACCAGCCGCGCCATCCCGGCGTCGCAGAGGCGGCGCGAAGATGATCGAGTGGCACCCGTCCACGCTACTCCTGCGCGGGTAGCCGAGTGCCCGGTGGCTCGGGGATCATGGCCGTATGAGCAGACTCCGAGTACACAACCTCGCCGTGTCCCTGGACGGGTTCGCCACGGGGGAGGGGCAGTCACTCGACGCTCCGTTCGGACACGCTGGCGGCAGGCTCATGCAGTGGTTCTTTCCGACGCACACGTTCGTGTCGACGTCGGGGCACGAATCCGAGGCGGTCGGTGAGGGCAGGCGTGGCGTCGACGATGCGTTCGCCGCGGCATCCTGGGACGGCATCGGCGCCGAGATCATGGGCCGGCGCAAGTTCGGTCCGCAGCAGGGGGAATGGGAGGACGAGTCCTGGCGGGGATGGTGGGGTGAGGAGCCGCCGTTCCACACGCCCGTCGTCGTGCTGACGCACCACCCGCGTCCGGATCTGCGCGTGGGGGAGACGACCTTCCTCTTCCGTGATCTGTCGCCGACCGAAGCGCTCGCGCTCGCAACGAGGGAGGCTCGCGGTGCCGACGTGCGCCTGGGTGGTGGTCCGAGCGTCGTCCGCTCGTTCCTCGAGGCGGACCTCGTGGACCACCTGCATGTCGTCGTGGTCCCGATCCTGCTCGGGCGCGGCGTGCGGCTCTGGGACGGCCTCGAGGGGATCGAGGAACGCTTCGACACCGAGGCGACGGCGTCGCCGTCGGGCGTCGTGCATCACGTCTGGACGCGGAAGCGGCGTTGACCGCAGCGGCGTCAGGATGCCGGGTCGACGCGCGCGTACTCCGAACCCGAGCGCGTGCGCTCGAGCAGTTCGTGGTCGACGAGGTAGCGCCGTAGGACCGCGACGTCACCCCCCGGTGCGTACGGTTCGAGGGTGTCGTTGACCTCGCCCTCGGTGTACGTGCGTTCGGGGGAGAATGCCCGTTCGGTAACCCAGCGCAGCAGTTCCTCGCGGTCCGACGCCCTGACCGGGTAGCGGTCGATGCGTCCGCGGCCGTCGAGGAACCGTTCGGGGCCTTTCGCTCGCGGAGTGGATGCCAGGAGCTCGCGCACGACGTCGGAGCGGAATTCCGCTGTACCCGCGCGGCGATCGAGGAGACCGGCGGGCTCGAGGCGTGCGATCGCGCGCTCGCGTCGCCGACCCGTGGCGGGAGCGGCCGTTTCGGAGAGCACCGCGCGGGCGTCGTCGTCGAGCAGCGCAGCGAGCATCGCGCGCCATCGCGGATCGGTGCCGTCAGCGTTCATGCCTCCACGCTACGCCGCGCGGTGCGCGGATGAGGTCACACCGGAAAGGAAGCTGACATAATGTGCATTATCGGTGAATCGGCGATCACGGAGCAGCGCCGCACAATAGCATCGAAGGATGCTGGAGACGCTCACCGGATTCGCCGTCGTGGGCGTCGCGATCCTTGTCGGCTTCGTGCTCGGCCGGATCGACCTGCTCGGCGCGGACGCGCGTACCTTGCTCAGCAGGCTGACGTTCTTCGTGCTCTCGCCGTTCCTGTTGTTCGTCGTGCTCTCTCAGGCCGACGTCCACACGCTGTTCAGTGCTCTCCTGCCGGTCTCCGCGGTCGCGGCACTGGTCGTGTTCGCCGTGTACGCCGTCGTGGCGCGATTCGTGTGGCGCCGTGATGTCGCGGAGACGCTCGTGGGCACGCTGGCTGCGGGTCAGGTCAACTCCAACAACATCGGCATTCCGCTGTCGCTCTATCTGCTCGGCAGCGCTGCATACCCGGCGCCGGTGATCCTGCTGCAGCTGCTGGTGTTCACGCCGATCACGATGGCGATCTTCGAGGCGGTCACGACCGGGCAACGCCGCCCCTTTCCGATCCTGCGGCGCACACTCACGAATCCGATCGTCGTCGGCTCCGTGCTGGGCGTCGCGGTATCGCTGTCCGGGTGGAAGCTTCCGCCGATCCTCCTCGACCCGGCACAGCTGATCGCGAACGCCTGCGTGCCGATCCTGCTCATCAGTTACGGGATCTCCCTGTACGGCCAGCGCGTGCTCGGACCGTCGGGGCGCCGCCGCGCCATCGTCCTCGCTTCTGCGCTCAAGCTCGTCGTGATGCCGTTCATCGCGTGGGCGGTGGCTCGCTTTCTCTTCCAGCTGCCGGCGCACGACGTGCTGATCGTCACGGTGCTCGCCGCCCTCCCGACAGCGCAGAACGTGTTCAACTACGCCCAGCGCTTCGACGTCGGTGAGACGATCGCGCGTGACACCGTCTTCGTGACGACGCTCGGGTGCGTGCCGATCCTGCTCGGGATCACGTTCCTTCTCGCGTGAGAGCGCTCCCCCGCACCCGCGCGTCATGAGCGTGAAGTGGGAAAGGCGCGATAGTCTGACCACATCTCCACCTTCAGGAGATTCTCAGAAAGGGGTTGTCATGACCGCTGAACCGTCCCTCGAGAAGACCGCGACCAACGGCATCCGCACCGCTCTCGGTGTCGGGGGCGTTCTGTCGCTCATCCTCGGCATCCTGATCCTCGTGTGGCCCGGCAAGACCGCCATGGTCGTCGCCGCCATCATCGCGATCTACGCGATCGCGGCCGGACTGGTATATGCCGGTCTCGGCATCTTCGCAGCGGGCAAGGGCGGATGGTCCCGCATCGGCCATGTCCTGCTCGGTGTGCTGTTCATCATCGCCGGTATCGTCGCTTTCACGAACCTCGGCGCGACGGCCGTCTGGCTCGCCGCATTCCTCGGCATCCTCGTCGGCATCATGTGGATCATCGAGGGCGTCGTCTCGCTGTCGACGCTCGATCTGGCCCCATCGCGCGGCTGGACGATCTTCTACGCGATCATTTCGCTGATCGCGGGTGTCACGCTGCTCTTCTCGCCCATCTGGGGTGCGCTGGTGCTGTGGTGGCTGCTCGGAATCTCGGCAGTCGTGATGGGCATCATCCAGATCTTCCGCGCGTTCTCGTTCGGCAAGTAGGACGACCCCGCAACATCTCTACGACGAAGCTCCCCGCGACCGGTTCGGCCACGGGGAGCTTCTTCGTTGCGGGATGCCGAGGCTCACTCGCCGCCGAACGAACTCACATCTCCGACGAGGCGCGTGTTGTCCTGCGGGATCGGCTCGACGGCGGCGAGGGCGACCTCGGCGGCGAACTCCGCGACGTTGTACAGCTTGCCCGCCGATTCGCGGCGCTCGGAGATCGCACCGGGGTTGGCGCGCTCCAGCAGCGTCGCCGTGATCGTGCCTTCGATCATGTCGCCGGAGACGACGACGAAGTCGATGCCCTCCTCCGTGAGCGCGGGGATGCGCTCACGGAGCGCGTCTTCACCGGCGCGCTTGGAGAGGGCGACGGGCTCGTACTCGGGCATCGTCGGCGTCGTGCGGATGAAGTGCGCCTGATGGCTCGTCACGAACACGACCCGCGAGCCGTCATGGAGGAGCGGCAGCGCGGCATCCAGGACGTTCAACTGCGCGTCGCGGTTGAGGACGAGCGCGTAGTCCTCCCCCATGCCGCTCTCCATGCCGCCGGAAGCATTGAGCACCAGAAGATCGAGCGTGCCGAACGTGTCCTTCACCTGCGCCATCATGTCAGCGACGGATGCGGGGTCGGTGAGATCCGCGCCGACGACGAGCACCTCGACGCCGAGCTCGCGCAGCTGCGTCGCGAGCTTCTCGGCGCGCGGAGCCTTGTTGCGGTAGTTGATGACCACGTTGGCGCCGGCCTGCGCGAGATAAGAGGCGGTGTCGGCGCCGATGCCGCGGGACGATCCCGTGACGAGGGCGGTCCGCCCGGTGAGAGAGCCGGAGGGAATGGGCTGGGACATGAGACTCCTGCGGTGAATCGGGGGCCGGGCGCGGCGCTCGGCGGCGCTTCGACCCTACAGCCAGGCCCCGTGTCCGCCGGGAATGTTAGGGTGCAGACAGGGCGCCGAAGGAGCAGAGCGATGTTGCCGGATCTGACGCAGTACATGTGGATCGTCTGGCTCGTGCTCGCCCTCGTGTTCGTGATCGTCGAGCTGCTGACGCTCGAGTTCACCTTCTTGATGCTCGCCGGAGGCACCCTCATCGGCGGTCTGGGTGTGAACCTCCTCGGCGGTGCCTGGTGGCTCCAGGTGCTCGCAGCCGCAGCGATCTCGGCTCTCCTCCTCTTCACGATCAGGCCGCTTCTGCTGCGCGCGCTGCATCGATCGAGCGTCCTGCATCCGACCAACGTCGATGCGATCCAGGGACTCGGCGGACGGCTCACCGCGCCCTTCACGGGAGACGTCGCCGCAGCCCGCCTCGACAACGGCGAACTCTGGTCCGTCGCGCGCGGCCCGGGCAGCGACGCTCTCACCGTCGGCGACCGCATCGTCGTCACCGCCGTGCGCGGCGCCATGGTCGAGGTGGCCCTCGCCGCGGCATCCGAGTCCGCACTCCCCACCGACAGGAGCTCCGACTGATGGTCGACATCGGCGCCTTCGCGGGACAGATCTTCGTGATCGTCCTGCTCGTAGTCATCGCGATCTTCGTGATCGTCGTCCTCTTCCGCTCGATCCGGATCATCCCGCAGGCGTATTCGGGCGTCGTCGAGCGCTTGGGTCGCTACCAGCGCACCCTCTCCCCCGGCTTGAACCTGCTGGTCCCGTTCATCGATCGGCTGCGACCGCTCGTCGACATGCGCGAACAGGTGGTCTCGTTTCCCCCTCAGCCCGTGATCACCGAGGACAACCTGGTCGTCTCGATCGACACGGTGGTCTACTTCCAGGTCACCGACGCCCGCGCCGCGACGTACGAGATCGCCAACTACCTCTCGGCCGTCGAGCAGCTCACGACGACGACGCTGCGCAACGTGGTCGGCGGGCTCAACCTCGAAGAAGCGCTGACGAGCCGTGACAACATCAACGGTCAGTTGCGAGTGGTCCTCGACGAGGCGACCGGCAAGTGGGGGCTGCGCGTCTCGCGCGTCGAGCTCAAGGCGATCGACCCGCCGCACTCGATCCAGGACTCGATGGAGAAGCAGATGAGAGCCGAGCGTGACCGCCGCGCCGCGATCCTCACCGCCGAGGGCTCCAAGCAGTCGCAGATCCTCGAAGCCGAGGGCCGTCGTCAGGCGGCGATCCTGAATGCGGAGGGTGAGAAGCAGGCTGCGATCCTCCGAGCCGAGGGTGAAGCGACCGCAATCCAGAACGTCTTCGAGGCGATTCACGCCGGACGGCCCGACGACAAACTCCTCGCCTACCAGTACCTTCAGACCCTGCCGAAGATCGGTGACGGCGCCGCGAACAAGCTCTGGATCATTCCGAGCGAGTTCACCGAGGCGATGAAGGGCATCGGCACGGCCTTCGCTGCCGGCGCCGGCGGGGTGGCTACGGCGACGCCGAAGGCCGCCGACGGCGCAGCGGAGCCCGAGGCAGCACCACCCGTCGAGGGCGCGGCCACCACCCCGTGACGCATCCGTGGTTCGTCGGCGCCCGCGCGCCCCGCGTCCTCGCACATCGCGGATTCGTGCCCCCCGACGTGGACGGCTTCGTCGAGAATACGTTCGCCGCCTTCGCAGCGGCGCACGCGGTCGGCGCCGAGTATGTCGAATCCGACTGCCACCTCACGAGCGACGGCATCGTCGTGCTCTTCCACGATGCGGACCTCACGCGCGTCGCGGGAGATCCGCGGGCGGTGGCGGACGTGCGGCATGCCGATCTCGCTGCGATGATGGCCGATCGCGGCGGACTCGTGACCGCCGCCGAGGCGCTCGATGCTTTCCCGACGCTGCGGTTCAACCTGGACGTGAAGGCGGCGGATGCCGCGCTGCCACTCGGCCGCATCATCGCCCCTCACGCGGATCGCGTCCTCATCACGAGCTTCTCTGACCGTCGTCGACAGCGTGCTCTGCAGGCCGCACATGCCGCCGGCGGCGATCCGGCGACGTCAGCCGGCCAGGCGACGATCGCGCGCCTCCTCGCCGCGGCCGCAACGGGCTCCCGAGGCCTCGTCGCTCGCGCGCTCGCGGGTGTGCAGGCGATTCAAGTGCCCGAGCGGGCGGGGGTCGTGCGGATCGTGACGCCCCGTCTCGTGCGCGCCGTGCACGCCGTCGATGTCGAGGTGCATGTCTGGACCGTCAACGATGCCGAACGCATGCGAGCGCTGTTGGATGCCGGCGTCGACGGCCTCGTCACCGATCGCGCGGACATCGCGCTCGCGACGGTGCGCGCACGCCAGATCTGACCTTTCGCGCTATCTCAGGCGGCCACGGCGAGCGGCCTGAGCATCGGCTGTGAAAGGGCGTCGTCAGGCGCTCGTTCGGATGATGCACACAGCTGAGCGCGTTATACCTGACAAGACGAGAGGACCACACAATGGCAGATCGCAGCCTGCGCGGCATCCGACTCGGCGCTTCCAGCCTACAGAGCGAGGAAGGCGTCGTGTTCCATGAGCGCGCCAACCACACGTACGTCTGCACGCAGTGCGCGCGCGAGACGGTTCTGACCTTCGCGGCCGACGCCGAGGTTCCCGAGGCATGGGAGTGCCGCACCTGTGGCGCGGAAGCCGTGCTCCGGGTCGGCGACACCGTCGTCGAGGTCGATCACTCGGGAGACAAGGTCGCCCGCACCCACTGGGACATGCTGATGGAGCGCCGCACCATCCCCGAGCTCGAGGAGCTCCTCGAAGAGCGCCTCGCGCTGCTGCGTGCGCGCCGGGGCGCGACGGACTCGGCGCGACTCAGCGCCTGAGTCCGCGCTTCGCTTCGACGATCCCCGGACGTCGGCCTCCGAGCTCTTCGGAGGCCGACGTCTTCGTCGTACCCGCGTGCGGTGTGTCTGCGCGGCGTGAGCGCAACCGTCCCCAGACGCCGATCAGTACGAGAGCGACGACGCTCCCCCACCCGAGACCCGTCTGGATGGCGTCCCCCGCTACGACAGCCGGTGTGAGGCCGGTGCGCAGTTCCACCGTCGTCACCATGGCGCCCGGCTCATCGGCCGGCAGGCTGTCGATCGTGTGACCGTCGGGGGCGATGACCTGGCTCGTGCCGACCGTCGAGAGGTTGACGACCGAGCGGCCCGCCTCGATCGCGCGCATGCGCGCGAAGGCGAGCTGCTGCAGGTTCTCGTCGGTGCCGCGGAAGTCGGCATTGTTCGTCTGGAACATGAAGACCTGAGCGCCGGCCTGTGCGCCATCACGGATGACATCGTCGTAGATGACGTCGAAGCAGATCGCGAGGCCCACCGGAACCCCGCCCACGTCAACGGCCGGCGTCGCCGTGCCGGGCGTGTACTCGCGCTGGATGAGGTCGATGAGGTCGGGAGCGAACAGCCGCCAGAACGAGCGGTCGGGCACGAACTCGCCGAACGGCACCGGATGCCGCTTGTCGTACGTCGCGACGGGATTGTCGGCGCCCTGCTCCCAGACGAGCGCGGAGTTGAAGTACTCGTCACCTCGCTGTGTGACCGCCCCGATCAGCAAGGGCGTGTCGAGGCGCTCGCCCAGGGCATCGAGCTCCCGGGCCACCGAGGCGTTCTGGGTGGGGTCGGCGTCGACGCCGCCCTCGGGCCAGAGGAGCACGTCGAGGTCTTCGCCCTCGAGCGGGCGTGTCGCCGCGAGTTGCGCGCGGAAGACGTCGTACGGCTGTCGCGCGTCGAAGTAGCCGGCGGGGCCGTTGCCCTGCACGGATCCGACCCGCATCGTCCCGGCATCCGTCGTGGGGAACTGCGGAGTCAGAAGCAGGACGGCAAGGGCAACGGCGGTGGGAAGGAGCCCGCGGAGATCGCCCGCGAACCGGAGCCTGGCGCGGCGCCCGTACTCGATCGCCGCGGCACAGGCGAAGACGATCAGAAACGACAGTCCGCTCATCCCCGTCCACGACGCGACCTCGGCGAGCGGGGAGGATGCCTGTGTGACGCCCAGTCGTGCCCACGGGAACCCGCCATAGGGGAACGTGCCCAGGAGCTCCTCCCGCGCGACCCAGAGCCCAGCCACGAGCGCGGGAAGCGCCACGAGGCGCGCCCAGGGGCCCGGAGCGATGCGAGGCATCCACCGATACGCCCAGGCGATGGGCGCCGCCATGACCGCCGCGAGTGACGCCTCGAGCGTCGACAGCGCGATCCAGGGGATCGGCCCGAGATAGCGCGCCGTGAACGAGAGGTTCACGAAGAACAGCGCCGCCCCGAAAAGGAACCCGACGAGCACGGCGGACCAGGCGCGCCGGCCGATGAGGGCGATCAGCGCGAGTGGCACGGCGACGAACACGGCCGGCCACCAGGAGAGCCCGGGGAATGCCGTCGTGAGCACGAGCCCGCCCAACGCCGCGACGGGCAGCGCGAGCCACAGCGGCAGGACAGGGCGCACGGGTGCCTTGCCCGGGACGGTGCCGCTCACAGCGACCCGTAGACGACGATGCCGCGACGGACAGACTCGAGCGCGCGGCGCGCGGTGACTGCCACCGGGCCCTCGGCGACCATAGACAGCTGGTCGAGCAGGTCGATGGTCTGCTTGCACCAGCGCACGAAGTCACCCGCGGCGAGGTCTGCCTCGTCGAGCACGCGGTCGAGGCTCGCGCCGCGGGCCCACGAGTGCATCGCGGTTGCGAGCCCTGTCGCAACGGGCTCGGTACCCGGCAGACGGTGGTCCTGCTCGAGATCGTCGAGGCGCGCCCAGAGGGTCTGCGTCTCGCCGAGGGCCTGCCGAAAGGCGCCGCGGGGCAGCCCGTGCTCTCCGGGTCCGGCCTCGTCGCGGCGCGGTTCGTAGACGAGACAGCACGCGAGCGCGGCGAGGCCCGGGGCATCCAGCGAGGTCCACAGCCCCTGACGCAGGGCTTCCGCGACGAGGAGGTCGCGTTCGCCGTAGATGCGCTTCATCGTCGCTCCGGCCGCGCTGAGGGTTGTGCGCCCCTCGGCGTCGACGTGCACATAGTCGAGCGCGGTCAGGACGTCCACGACACGGTCGAACACCCGCGCGACCGTGCCGGTGCGCGCCTCGATCTGGCGTCGGTTCTTCTCGACTCGGCGTTCGAGCTTGGCGTACCGCTCGCCCCACCGTGCGTGCGCCTCGCGATCGGGGCAGGAGTGACAGGGATGCCGCTGCAGACGTGTTCGCAGCGACTGAATCTCACGCGAGCGCCCATCGCGGATCCGCGCGGGGGCCGCGCGGTCGGCGCGGCCCAGCTTCTCGAGGTCGCTCAGTTCCCGGCGCAGGCCCGCGTAGGCGACGAAGTCGCCGCGATCGCACGTCATGGCCTTCGCGTAGCCGGCGAGCGACTCCTCGGCATCCTTCACCTCGCGCGCGAGGCCCACGACGGCGCGGTCGGCCTGGAACTGCGCGAAGGAGGATTCCAGGACCTCTCGCGCGCGCTCGCGCCCGACCTGGTCGATGAGGTTGACGGCCATGTTGTAGGTCGGGCGGAAGCTGGAATTGAGCGGGTACGTACGACGCGACGCGAGCGCGGCCACCGCCTGCGGGTCGAGGGCCTCCGTCCATTGAATGACGGCGTGCCCCTCCACGTCGATGCCGCGGCGTCCGGCGCGTCCGGTGAGCTGCGTGTACTCCCCCGAGGTAATCGCAACACGCGCCTCGCCGTTGAACTTCTCGAGCTTCTCGAGCACGACGGTGCGTGCGGGCATGTTGATGCCGAGCGCGAGAGTCTCGGTCGCGAAGACGACCTTGACTAGCTTGCGTCGGAAGAGCTCCTCCACGACCTCTTTGAACGCGGGCAGAAGTCCCGCGTGATGCGCGGCGATCCCTCGTTCGAGGTTCTCGCGCCACTCCCAATAGCCGAGTACGTGCAGATCGTCTTCGGCCAGCGTACGGGTGCGCTCGTCGACGACGCGGCGGATCTCGTCGCGTTCCTCGCGCGTTGTGAGGCGCAGCCCCGATCGCCGCACCTGCTGCACGGCGCCATCGCACCCTGCGCGGCTGAAGATGAAGAAGATCGCCGGCAAGAGGTTCGCTCGCTCCAGCAGTTGTACGACCTCGGGGCGGTCCATCCGTTCGATGCGCTGCACGTTCGCCGTGCGCACCGGGCGTCTGCCGCCGCGCGGGGGGCGTCTGCCGCTTTCCCGTCCCCCGGTAGAGCGATACTGCTGGGCCTGCCGATTGTTCTCGTACCGCGCACCGCTGCCGCCGCGGAGGCGCATGAGCTCTTGGTTGACGAGCGCTGTCGCGATTCCCGCACGATCGTCGAACAGCGGCAGGAGATCACCGCGCACGAGCACGTGCTGCTCGAGGGGGACCGGCCGTGTCTCCGAGACGATCACCTCGGTGTCGCCGCGGACGGTGCCGAGCCAATCGCCGAACTCCTCCGCGTTGGACACGGTCGCCGAAAGTGACACGAGACGGACGTCCGGCGGCAGGTGGATGATGACCTCTTCCCAGACCGCTCCGCGGAACCGGTCGGCGAGGTAGTGCACCTCGTCCATGACGACGTAGCGGAGGCCCCGCAGTGCCAAGGAATCCGCGTACAGCATGTTGCGGAGCACCTCGGTGGTCATGACGACGATGCGTGCGCCGCCGTTGATGTTCGTGTCGCCCGTGAGGAGACCGACCTCGTCCTCGCCGTAGACCCCTTGGAGCTCGCGGAACTTCTGATTCGACAGTGCCTTCATGGGCGTCGTGTAAAACGCCTTCTCCGCCGCAGCGAGCATCGCAAGATGAATCGCGAACTCGCCGACGATCGTCTTTCCGGCGCCCGTGGGCGCCGCGACGAGCACGCTGCGCCCGTCTTCGAGCGCGTGACAACCCGCGATCTGGAAGGGGTCGAGGTCGAAGCGCTGGGCAGCGGCGAACGCCGCGGTGATCGGGTGCGCGCGCTGCGCCTGCGCCTGCGCGTATCGGGTGGCGGGGTCGGTCGGCTGCGACGCGGTCATGCGAGGGGCCCGAGTTCGGCCCGGGCGCGCTTGGCGCGACGGCGGTCGAAGAGCATCGACAGCCCGGCCGCGGCGAAGAAGAGGACGACGAGGATGCCGGCCAGAAGGAGCATGCTCACGATGTCGGCCGCCGGCGTCGCGAGCCCCGCGAATCCGACCGCGATGAGCACAGCGACCCGCCACGCCTTGAGGATCGCACGGCCGCTCATGATGCCGGCGAGATTGAGAGCGACGAGGAAGACCGGCACGACGAACGAGACGCCGACGACGATCACGAGCTTGAACACGAAGTCGTAGTAGTACTTCGCCTGGAACCAGTTGGCCGCGCCGTCGGGGGTGAACGAGGCCATGATCTCGACGATGTGCGGCATGACCCACCATCCGACGAAGCATCCCGCGAAGAAGAGTGGGATCGCGGCGGCCACGAAGCCGATGGTGTAGCGGATCTCTTTGCGAGTGAGACCCGGCATCAGGAATGCCCAGAGCTGCCACAGCCAGACGGGAGCCGAGATGATGATGCCGACGGCGAACGATATCCGCAGACGAAGATCGAACGCGCCCGTGACGGTGTCGATCATGAGGCCGACATCCTCACCGCGCTGCTCCGCGACCACGCGGATGGGCTCCGTCATCGCCCAGATGATCCAGTCGGTGAGGAAGTACGCTGCGACCATCCCGACCACGAGCGCGGCGAGGCCGATGATGAAGCGCTTGCGCAGTTCGGTGAGATGCTGCCCGAGCGACATGCGCCTATCGCGGCGCGGGGCGTCGTCCGTTCCGAGCGGGGGGTGTTCGGCCGTGGCCACGGCTGCGGTCAGGGGGTGGTGTCCGGCGAAGCCGGCTTCGCCGGCTCAGCCGTCGGCGTGGGCGCCTGAGCCACGTTCTGCGCGACGCCGGGTGCGGGCGGCGTCACGGACTCGCCCGCTGCGGCGGCATCCGCGTCGTCACTCTTCATCGCCTTCATCTCGCCCTTGAAGATGCGGGCCGACTGCCCCATGCTCTTGGCGAGCGCGGGGAGCTTGGCCGCACCGAACAGCAGCAGGATCACGATCAGGAGGATCCACAGGTGCGGACCGGCGAACAGGTTTCCCATCATGTCCCCTTTTCGGAAGCTTTCGGTCAGTCTACCCGCCGATGCGATGAGTGCGCCCAGCGCCGCTCATCGATACTGCTCGAGTCCCTCTCGCGCCCACTGCGCCGTCGCGTCTCGGACGTCCGGCGGCCCGAGAATCTCGAGCTCCCCACCCAGGCGCGCCGCGAGTCGCTTGAGGCTGCGGGCATCGCCCAGCCGTATGCGCGCCGTCCGTGCGCCGTCGGCCCCGGGCGGCGGCGACGAACGCTGCTCGACGACGAAATCGTGCAGCAGCGGCTCGGCGCCGGGACGATAACGCACGTCGACGGCGACATCCGTCTCGGTGGGCTCGAACAGCGCGGGAACCCTATCCGCCCCGTGGGTGACGGGGATCTCGGTCAACCGCACGTCGGAGACGCGGTCGAGGTGGAAGGTGCGCATCGCCTGCCGCAGGTGGCACCAGCCCTGCAGGTACCACTGGCCGTTCGCGATGTGCACCTTGACGGGATCGACCGTGCGGATCGTCTCCGGAGCATCCGGAGCGCGATACCCGAACGAGACCGCGACACCGCGCCGGACCGCCTCCGCGACGGCGATCCGCACATCGTCGACGGCCTCGGGGGCGACGATGACCTCGGCTGGTCTCGTCGCGGCACCGCGCGCGAGCTTGGCGAGGAGGCCCTGCACGACGCCGGAGTCGCCGACACCGGGCAGGGATGCCGCGAGCTGGAGCCCCGCGAGGAGCGCCGCCGCTTCGCGGGCGCTGAGGCGCGGCGTGCGCTCGAGACCGACCGAATTGGTGATCACGATGACGTCCTGCTGGTCGAGAAGATCCCAGTCGATGTCGAACAGGTCGTTCGCCATCTGCCAGAAACCGCCGTCCCCGGGCAGGCCGATGACCGTGAGCTTCTCGACCATGGCCCGCATCTGCGGCACCGTCACGTCGAAGTCCTCCGCCGCCTCGGCGAGAGTGACCTCGCCCTTGCCGATGAGGTAGGGAACGAGCTGCAGGATGAGAGCCGCACGGTCGGTCGCGAGGAGCGGACGCGCGTTCACGCGACGGCTCCGCTCGAGCTGTGGCGCGCGAGGACGCGCTCCAGGCGTGCGACGACTTCGGCGCGCAGAGTCTCGGGCTCCACGACCCGCACCTCGGGGCCGTAGGAGGCGAGCTCGTCGGCGAGGATGTGGACGTCGACGTAGGGCACGTGGAAGCCCTGTTCCGCAGGCAGGGCGCGACGACTGAGCCGCAGCGCGGCTTCGGACCCCGGCGCGATCTCGACGAGGGCGCGCTGGCGCTCCGCGAGGGCGGAAAGGCCCGCGAGGGCCCGGTCGCCGGCGCCGTCGCGCTCGGCGAGATCGAACGAGGTCTTCGTGATCTCCACGTCCGACGTGATGCGGGCGAGCAGGAACGTCCGCGCCTCACTCTGGTCGAGGTCGAACCCGTACACGTGCCAGCGCGCTTCGTACTCGACGAGGGCGAGCGGGCGGATGCGGCGACGGTGCGCGACATCCTCCCCTGCTTTGAGATACGAGAACTGCACGACGCGCCCCTGCTCGATCGCGCTTTGCAGTGGGGAGAAAGCCGCTTCGCGGAGGCTGATGCGCGGCGAGTAGCCGATGATGGGCGCATCGACGTCGCCGCCGAGCGCGCGGATCTTGCGCAGGCCGCTGCGGGCGTCCGCCGACATGGAGCTCTCACTCCACACGCCCCCCGCGAGATTCAGGACGGCGATCTCCGCCGGGCTGAACTCGATGTCTGCGGGGAGCTCGTACTCCGCGGTGGGGATCCGGTAACGGGCCTCACGCAGATCGTCGGGGTCGGCGTAGTCGCCGATCGTCTCCACCTGGATGCCGAGGCCCCGAAGGGTCTGCTTGTCGCGCTCGAACATCTTCTCCAGCGCATCCTTCGACGCGCCGGCGCTCGACTGCTCGCGGTACCCTGCGACAGAGGCGAGGATCGTCTCCTTCGTGAGCCCCGACTCGGTCGCCATGAGCGCGACGACGAGGTTCACCAGGCGCTCTTCGGGCGCGGTGCGGGACGGACTTTCGGTGGGCACCCGCCCATCCTAGGCGTCGCCTGTGCGCCCAGGTCTGCGCCCGGACGCCGTGTCCGCGTCAGCGCGCGGCTGTCGCCGGATCGATGCCGAGGATGTCGATGACGTATGCCGTCGCCGACGAACCGGCGGATGCCCCGGGAACCACGACGAGCAGCTGCGAGCCCACCGTCGCGCCGAGCAGCTGGGATGCGAACGGGATGTCCGCACCGGTCGTGACGGCCCGCGATGCCCCGTCTTCCCACGTCGACGAGGTCACCTTCCGCGTTCCCCAGTCCACCGCGGTGTACTGGACGCGCGCAGTGTCCTGAGCGGTGATCTCCGCCCCGGCACCCTTCTTGAGTGTCTCGGTGGTCAGGTCCGTCGGCGCAGCGGCGTCGGGAATGATGATCCCCGGGCGGCCATTCGGCGCGAGCACGACCGAGGGCATGCCGCGGCGATCGTTGTACTGCGATGCGCCATCGGCGGCGGCGAGGTACACCTTGGTCAGGTCGAGGGTCACAACGATCGACTGTTCCGCGGCGACGCCCCAGCTCTCGGCCGCCTGCGCGGAGAGCCCGGATGCCGGGATCGCCGCGACGATGCGCGATCCCTCCGTGGCGCACATCATCGCGTCAGCGAGACCTGCGTAGTTCTCGCGCCACGCCGACAGCGACTGGATCTGACCGCTTCCGGCTGCGACCGCCTTACCCGACGCCCCGTCGACGATCGAGACGCTGAAGAACACGTCCTGGTCATCTGACGTGACGCGCAGACCGTCGCCGGCAGTCTCATCCCGCACGGTCGTCGCGTCGACGTTCACGGGAGCGTCCAGAGTGGTCTCGGGCGTTCCGAATTCGCCGGACGAGTGCACGACGTCGAAGATCGACGAGTCCGAGTCGACGCGGTCGCACGAGGCGGAACCCGGTGCGGACGCGCACGCGGCGAGGGTCAGAGCGGAAAGGCCGAGGACGGCGATGACGGCAGGGATCCGAAGCACCGGATCAGTCTACGTCGGGCGCGGCATCCGCTCCGTCGTCGGGAGCCGCGTCGGCGCTGCCGCGGGTTGCGGCACCTCCCGCGGCCATGCGTGCGCCGTCGAGGGCGCGCTGCGCCTCGCGCACACGCTTGCGGAGGTTCTTGTCGGTGATCTCCCGGTCTCCCACCGCGCCCGGCGTCCATGCTTCGACATCGTCGTCCGCGTAGCTCGGCTTCTTGAGGGCGCGCTTGCGGACGTCCGGTGGCACCGCGCCCGGAGCGAGGCGACGAGCCGTGATGAGGAAGCCGGTGTGCGCGACCATGCGGTGGTCGGGACGCACGGCGAGGCCCTCGACGTGCCATCCGCGGACCATCGTCTCGGTGGCCTCCGACTCGGTGAACAGCCCCGTCCCGCGGATGTACTCCGCGACGCGGCTCAGCTGCGTCGCCGTCGCGACATAGCAGAGCACGACGCCGCCCGGTGTCAGTGCGTCGGCGACGGCGTCGATGCACTCCCACGGTGCGAGCATGTCGAGCACGACGCGGTCGACCGAGCCCGGTGCGACAGTCGACGGCAGCTCTTCGACGAGATCTCCGACGACGACGCGCCAGGTGTCCGGCGTAGATCCGAGGAACGTCTCCACATTGGCCTGGGCCACATCGGCGAACTCCTCGCGGCGCTCGAACGAGACGAGGCGACCTTCCGCGCCGATCGCGCGAAGCAGCCACAGCGACAGGGCGCCCGAGCCCACACCCGCCTCCACGACGGTCGCGCCCGGGAAGATGTCGGCGGATGCCAGGATCTGCGCGGCGTCCTTCGGGTAGACGATCGCCGCGCCCCGCGGCATCGACATGACGAAGTCGCGCAGGAGCGGCCGCAGTGCGAGGTACTCGTGACCGCCCGAGTTCGTCACGACCGAGCCGTCCGGCTGGCCGACGATCTGCTCGTGCTTCAGAACACCGTGGTGCGTGTGCAGCTCGCCGCGTTCGCGGAGAGTCACAGTGTGCAGGCGCCCTTTGGGGCCGGTGAGCTGGACGCGGTCGCCGAGGCGGAACGGGCCGCTCGGGCGGAGGTCGGCGTTCACGCGGACACCTCGTCGCGGCTCGTGCGTCGTGCGGCGTGGACCGCGCGGAGATCGTCGGTCGTGCGTCCTTCGAGCGTCGGCCACAGGACGTGCGCCCCGGCCCCGTCGAGCGGAACCATCAACGGCACGCCGATCGTCGTCACCCCGGCGGATGCCGCCGCGCGCACGCCGGTCGGAGAATCCTCGATCGCAACCGCGTCGGCCGGGTCGACGCCGAGCGTCGTGCACGCCTGGAGGTAGGGATCGGGGAACGGCTTCGGGCGCGTGACGTCGTCGCCCGCGACGACGAGGTCGAACGCATCGAACCCCATCTGGCCGGCGACCGTGAGTGCCATTTCGCGCAGCGACATCGTGACGAGGGCCGTCCGCACGCCCTGCGCGCGCAGCGCGCGCAGGAGTTCGACGGCGCCGGGACGGAAAGGGTTGCCGTCGGTGGCCAGGCGCTCGGACACCACGCGGGTCAGATGCGCGACGATGTCGGGCACCGTCATGCGTACACCCGCGTCCTGCAGGATCTCTCCGGAGCGATCGAGACCGCTGCCGACGAGGGTGAGTGCCTGCTCATGCGTCCACGTGCCGCCGAAGCTCTCGACGAGGGCGGTCTCGGCATCCATCCAGTAGCCCTCGGTGTCGACGAGCGTGCCGTCCATGTCCCACAGCACCGCTGCGGGCAGGGGTGGAGAGACGGGCGGCGCGGAAGCGGAGGCGAGGCCGGGAGAGGACATCGTTCCATGCTACGGCGTCGCCACCCGCTCCCCGCGGCCCGCGCGTATCGTAGGGTGATCGGTTCACGGACGATGAGGAGCGGTGTGGACGAACTGGGTCAGCGAGTTCTCGTGGTCGCATTCGACGGATGGAACGACGCGGGCGAAGCCGCGTCGGCAGCGATCGCGCACATCCGCGAGTCGAGCGCCTACCGCGAGGTGTTCGCGGTCGACCCCGAGCTCTACTTCGACTACCAGTACACGCGGCCCCAGGTGCGGCTGGATGCCGACGGCTCCCGCAGCCTCGTCTGGCCCGACGCGACCCTCTGGCGTCCGCTCCCCGACGGCGAAGACGGCGACCACTCGGACGGCGCTCGGCTTTGGCTTCTGAGCGGCTACGAGCCTGCGCGCGCCTGGCAGGGGTTCGTCGCCGAGCTCATCGATGCGGCGCTGCGCGAGGACATCACGGGCATCATCGCCCTCGGTTCGATGATGTCGGATGTCCCGCACACGCGGCCGATTTCGGTGTTCGCCGGGAGCGAGAACGAGGCGCTGCGCAGCGCGCTCGGGCTCGAGAAGCCGACGTACGAAGGACCCGCCGGCATCCTCACCGTGCTCTCGACCGCCGCCGAGGCAGCCGGCATCCCGTGTGCCGCTCTGTGGGCGAGCGTGCCACACTACGTCGCCGGCCACACGCCCTCCCCCAAGGCGACGCTCGCCCTTCTCGACCGCCTCGGCGAGCTCACGGGCGCGGTCATCCCACGCGGCGAGCTCCCCGCACAGTCCCTCGCGTGGGAGGCGTCGATCGACGCCGCGGCATCGGATGACGAGGAGATGACCGAGTACATCCACCAGCTCGAACAGACGCGCGACACGTGGGATTCGCCGGAGGCCTCCGGCGACGCGATCGCGCAGGAGTTCGAGCGCTATCTCCGCCGCGGCGGCGACGGGCCCGGCAAGGGACCCGGCGCGCCGGGCCGCGATTCCGATGGGCCCCGGCGTCAGTAGGCCTGGAGTACGCCCAGGCTCAGCAGGATGATCAGGACGATGCCGAGCACCACGCGGTAGATCACGAACGGCAGGAAGCTGCCGCGCTTGAGGTACTGCATGAGGAAGGCGATGACGGCGAGGCCGACGACGAACGCGATGACGGTCGCGACGGCGGTCTCGGCGCCGCTGAACACGGACGATCCGGGTTCCTTGATCGAGTGGTACAGCTCGTACACGCCGCTGCCGAACACCGCCGGCACGGCGAGCAGGAACGCGACCTCGGCGGCGACCGGGCGCGTGTACCCGAGGGCGAGCCCCATTGTCGTCGTCGCGCCCGAGCGGGAGACGCCGGGGATGAGCGCGAGTGACTGCGCGAGCCCGAGCGCGAGGCCGTGCGGGTAGGTCAGGTCCTGCTCGTTGCGGGTGCGACGCCCGAGCGCATCGGCGGCACCGAGGATGAGACCGAAGACGATCAGGACGATCGCGACGAGCCAGAGGTTTCGGAAAGTGTCGCGGATGACGTCCTGGAAGAGGAATCCGAGGATGCCGATCGGGATCGTGCCGATGATGACGATCCAGCCCATGCGCGCGTCCGGATCATTGCGGGGCACGCGACCGGTGAGGGACCCGAACCAGCGCCCGATGATGCGGACGATCTTCTTCCAGAAGTAGACGAGCACCGCGAGCTCCGTGCCGAGTTGGGTGATCGCGGTGAAGGTTGCGCCCGGATCGACGGCGGAAGGCAGGAACTCGCCGATGATGCGCAGGTGCGCGCTCGAGGAGATCGGCAGGAACTCGGTGAGCCCCTGCACGATTCCGAGGATGATCGCGTCGAACAGCATGGATGCCTCTCCGGATGGGCGGGTCGGTGTCGGGAACCGGGACGTCAGTACGAGCGGAGGAGATCGACCAGCACGCGCTGGCCGAACACCAGCGCGTCGATCGGGACGCGCTCATCCACTCCATGGAACATACCCGTGAAGTCGAGGTCGCGCGGAAGGCGCAGCGGGGCGAAGCCATAGCCGGCGATGCCGAGCTCCGCGAGAGCCTTGTTGTCCGTGCCGCCACCCATGAGATACGGAACGACCGGGATGCCGGGGTCGTGGCGTCCGAGCGCGTCCACCATCGCCTCCACGAGATCCCCCGCGAACGGCACCTCGAGCCCGATGTCGCGGTGCACGACCTCGATCACGATGTCGTCGCCGACGATGCGCTGGATCTCGGCGAGGACGGCGTCTTCCTGCCCCGGCAGGGTTCGGACGTCGACCGCGGCGGTCGCTACATCCGGGATCACATTGTGCTTGTACCCCGCGGTGAGTCCGGTCGGGTTGGCGGTCGTGCGGAACGTGGAGCGGAGGAATCCCGCCGCCGGCCCCGTGGCGTCCGCGACGGCGTCGGGATCCGTGGTGTCGACATCCGGCGCGTCTCCGTTGCCGTCGCCGCCGCAGAGCGCTGCGAGGCCCGCGACGGTCTGGCGCGTCGTGTCGGTGAGTTCGATCGGCCAAGCCGTGCGGCCGAGGCTTGCGACCGCGTCAGCGAGACGCGTCACGGCGTTGTCGGGGTGGAACCGGCTGCCATGACCGGCGGTGCCGCGTGCACGCAGACGCATCCAGATGAGCGCCTTCTCCCCCACCTGCAGCAGATAGGCGCGCCCCTCTCCCACGCCGATCGAGTAGCCACCCACCTCGCTGATGGCCTCGGTCGCTCCGGCGAACCACTCCGGCCGATCGCGCACGACGAGCTGCGAGCCCTCCACGCCGCCGTTCTCCTCGTCCGCGAAGAACACGACGACGAGGTCTCGCGCCGGCAGCTCCCCTGCGCGGAGGAGCTCTGCGACTGAGGCGAGGATCATGGCATCCATGTCCTTCATGTCGACAGCGCCGCGACCCCAGAGCATGCCGTCCTTGACGACGCCGGCGAAGGGGTCGACGCTCCAGTCCGCGGCGACCGCGGGAACGACGTCGAGGTGGCCATGCAGGACGAGAGCGGGCTTCTCACGATCGCGGCCCGCGATCCGCGCGACGACGTTGGTGCGCCGCGGGATGGGCTCGTAGTACTCGACCTCGAGACCGAGTGTCTCGAGATAGGCGCCGACGTACTCCGCCGCCTCACGTTCGCCGTGCGCGCGCCCTTCGCCGTAGTTCGTCGTGTCGAAGCGGATGAGGTCGCGTGCGAGACGTGCCACTTCGGGGAGGTCGTCGGTCATGACGATCACGCTACCCCGCCCGCCTGGACGCCGGTGCGTTCGTCCCGGACATGCGAAGACCCCCGATCCGGAAAGAAAATCCTGATCGGGGGTCTTTTCACTGCTGTGCGCGAGGGGGGACTTGAACCCCCACGCCCTATACGGGCACTAGCACCTCAAGCTAGCGCGTCTACCTATTCCGCCACCCGCGCGAGGTGGTTTCGGTGCTTTCGCAACCGAGGATCGACATTACCACGTCCCGCGGCGAACCTGGAATCCGGCCGCGCACCCGGGCGCGTCACCCGGCCGAGACGCCGAAGAGGAGCCCCAGGAGGTACGTCACGGCGGCAGCGCCGAAGCCGATTGCGAGTTGACGCAGACCGCGGCGGAGCGGCGGGGCTCCCGAGAGGAGACCCACCATCGCGCCCGTCGCTACGAGGGCGACGCCCACGAGGGCGAGGGCGACGGCGACGGCGGCGAACCCGCTGAGGCCGAAGAGCCAGGGCAGCACGGGGATGATGGCACCCGAGGCGAAGAAGGCGAAACTGGATGCCGCCGCACCGAGCGCGCTCCCCACGACCTCGTGATCGCCGCCGATGCCGATCGGCCCCGTCGCGGGTGGCGCTTCGGGCGTGCGCGCCGCCTCGAGGACACGCCGTGCGCGCGCTTCGGCCTCCGCCTCCGGCATGCCGCGCGTGCGGAAGACGAGAGCGAGCTCGTTCGCGTCGAGGTCGAGGTGCGGGAACGACGCATCGGCGTAGTCGCTCGGCTCGGTGGCATCCAGGAGCTCGCGCTGCGAACGCACCGAGACGTACTCCCCCGCGCCCATCGACAGGGCACCGGCGAGGAGGCCCGCGATGCCGCTGAACAGCACGAACTGCGGCGCGACGCCGGTCGCTCCGATGCCCAGCACGAGAGCGAGATTGGAGACGAGGCCGTCGTTCGCGCCGAAGACGGCGGCGCGGAAAGTGCCGGAGAGGCGTCTGCGCCCCCGCGCGGCGAGGCCGCGGACGACTTCGCGATGCACCCTCTCGTCGGCGGCCATCTGGGCCGTGGCGTAGGGTTCGGTGTCGTACGGAGAGCGATCCTCGGCGTTCTGGGCGAGCGCGAGCACGAAGATCGACCCGAAGCGGCGGGCCATCCAGCCGAGGCTCCGCGAGGACAGGCTCGGCGCGGGCAAGCGCGCCGGCTCTTCACCGAGCAGATCGAGCCAGTGCTGCTCGTGGCGGCCCTCGGCGTCGGCGAGGGCGAGAAGGATCTCGCGCTCCTCACCGTCGCGGCGGCGTGCGAGATCGCGGTAGACCTGGGCTTCGGCACGTTCATCGGAAAGGTAGCGGGCCCAGCGTCGCCGGTCGGCGTTCGTCGGGGTGGGGGGCGCTGCGGTCACCCGTCCACGGTAACGAGCCGGCGCGCGGCGGTCGGCCTTCAGCGCGACATTGCCAGCATTTCGGGACTCCGAACCGCGCGCGTCAGCGGACCGTATCACGGAAGCCGCGTTCGCCCCGCCGCATCACGAGTGTGTGCGCCAGGACGAAGACGGGCCGAAGGAGGGGTCCCGTGATCCGCATCCATGGCCTGTGGGTCTCGACCTCCCATGTCCACGTGAGCGCGGATCCCGGGCCGTCTTCCGTGACGTCGAGCGACCCGCGCCCCACGAGGTCACCGGTGCTCTCGGCGACGAGTCGCCGCGGCGCCTCCACCTCCACGATCGTCAAGTCGATACCGAGTCGGTATCGGAACACGCTCCGGACGTCCAGCGCGACGTGCGCGCCCGGTCGCGGGCGGTCCGGCGCCTGCACGACGGAGACGAACGGCCACCAGGTGAGCGGCCCCGGCACGAGCGATCGCTCGAGGGCCTCCCACACGGCCCCGCGCGACGCCGGGACCCGCCACAGCGACACGAAACGGTAGTCGTTCCGCATGGGGCGAGTGTACGCGCGCTCACACCGGCAGTGCCGTGTTCAGGCGGACATGCTCAGGAGTGAACGCGGCGGCGAAGCACCTCGATGCGGGACTGCAGCTGGGCGACCGTCGCTCGCGCGACCTCCGGGCCGCCGCAGATGCGGCGGAGTTCGGCATGGACCTGACCGTGGGCCTCCCCGCTCTGGCGAGCGTAGAGGCCGACGAGACTGTTGAGCAGCTGGCGCTGCTCACGCAGCGTGCGGTGGAGAGCCGGCGGCAGTCCCGCGTCGACGGCAGACCCCTCGGCCGCCGTTGCGCCTTCGGCTGGGGACGTCCCGGCACCTTCGCGCGCTTCTCGGACGCGCCGATGGCGACTCTGCCGCGCTTGCCGCTGCATCAGCAGTTCATGCACATGCTCGGGCTCGAGGAGGCCGGGCAGACCCAGGAACTCCTCCTCCTCCGGAGTTCCGGGCACCGCGAGCTGACCGAACTCGCGCCCGTCGAACAGCACACGGTCGAAATGCGCGACGGATCCGAGCGCTTGATAGCTGAACTCCTGCTCGAGCTCGTCGGAGGCCTTGTCCTCGCGCTCCGCGTCGGCCAGGAGCGTGTCCTCCAGCCCGTCGTCGTCTCCCGATTCGCGGTCGAGCGCGTGATCGCGTTCGCGCTCCATCTCGCCGGCCAGGCCCAAGAGGACAGGCACATTCGGCAGGAAGACCGAAGCGGACTCGCCGCGGCGGCGCGCTCGCACGAAGCGGCCGATGGCCTGCGCGAAGAAGAGCGGTGTCGATGCGCTCGTCGCGTACACGCCGACGGCGAGGCGAGGCACGTCCACGCCCTCCGAGACCATGCGCACGGCGACCATCCAGCGTGTCGTGGCATTCGCGAACTGCTCGATCCGCCCCGACGCCGCCTTATCGTCGGAGAGGACGACCGTCGGCGCCTCGCCCGTGATCCGATGCAGGATCGCGGCGTACGCACGTGCCGCGGTCTGATCCGTCGCGATGACGAGGCCACCGGCATCCGGAACGTCCTGACGCACCTCGGTGAGGCGGCGGTCGGCGCTCGAGAGCACCGCCGGTATCCAGTCACCCTCGGGGTCGAGCGCTGTACGCCACGCCTGCGCCGTGACATCTTTCGTGTTGTCCTGCCCGAGATGCGCTTCGAGCTCGTCGCCCGTCTTCGTGCGCCAGCGCATCTTGCCGGCATAGACGAGGAAAAGGACCGGACGCACGACACCGTCGGCGAGGGCGCGCCCGTAGCCGTAGTTGTAGTCGGTGCGCGAGAGGCGGATGCCCTTCTCGTTCGGGTGGTACTCGACGAAGGGAATGGGCGCCGTGTCGCTGCGGAAGGGCGTGCCCGACAGCAGCAGACGCCGCGTCGCACGCCCGAACGCCTCTCGGAGCGCCTCGCCCCAACTGAGCGCATCGCCGCCGTGGTGCACCTCGTCGAGGACGACCAGTGTGCGCTTCTCATCGGTGAGGAATCGATGGACGGATGCCTTGACCGCCACCTGCGCGTAGGTCACCGCGACCCCGTGGAACTGCCGCGCGTGCGTGCGCTGACGGTTGCTGAAGCGCGGGTCGAGCCGGATGCCGACGCGGGCCGCGGCATCCGCCCACTGCGTCTTCAGATGCTCCGTGGGGGCGACGACGATGATGCGCTCGACGACGCCGCGGCGCAGCAGTTCGGACGCGAGACGCAGGGCGAATGTCGTCTTGCCGGCGCCGGGCGTCGCCGCGGCGAGGAAATCGCGCGGCCCTCGGCCGGCGCCCTCCGGGCCGTCGGCGCCGAAGTAGGTCTCGAGGGCTTCGGCCTGCCAGGCGCGGAGGTTCTGCGCCGTTCCCCACGGGGCGCGCTGCGGGAATGCGGGCGACAGGTGCTCGGCCGCGAAGCTGCCGAAGTGCTCCTCCGTCGCCGCCCGTTCATCCTCCGTCACGAGTGACCACCCTAAACGACCCCGCCGACGGGACGAGGCCGGTAGCCTCGGTGGGGACCACGAGTCAGGAGAGCCATGCGCAAGAACGAGACGAGCCCCGACGAGCACCGCTCGCCGTATGTGCCGAACGAGAGCGCGCACCCGTGGCGGCGCATGGTGTCGATCGGCGACTCGTTCACGGAGGGCATCGGCGACCCGATCCCCGGCAGCGACGACCACCGCGGCTGGGCGGACCGCGTCGCGGAGGTCCTCGGGGCGCAGGTCGACGATTTCGCGTACGCGAACCTCGCCGTCCGCGGCAAGCTCATCGGTCAGATCGTCGCCGACCAGATCGAGCCGGCCCTCGCGCTCGCGCCCGACCTCGTGACCTTCTCCGCGGGCGGGAATGACGTGATCCGCCCCGGTGGCGATCCGGATGCCGTGGCAGTGCAGTTCGAGGACGCCGTCGCCCGGCTGAGCTCGCAGGGCGCGACCGTCGTGGTGTTCACGGGGATCGACACCGAGTTCACGCCGGTGTTCCGGGGCATACGCGGCCGCGTCGCGATCTACAACGAGAACATCCGCGCCATCGCGGACCGGTACGACTGCATCGTGGCTGATCAGTGGGCGCTCAAAGAGGTGCAGGACGCGCGGTTCTTCGATGACGATCGGCTGCACTTCAACGCCCTCGGCCACCACGAGATCGCGCGGATGGTGCTGCGCGCGCTCAATGTTCCGAATGATCTGCAGCCGATGCAGCCCGACCCGCTGCCGACGCTCACGTGGCGCGAGGCGCGCACGAATGATCTCGTCTGGGCGCGGACGCATTTCGTGCCGTGGGTGCTGCGGCGCCTGCGCCATCAGTCGTCGGGCGACCATGTCACGGCCAAGCGCCCGGACGCTCTGCCCGTCGTCACCGAGGCCCCCGCCCGGGATCGCGGCGCCGAGCCCGGTCAGCCGGCCTGAACGCGCCTTTATCCGGCCGATTCAGCTCGTCAGCGCAGGGCCCACAGCGCCACCGCCGCTGCGGAGGCGACGTTGAGCGAGTCCACTCCCCCGGCCATCGGGATCGTGACGACGGTGTCGGCGGCGGCGATCGCCCGCGTCGACAGCCCGTCCCCTTCCGTGCCGAGGACCAGCGCGACACGCTCCGGGCGCGCTGCGGCGAACTCGTCGAGGGGAACAGCCCCGTCGGCGAGTGCGAGAGCCGCCAGATGGATGCCGGCATCCCGGAACACGTCGCGCCCTGCAGCCCACGGTCCGCCGCGCCCCTCCGGCAGGCGCGTCCACGGCACCTGGAAGACGGTGCCCATGCTCACCCGCACGCTCCGGCGGTACAGCGGGTCGGCGCAGCGCGGAGTCACGACCACCGCATCGGCCCCGAGCCCCGCCGCCGCGCGGAACGCGGCGCCGACGTTGGTGTGATCGACGATGTCCTCGAGGACGAGCACGAGGCGGGCGCCCGCGATCACGTCGGCGACGGCGCGCAGCGCGGGGCGATGCATCGCCGCCAGCGCACCGCGGTGGATCGCGTAGCCGGTGAGCTCCTCCGCGACCGTGTCGGACACGACGAAGACGGGAGCGTCGGGCGCGAGCGCCTCGGCATCCGCGAGCCATTTCTCCTGCACGAGGAGCGAACGCGGGTGGTGGCCGGCGGCGATCGCGCGCCCGATGACCTTCGCGGACTCCGCGATGTAGAGACCTTGCGCCGGTTCGGTGACCCGACGCAGGGCCACATCGGTGAGGTCGCGGTAGTCGGACAACCGCGGATCGGCCGGGTCGTCGATGCGGATCGCGGGCATGTCTCCATGCTGACACGCCGCGGCGCCGCCACGGCGCCGCGGGCGCCGCGTAACCTGCCGGAAAAGCGCGAGGCGTACGCTCGATGACGGAGGCACTCATGACGACCGTGCTGGACTTCGATACGCCGACCGCGGCGGCGGTGGGTCGCGCCGTCGACGCTCTCGCGGGACGGCGCATCGCGGTTCTGACCGGCGCCGGGGTGTCGACCGACTCGGGCATCCCCGACTACCGCGGCAAGGGCGCGCCGGTGCGCACTCCGATGACCGTGCAGCAGTTCCTCTCCAGCGAGGCGGCACGGCGGCGGTACTGGGTCGGCAGTCACTTGGGATGGCGGGCGTTCGCGGCATCCCACCCCAACGGCGGGCACGAAGCGCTCGCGGCACTCGAGCGCGCCGGCGTCGTCACGGGTGTCATCACGCAGAATGTCGACGGTTTGCACGTACGGGCCGGCAGCCTGCGTGTCGTCGAGCTGCACGGCACGATGCGTCGTGTGCTCTGCACGCATTGCGGTCAGATCTTCGATCGCCGCGACCTTGCGGTGCGCGTTGAGCACGATAATCCGTGGATCACCATTCCGGATGCCGTCGAGCTGGGCCCGGACGGCGACGTGCTGCCGTCCTCCAGCGACAGCTTCGTGATCCCTGTCTGCAGCGTGTGCGATGGCATGCTCAAGCCGGATGTCGTGTTCTTCGGTGAGTACATCCCCGCCCTCAAGTTCACCGAGGCCGAGCAACTCGTCGCGGCGAGCGATGCTCTCCTCATCGCCGGTTCCTCGCTGGTCGTGAACTCCGGCATCCGTCTCCTCGAGCGCGCGCGGCGCCGCAAGCTCCCGATTGTGATCGTCAACCGCGGCGAGACGCGCGGCGACAATCGGGCGACGGTGAAGGTCGACGCAGGCACGACGGAAGTGCTGCGGGCGCTGGCCCGCGCGCTTCCCGCCGCGGAGTGAACGGCGCCGAAACCCCCACCTTCGGCGGCAACCTCTCAGTCAGAGGACCGTAGGCTCGAGAGCGTGACGACACTTCTTCTCGTACGCCACGGCGAGACCGACTGGAACGCCGCCCGCCGCATCCAGGGGTCGACCGACATCCCGCTCAACGACACGGGGCGCGCACAGGCGCGCGCGACGGCGACCGGCCTCGCGGAGCGGATGGCCGAGCAGTACGGGGGCGTTCGCCCGATCGTGGTGTCGAGCGACCTCTCGCGCGCGCGCGAGACGGCGCAGATCATCGCCGCGGAGCTCGGCACGGACGTGGCGCACGCCTACCCGCAGCTTCGTGAGCGCTCGTACGGCGTCGCCGAGGGGCTCACCGTCGACGAGTACCGTGCCCGGTTCGGCGAGTTCAACCGCGACAACGTTCCCGAGGCGGAGAGCGACGATGCCCTGCGCATCCGCGCGGTGGACGCCCTCCGCCGCATCGCGCGCGATGTGCGCCGCAGCCACGCTCCAGCGGACGTCCCCGTGATCGCGGTCTCGCACGGCGCGTTCATCGCCCAGCTCATCCGTCATGCGAGTGCGGGTCAGTTCCCGCTCGCCGGAGAGAGGCTCGCAAACGCGTCGACCCATGCGTTCCGTGTCGAGCGCGACCGGTTGAGCGTCCTGTCCTACATGGCCGTCCCCGTCGGCTGAACTCACGCGGCTCTGTCGCCGGTGAGGCCGAGCGCGCGGGCGAGCACGAGCAGCTGCACCTCGGTCGTCCCTTCGCCGATCTCGAGGATCTTGGAGTCGCGGAAGTGCCGCGCGACGGGATACTCGTTCATGAATCCGTTGCCGCCGAAGATCTGCGTAGCATCCCGCGCGTTGTCCATCGCCGCGTCGGATGCCGTGAGCTTCGCGATCGCCGCCTCAGGGCCGAACGGGCGCCCCTCGTCGCGCAGACGTGCGGCATGCAGCCACGCGAGACGCGCCGTGTGCACGCGCGCCTGCATGCGCGCGATCATGAACTGGATCGACTGCCGCGACCCGAGGCGCTCGCCGAACACCTGCCGGCTCTGCGCGTAGTCGAGGGCGGCGTCGAGGCATCCCTCCGCCGCCCCCGTCGCGAGCGCGGCGATGGCGACGCGCCCCTCGTCGAGAATGCTGAGGAAGTTCGCGAATCCCCGTCCGCGCTCGCCGAGGAGATTCGCCTCCGGCACACGCGCCCCCGTGAAGGTCAGCGGGTGAGTATCGGACGCGTGCCAGCCGGCCTTGTCGTAGGCGGGGCCGACCTCGAACCCCGCGGTCCCGTTCGGCACGATGATCGTCGAAATCTCCTTGCGGTCACCGCGGTGCCCCGTGACGGCCGTCACCGTGACGAACTGCGTGATCGCCGTGCCGGAGTTGGTGATGAACTGCTTCGCGCCGTCGATCACCCACTCGGCGCCCTCCAGGCGCGCCGTCGTGCGCGTGCTCCCGGCATCCGATCCTGCTTCGGGTTCGGTGAGGCCGAAGCCTGCGAGGGCGCGCCCAGCGAGGAGGTCCGGCAGGAACTGCGCGCGCTGCGCGTCGGTGCCGAATCGGAAGATCGGCATGGCACCGAGGCTCACTCCCGCCTCGAGGGTGATGGCGATCGACTGGTCGACACGTCCGAGGGCTTCGATCGCCAGTCCCAGAGGGACGTAATCGCCGCCCTGTCCGCCGACCTCCTCGGGGAACGGAAGACCGAACAACCCCATCTCCCCCATCGCCGCCACGACGTCCAGCGGGAGGGTCTTCGTGCGATCGGCCTCATAGGCGCGCGGCGCGACCTGCTCATCTGCGAAGGCGCGCACCATGTCGGCGAGCTCGCGTTCCTCGTCGCTCAGCCCGTAGGCCGCGACATCCAATACGCCCATGCCATCTCCTTCGATGCGCTCCGCGTCACGATCAGATCACAGCGCCCCAGCCCGCTGGCACCGCCACGGCGAATCGGGTTAGTGTGCCTTAACCGAACGACTCCAGGTTAGCGAGGATTAACTGGGATGGCAACGCAGACCCCCACAGAGCCGTCGAAGGGGCGCGATCGCGCGAAGGCCGAACGCTACGATGCCCTCCTCCAGGAGGCCGCGCGGCTCTTCGCCGCCCGCGGCTTCGACGGCGTGAGCCTGGAAGACCTCGGCGCTGCTGTCGGGATCACGGGCCCCGCGGTCTACCGGCACTTCTCCAACAAGCGGGCGCTCCTCGGAGCCGTGCTGCGCCGCGCGAGCGAGAGGCTGCTCACGGGTGGGCGTCGCGTCACCGCCGTCGGCGGCGAGCCGGAAGCCCAGCTGCGCGAGCTCATCGACTTCCACGTCGAGTTCGCACTGAACGATGCTGACGTGATCCGCGTGCACGACCGTGACCTCGCGCGGCTCAGCGACGATGACCGTCATGACGTCCGCCGCCTTCAGCGCGAGTACGTGGAACTGTGGACGGATGTGCTCGAGCGCCTTCACCCCGACCGACCCTCCGCCGATCTCCGCATCCGCGCCCACGCGGGGTTCGGTCTGATCAACTCCACGCCGTACTCGGTACGAGGACTGCGCGACGTGCCCGGCGATGACGAAGTGCACGACATCCTTGCCGACATGGCCTTCGCCGCTCTCGCTGCGCACTGACGGCGCCACGCAGCGCTCGCGCGATCAGACGAGCAGCATCACGCGCCCCGGTTCTCGCAGGACGTCGCCGACGGCGGCGAGGAAGCGCGCGCCCTGCTCGCCGTCGACGAGGCGATGATCGAAAGACAGGCTGAGCGTCATGACTTCGCGCAGCGCGATCTCACCCTCGTGCTCCCACGGACGGCGACGCACCGCACCGACGCCGAGGATTCCGGCCTCCGGCGGGTTCAGGATGGGGGTGCCGGCATCGACCCCGAACGTCCCGAAGTTCGTGATCGAGAACGTGCCCCCGCTCAAGGCGGAGGGAGCCGCGCGCCCCGCGCGCGCCGTCTGGGTCAGCTCGCGGATCGCGTCGGCGAGCGCGGCGAGCCCGAGCGTGTGCGCGTCGGGGATGTGCGGCACGATGAGTCCGCGCTCGGTCGCTGCGGCGATGCCGAGGTTGACGTAGTGGTACTGCACGATTTCGCCCGCCTCGTCGTCCCAGCGTGAGTTGAGCGACGGCTCCGCACGCAGCGCCAGGCACACCGCCTTGGCGACGACTGCGAGGATGCCGATGCGGTGATCCGCGAGCCGCGCGTCGGCGCGCAGGTTCGCGACGAGTCGCGCGGTCTCCGTGACGTCCACCTCGAGGAAGCATGTGACGTGCGGAGCCGTGAAGGCGCTGCGCACCATCGCTGACGCTGTCGCCTTGCGTACGCCGCGAATCGGCAGGCGCGTCTCGCGCTCGGCGACGGCCGGCTCCGTGTCGGTGGGCACGGTCGCGGACGCCGGGGTGCTCGCGCCTGCCTGATCCGGCCGCTGCGCGGCGAAGCGCTCGACGTCCTCGCGGCGAATGACGCCTTCGACGCCGGACGCCTCCACGAGAGCGAGGTCGACCCCTAGCTGCTTCGCGAGCTGACGCACGGGTGGCGTCGAGCGCGGGCGTTCGTGCCGCACATCGATCGGGGGCGCCTCGGCGACGACGTCGTGGGGAGCAGCCTCGAGGACGGACGTGTCGGATGCCGTGGCGGTGCGCCCCGCGCGGGCGCGGCGCTGGGGGCGTTGCGACGTCCGGGGAGCGGCGCCGTAGCCGACGAGGTTCGGGACGGCGCGCTCCGGTCCCTCCTCCGCGGTGTCCGCGGGAGGGGCTGCTGCGGCGGCGGGGGCTGCGGAAGCCGGCTCATCCGCTGTACCGGTCGACGCCACGGTGGGCTTGTCGCTGCCGGCTCCGGGCACCTCGATCGCGATCAGAGGACTCCCCACCTCGACGACGGCGCCGGTCTCGGCGTGGAGCTGACGGACCGTGCCGGCGAACGGTGAGGGTAGTTCGACGATCGCTTTCGCGGTCTCGACTTCGGCGATCGGCTGATTGAGCGTGACGGTATCGCCTTCTGCGACGAGCCACTGAACGATCTCCGCTTCGGGTAGTCCCTCGCCGAGGTCGGGAAGGCGGAACTCCGAGATCACAGGGTCACCCCCGACAGGCTGTTCGGCCGATCCAGCACACGGTCGACCGCGTCGAGAATGCGATCGAGGTCCGGCACGTGATGCCGCTCGAGCTTCGCCGGGGGGTACGGGATGTCGTGCCCCGTGACCCGAGCGGGGGCCGCTTCGAGGTAATGGAAGCACTGCTCGGTGACACTCGCGATCAGCTCGGCCCCGACGCCCGCCTCACCCGCCGCCTCGTGCGTGACGACGACGCGTCCGGTCTTTCGCACCGAAGCGGTGACGGTCCGATAGTCGACGGGTGAGAGGGAGCGCAGATCGATGACCTCGATAGAGATCCCCTCGTCGTCGGCGGCGGCTGCGGCATCCAGTGCCGTCACCGTCTGCGCACCGTACGTCAGGAGCGTCACATCCGTGCCTTCGCGTGCGACACGCGCGAGTCCCATCGGGGGCGCGTCGGCGATATCAGCGTCCGTGTCGACCTCTCCCTTGGTGTGATAGAGCCGCTTCGGCTCGAAGAAGACGACGGGATCGTCGCAGGCGATCGCCTGCTGCAGCATCGTGTACGCGTCCTGCGGGTTCGACACCGCGACCACGCGCAGGCCGGCGGTGTGCACGAAATAGGCTTCGGGCGACTCGGAATGGTGCTCGGCTGCGCCGACACCGCCGGCCCACGGAATCCGGATCGTGATCGGCATGTTGATGCGCCCACGGGTGCGGTAGTGCAGCTTCGCCACCTGGCAGACGATCTGATCGAAGGCGGGGTAGACGAATCCGTCGAACTGGATCTCCACGACGGGGCGGAACCCGCGATAGGCGAGCCCGATCGCCGTGCCGACGATGCCGGACTCCGCGAGCGGAGTGTCGATGACGCGCTGCGGCCCGAACTCGTCGAGCAGTCCGTCGGTGATGCGGAACACTCCGCCGAGCTTGCCGATGTCCTCCCCCATGACGAGCACGCGGTCGTCGCGCGCCATCGCGTTGCGCAGGCCCGCGCCGATCGCCTTCCCCATGGTCAGCTGGGCCATCTCAGGCCTCCTCGTCCGCGAAGCCGTCGAGGTACGCGGCGAAGCGCTCGCGCTGGCGCGTGAGGCCCGAGTGCGGTTCGGCGTAGACATCGTCGAGCACCTCGATCGCGGGCCGGGTCTTCGCGGTGAGGACAGCGTCGCGCATCTCGGCTGCGAAGGCGTCGGCGGCCGCGGCGACCTCGGCGTCGAACGCGTCGTCGAACGCTCCGATGCGGCGCAGGTGCGCCTCGAGTCGCAGCAGCGGATCACGGGCACGCCAGCGCTCCACCTCTTCCTTGTCGCGGTAGCGCGTGGGGTCGTCGGACGTCGTGTGGGGGCCCATCCGGTACGTCACGGCCTCGATGAAGACGGGACCGCCGCCGCGGCGCGCGTGATCGAGCGCCCATCGCATCGCGGCCGTGCACGCGACGACGTCGTTGCCGTCGACGCGCAGGCTCGGGATGCCGAAACCCGGCGCGCGCCCCGCGATGGGGAACCGGGACTGCACCGTGACGGGTTCGGAGATCGCCCACTGGTTGTTGGAGCAGACGAAGACGACGGGCGCCTGGAAGGAGGAGGCGAACACCATCGCCTCGTTGACGTCGCCCTGGCTCGTCGCGCCATCGCCGAAGTAGGCGACGGCGACCTGGTCGCCGCCGTCGCGTTGGACACCCATCCCGTACCCGACTGCGTGCAGCGAGTGCGCACCGATGATGATCTGCTGCGGGGCGAGGTGGAGCTCGCGCGGGTCGTAGGTCGAGTGCACCTCGCCGCGCCACGCGAGGACGAGGTCGGCGGCCAGCGCGCCGCGACTGAGGAGCACTCCCACTTCGCGGTACGACGGGAAGAGGAAGTCGTCCGCGCGGCAGGCGCGCGCGCTCCCGATCTGGATCGCCTCCTGGCCCTGCGCGGGCGCCCAGAGCCCCAGGTGCCCCTGCCGCTGCAGCGCGACGCCCTCGACGTCCGCACGCCGGGCGATCGCCATGCGGCGGTGCAGGTCGCGAAGCTCGTCGACATCGATCTCCTCCGCCCAGCGGTCGAGGCGGGCGTCGTGGACCCGTTCGCCGTCGGGCGTCAGCAGCTGGGCGAGCTTGTCGGTGTCCTGCGCGAGCGCGGGCTCTGTGATCAGGGTGTGCATCGTCGTCATCCCTTCGGGGCGCGCCCGAGGCTTCGTGGGCCCCGGCACTTCCGGACGCCGGCACCGTCGCCGACTGGCTCGAGAGTACGTCCGACTCGCACCTCGCTCAAGCATTCGAAGAGGGGCTGAGCATGTTGCACGGTCCGGTAGTAAGGACGCTGCTAGGATTCAGCACTATGGGTTCTCTCGATCGCGTCGACCTCGAGCTGCTGAGCGCGCTCGCCGATGATCACCGCGCCACCGTCGTCGCCCTCGCCGACCGCCTCGGACTGTCGCGCAACACTGTGCAGGCGCGCATGCTGCGGCTGGAGCGATCCGGCGTCTTCCACTCCTACGAGCGCGCCATGTCGACCCAGGCGCTGGGGCTCCCGATCGAAGCCATGGTGAGCGTCATGGTGCGCCAGGCCGACCTCCCGCGCATCACGACCGCGATCGCCGAGATCCCCGAGGTCGTCCAAGCGCACGGGATGAGCGGTCAGGTGGATCTGCTCGTCCGCGTCGTCGCCCGCGACACCCAGCATCTCTTCGACGTGGATGCGCGGATCCTCGCGATCGAAGGCGTCGAGCGCACGGAGACCTCCCTCGTGATGGGCGAGGTCATCGGCTATCGCGTGCGGCCGCTTCTCGAGGCATCGAGCCGGGAGCCGGGGCTGCGGGAATCGGCTCGACGGGAATCGTAGCCGCGCGATCGAGTTCGGCGTCCGCGCCGTCGCCGGCATCCATTCGCACCAGCACGACGCCCACGAGGAGCACGGCGCCGCCGACGAACTGGATCGGCCCGGGCCTCTCGCCGAGGAGCAGCCACGCGAACCCGAGGGCGAAGAGGACCTCGCTCAAGCCGATGAAGGAGGCGAGGCGAGATCCGACGCGCGGAACGGCCATGACGCCGAGCGCGTAGCCGAGGGTCGTCCCCACCGCGCCCACCCAGAGGATCGGAAGGATGCCGGGGACCTCGACGCCGCGGAACGCGACCGTCACAGCGGGGGCAGCAATCGGCAGCGCGCCCGTCGCCGCGAGCAGGGCCATGAACGCGGCGCCGAGGAGCAGACCCCCGGATGCGAGGGCGAGGGGAGGCAGATCGTCGCCGGTGCGTTCGCTCATCACGAAGTACACGCAGACCGTGACCGCAGCACCGAGCGCGAGGAGCGTGCCGACGAGGTCGAAACGCGCTCCGGAGATGTCGACGACGAGAACGAGACCCACGATCGCGATGATCGACCCGAGGATGACGAGCCGCGACGGCGCGCGCCTCGTACGCAGCCAGACGAATCCGACGAGGAGGACGGGGGCAAGGTACTGGATGAGCAACGCGACCGCGACCGGCATCCGCTGCATTGCGGAGAAGAACAGCAGTTGGCATCCTGCGACGGGAACGAGCCCGAACGCGACGAGCGAGCGCCAGTGCCGGCGCAGAAACGATCGTTCCCGGCACATCGCCCGCACGAGAGCGGGTGACAGGATGAGGCCGGCGAGCCCCATGCGCACCACCAGGGCGGCGGACAGGGACCACCCGGCCTCCAGCAGCGGTTTGACGAGTGGACCGCTCGACGAGAAGGCGAGCGCCGAGGTGACGGCCATGACGATGCCGACGGTGCGCTTCCGCGCGTGTGGGCCCGCACCGACGGGGCGAGTGGCGCCACGGTGCGCCGTGGTCGGGGCGAGCGCAGCGGGTGCGATGATCTCGAGCGGAGCGGTGTGCGTCACCGGCGGTCCTGTCATGAGTGTTGGGTCTTTACACTGGTGACAGTACTGCCACGATCAGTCAGGAGTCAATGTGGTATTCATCCATGACACCGAGCAGTCGCTGCGCGCGGCCGCCGCACTCGTGAACACGCTCCCGCACGTGGGGACGGAAGCGGTCGATCAGCTCGAGACACAGGCCGATTTCGACGCGTACCTCGACGAGTACGCCTACACCGGGACGTTCCATCGCGACGACGCGGAACTCGAGGCGGTGCGGGCTAATCGCGGTCGTCTCCGTGGGCTCTGGGACGTCGATCGCGACGCGGCCGTTCCGATCGTCAACGCGATGCTGCGCGACGGGAGCGCGCTCCCCCAGCTCGTCATCCACGACGGATTCGACTGGCACATCCACGCAACCGAGTCGGATGCCCCGCTATCGGTGCGCATGCTCGTCGAAGCGGCGATGGCATTCGTCGACGTCATCCGCGCCGACCAATGGGACCGGGTGCGCATCTGCGAGGCGGATGACTGCGACGCCGTCTACGTCGACTTCTCGAAGAACGGGTCGAAGCGCTACTGCGACACCGGCAACTGCGGCAATCGCATGAACGTCATCGCGTATCGCCGGCGGAAGGCCGAAGAAAGCGCCTGATCGCCGCCGCCGCCTGCTGCGGCGTCTCGTAATGGATGAGGTGGCCGACGTCAGGGATCTCGACGAGCTCAGCTCGCGGGAAGAGCGTCTGGAGGTGCCGTTCCGCCTCGATCGGCGTGATGTCATCCTTCTCTGCGGCGATGAGCAGCGTCGGTTGGGCGATGCCGGGCGCGAAGCGACGCACGTCGTTGGAGACAGAGGCGACGAAGCCCTCGTGCAGCACGTCGCGATCACCGAACAGCGAGAAATACGCGTCGTGCTGATCGTGGATGAAAGCGCGTAGCCGCGGATCGCGGGTCTTCGCCATCGAGACGCTCATGACGCGGACGATGAGGCGATTGCGCAAGAGCGCGTCGCCGAGGGGGCGCGGCAGTTTGGCGCCTGCCCAGTAGTAGAAGACCGCAAGGCGAGTGAGGATGCCGCGCGGTCCCTCGAGCGCCGGTGCACCGATCGGGTTCACAAGGATCACTCGCGGTGCGTCGAGGCCCCCCGCGACGGCGGCGGCGACGACGATCGAGCCGAACGAGTGCCCGAGGACGGGGGCCCCGGGCGCGACGGCCGCGGCGAACTCGGCGAGCCAGTCCGCATACGCCTCGATGTCGTGGGCGACGCCGCCGAGCGGCGGCGTCTCACCGAAGCCCGGGAGGTCGGGAGAGATGACGCGGACGCCCTCGAGGAACGCGATGACGGGCTCGAGGCCGTGATGATCGCCGCGGTAGCCGTGCACGACGAGAAGCGTCTCGGTCGACGCGTCCGCGTCGCCGTACTCCCAGTACGCCGTCGTGCCGCGGCTGAGCTCGACCGTGCGGCGGACGATCGGGATCGTGGCGAGCCGGTCGGCGTAGGGCGAGCGCACGGTCATCCTCCGAGTCTACGAGTCCCGCGAGCCTGCGCCGGGATGTCCGACGCCTCGCATACCGTCGGTGGCATGAGTCAGTGGCAGCTCCCGCTCCCCCTCTGGGGCGACGACGCCCTCGACCTCGTCCCGCGTACCGCAGATGGGACAGGCGAGGCAGGCGGAAACGCGACGACGTCCTCGCGCGGCTGGGCCGACGCCGTGGGCGTGTTCGATCTCGAGACGACCGGTATCGACGTCACCCACGATCGCATCGTGACCGCGCACGTGGGACTGCTCGATGCGTCGGGCACCGCGCTGCGCTCGCGCTCCTGGATCGCCGATCCGGGTGTGGCGATCCCGGAGGGCGCGACGGCTGTCCACGGGATCACGACCGCGCATGCGCGCGCGCACGGGCGCCCCGCAGCCGAGGTCGTCGCAGAGGTCACGGCTGAGCTGCGCGATCTTTTCGCCGGCGGCATCCCGGTCGTCGCCTACAACGCGCCGTACGACTTCTCCCTGCTGAAGTACGAGGCTCTCCGCCACGGGATCCCGCCCATCGACGCACCTGCGCCGGTCGTCGACCCGCTCGTCCTGGACAAGGCGCACGACCGGTTCCGGAAGGGCAAGCGCACCCTCGAGGTCGTGGCGGCGCACTACGAGGTCGCGCTCGTGGGCGCGCACGACGCTGCCGCCGATGCCATCGCGGCCGGTCGGGTCGCTCAGGCGCTCGCCCGACGCTTCGCGCTCACCGGGCCCGTCGAGGAGCTGCACACGCAGCAGATCGCGTGGGCGCGTGCGCAGGCCGAGAGCCTCACGGAGTACTTCGTCCGCATGGGCCGCATCGATCCCGATTCCCGCGTCGACGGAGCCTGGCCGATCCGCTGACCTGCGACGCCGCGGCGGGTCGCCGAACGACGAATGCCCCGCCGAAGCGGGGCATTCGTCGGACTCGGAGATTACTTGGAGCCGAAATTCTTGAAGCGCTGGTTGAACTTCTCGACGCGGCCGGCCGAGTCCATGATGCGCTGCTTGCCCGTGTAGAACGGGTGCGAGGCCGAGGAGATCTCGACGTCGATGACGGGATAGGTCGCACCGTCGAGCTCGATCGTCTTGTCGCTCGTGACCGTCGAACGGGTCAGGAAGGTCTCGCCGGAGCCGAGGTCGCGGAACACGACCGCCTGGTACTCGGGGTGGATGTCAGTCTTCATGGGGTTCCTTACGTGGTGCCCTGGATTTTGCCAGAGCGAGGGAAGTCTGCGGTGCCGATTGCACCAAGGATCGATTCTACCAGGGGATGCCGGGGTTCAGGAAACCGCGCTTGCGCGCGCCGCGAACCGACCGTCGGCGCTCGAGAGCGTGATCGGCAGATCGAACGTCGCAGAGAGATTCTCGGCCGTGAGGGCCTCGGCGATCGGACCCGCGGCGACGACCCCGCCCTCCCGCAGGAGCAGCACGTGGGTGAACCCGACGGGGATCTCCTCCACATGGTGGGTGACCATCACCATCGCGGGTGTCGTGGGCGCCTGTGCGTAGCCGCCGAGCAGGGCGAGGAGCTCCTCGCGTGCCCCCAGATCCAGGCTCGCGGTCGGCTCGTCGAGGAGGAGGAGCTCCGGGTCGGTCATGACCGCACGCGCGATCTGCACGCGCTTCTGCTCCCCGTCCGAGAGTGTGCCGAAGGTGCGCTCGGCGAGGTGCGCGAGCTTCCACTCGCCGAGCACGCGGTGCGCGCGCTTCTCGTCGATCGCCTCGTATTGCTCGTTCCACCGTCCCATCACCGAGAACGCCGCCGTCATGACAGCATCCAGCACGGTTTCCTCCGGCGGCATCCGGCGTGCCATCGCCGACGAGGCGAAACCGATGCGCGGACGCAACTCGAAGACGTCTGCGCGGCCGAGCGTCTCGTCGAGGATCGACACGCGACCGGAGGTGGGGTGCAGGAGCGTCGCGGCGAGTTGGAGGATCGTGGTCTTCCCCGCGCCGTTGGGCCCGAGGATCACCCAGCGTTCGTCGTCGTTCACGCTCCAGTCGACGTGATCGACGATGTTGCGGGCGTTGCGACGGACGACGACATCGGCGAATTCGAGGACCTGGGGCATGTCCCCCAGCCTATCGGGACGCTTCGGACACCTCGCGATAGAGCGCCGCCGTGGCGTCGGCGATCGCGCGCCAGCTGAACGACGATGCGGCGCGCTCCCGGCCTGCCGCGCCGTACGCTTTCGCGCGCTCGGGGTCGGAGACGACCTCGGTGAGGGTCGCGGCCAGGTCCGCGACGAACCGATCGGGGTCGGTCGGCGTGCCCGTGCCGTCCTGCACCTGGTCGATCGGTACGAGGCGGCCTGTGACGCCGTCGACGACGACCTCCGGGATCCCTCCGGTCGCGGTGCCGACGACCGCCGCGCCGCAGGCCATGGCCTCCAGGTTCACGATTCCGAGCGGCTCGTAGATGCTCGGGCAGACGAACGTCGTCGCGGAGGTGAGGATCGCGCAGAGTTCGTCGCGCTGCAGGAACTCGTCGATCCAGACGACGCCGTCACGGCTCTGCTGCAGCTCGCGCACGAGGCCTTCCACCTCGGCCATGATCTGCGGCGTGTCCGGCGCTCCGGCGCACAGCACGATCTGCACGTTCTTCGGCAGAAGCGCCGCGGCGCGCAGGAAGTACGGCAGTCCCTTCTGCCGCGTGATGCGGCCCACGAACACGACCGAGGGAGCGTTCGGGTCGATGCCGTGACGCTCGAGGAGCGCGTGGTCGGTGCGCGGCTGCCACGCCTCGACGTCGATGCCGTTGTAGATCACACGGACCTTGCCCGGGTCGAGATCGGGATAGCTCCGGAGGATGTCGCGACGCATGCCGTCGCTTACGGCGACGACGGCCGCGGCGCTCTCGTAAGCGGTCTTCTCGATGTAGCTCGACACGGCGTACCCGCCGCCGAGCTGCTCCGCCTTCCACGGGCGCAGCGGCTCGAGCGAGTGCGCCGTCACGACGTGCGGGATCCCGTGCAGGAGCGATGCCACGTGTCCGGCGAAGTTCGCGTACCACGTGTGCGAGTGCACGACGTCGGCTCCGGCGACGTCCCCCACGATCTCGAGATCGACGCCGAGGGTCTGCACCGCGGGGTTCGCGGACTGCAGCTCGACCGGGACGGAATAGGACGCCGTGTCGACCTCGTCGCGATCCGCGCCGAAGGCGTGGACGCGCACATCGATGCTCTCGCGCAGGGCGCGGACGAGCTCGGTGACATGGACTCCCGCCCCGCCGTAGATCTCGGGCGGGTACTCCTTCGTGACGATGTCGACGCGCATGTGAGGAACGGTAGTACAACCGCGGATGAGGCCATAGTGTGGTCCCATGCCTGCAGCGCCGAAGGTCTTCGGAATCATTCTCGCCGGCGGCGAGGGTAAGCGCCTGATGCCACTCACCGTGGACAGGGCCAAGCCCGCCGTACCGTTCGGGGGCCAGTACCGCTTGATCGACTTCGCGATCTCCAACCTCGTGAACTCGGGCCTCAGACAGATCGTCGTGCTGACGCAGTACAAGTCGCACAGTCTCGACCGGCACGTCTCGCAGACGTGGCGGATGTCAGCGCTGCTGAACGCGTACGTGGCATCCGTGCCCGCCCAGCAGCGTCTCGGCAAGCGCTGGTTCTCCGGCTCGGCCGACGCGATCCTGCAGTCGCTCAACCTCATCCACGACGAGAAGCCCGACATCGTCGTCGTCATCGGTGCCGATCACGTCTACCGCATGGATTTCGAGCAGATGATCGACGCGCACATCGCCTCGGGGGCAAAGGCGACGGTCGCCGGCATCCGCCAGCCCATCGAACTGGCGAATCAGTTCGGCGTCATCGATCTCGATCCCTCCGACAACCTCACGATCCGCGAGTTCCTCGAGAAGCCGCAGAACCCGGCAGGTCTCGTCGACGACCCGTCGCAGGTGCTGGCCTCGATGGGCAACTACATCTTCGACGCGGACGCACTGATCGCGGCGGTCGAGGAGGACGGTGAGCTGCCGACCTCGGGACACGACATGGGCGGCGACATCATCCCCTACTTCGTGAGTCGCGGAGAGGCAGCGGTCTACGACTTCAAGCGCAACGACGTCCCCGGATCGACGGATCGTGACCGCGACTACTGGCGCGACGTGGGAACGATCGACTCCTTCTTCGACGCGCACATGGATCTCATCTCGACGCTGCCGATCTTCAACCTGTACAACACCGACTGGCCGATCCACTCGCAGGCGGTGAACTCGCCGCCCGCGAAGTTCGTGCGTGACGGCGTGGGACGGATGGGCAATGCGATCGACTCGATCGTGTCGCTCGGATCGGTGCTCTCGGGAACCCACCTGGAGCGCTCGGTCGTGGGGCCGTGGACGCTGTCGGCGGGAGGAGCGACGATCACCGATTCGGTCCTGTTCGACCACGTCGACGTCGGCGCGGGGGCGCGCGTGCATCGCGCGATCCTCGATAAGAACGTCGTCCTCGAACCGGGCGCGACCGTGGGTGTCGACCGTTCCCTCGACATCGCCCGCGGTTTCACCGTGACCGACAGCGGCATCACGGTGGTCGGCAAGAACGCGCGCATCACGCGCTGAGGGGCGCGCGCCTCCCGCTAGGTTTGTCGGGTGCCTGATGTTCGCTTCCTCGTCGTTTTCGACGCCGATTCCACCCTGCTGCGCAATGAAGTCATCGAGCTCATCGCCGACGAGGCGGGGCGCGGCGCCGAGGTCGCTGCGGCGACGGAGGCCGCGATGCGCGGCGAGGTCGACTTCGCGACGAGTCTGCGCTCTCGCGTGCGGGCGCTGCAGGGTGTGCCGCTCAGCGCCTTCCAGCGCGTGCGAGCGCGCGTCGAGCCGACACCCGGGGCCGCCGAGCTCATCGCCGCCATCCACGCGCGGGGCGGGATCGCCGCGGTCGTCTCCGGGGGCTTCCACGAGATCCTCGACACGATCGCTCCCACCCTCGGCGTCGACACGTGGCGCGCCAACCGTCTCGCGTCGGACGGCGCCGTGTTGACCGGCCTCGTCGACGGCGAGATCGTGGATGCCGAGGGCAAGGCGGCCGCGCTGCGCGAGTGGGCTCTCGACGCAGGCCTGCCGCTCGTCCGCACGATCGCGGTGGGCGACGGCGCGAACGATCTCGGGATGATGGCTGCGGCCGGTCTCGGCGTCGCATTCAACGCGAAGCCCGCCGTGCGCGCTCAGGCGGACCTCGTGATCGGTCCGGTGGACCTTCGCGAGCTGATCCCGCTCCTGCCCTGACGCGTCGTGTTGGCGGGGACGCTACCGGATGTCGGCGGCCCCCGATAGCGTGCCACGCATGGACGTTCTGCTGATCCCCGGCCTCTGGCTCGACGCTTCCTCCTGGGAGGACGTGCTGCCCTCCCTCGGCGCGCAGGGCCTTCGAGCGCGGCCCTTGACCATGCCCGGAGTCGGCCGGCCGGCGGCGGAGAGCGCCGACGTCGGGATCTCCGACTGGGTTGACTCCGTGGTCGCCGAGATCGATCGCGCGGACGGTGAGGTCGTCGTCGTCGGGCACTCCGGCGGCGGCAACGTCGCATGGGGTGCTGTCGACCGCCGCCCCGATCGCGTGGCACGCGTCATTCTCGTCGACACGATCCCGCCCTTCCCCGGTGCAGACATTTCGGAGTTCCCCGTCGTGGACGGCGTCGTGCCGTTCCCCGGCTGGGATTTCTTCGACACGGATGACACCTTCGATCTCGACGAGGCGACACGTCGACGCACGCTCCCCCTCACCCGCAGTGTTCCGGGCCGGGTGCCGACCGATCCGATCGAACTCAGGGACGTGCGTCGTTTCGGTGTGCCGACGACGCTCCTGATGGGGAGTCTCGATGAGCCGACGTTCCGTCGCCTCGTCGCGGGATGGGGGCCGCACGGTGATGAGTTCGCGGCCATCGCGGATGCCGAGGTCGTGAAGCTCGGCACGGCGCACTGGCCGCAGTTCTCCGCGCCCGATCGCCTCGGTCTTGCGATCGTCGACGCGATCACGCGCTGATTCGCCGGCGGGTCAGTGGCCCATGCCGAGACCGCCGTCGACGGGGATGACGGCGCCGGAGATGTACGCGGCGTCCTCCGACGCAAGCCATGTGACGACGCCCGCCACCTCGTCGGCGGTGGCGAATCGACCCGCCGGAATGTTCCGCCGGTACTCGGCCTGCGTCTCGGCGGGGAGCTCCGCCGTCATGTCCGTCTCGATGAAGCCGGGTGCGACCACGTTCGCCGTGATGCCGCGCCCGCCGAGTTCGCGCGTGAGGGAACGGGCGAAGCCGACGAGGGCTGCCTTCGAGGACGAGTAGTTGATCTGGCCCGCGGAGCCGTACAGGCCGACCACGCTCGAGATGAGGATGACGCGACCCCACTTGGCCCGCAGCATCCCCTTGGATGCGCGCTTGACGACGCGGAACGTGCCACCGAGGTTGGTAGCGACGACCGAATCGAAGTCCTCCTCCGTCATGCGCAGGAGCAGCGTGTCCTTCGTGATGCCCGCGTTCGCGACGACGATCTCGACGGGGCCGAGCTGCTGCTCCACCTCGGTGAACGCAGCGTCCAGCGACGCGGCATCCGTGACGTCGGCGCGGACGGTGAGCGTGCCCGCCGGTCCTTCGCCCGAACGTGCCGTGACGGCCGTTTGGTACCCGGCGGCGACGAAGCGTTCGGCGATCGCGCGGCCGATGCCGCGGTTCCCCCCTGTGACGAGGACGACTCTCTCGGTGGACATGGGACTCCCATCGCTCGAGGACCGCACCAGCCTAGTGCGAACCGGCATCCACGTTCGTTCGCACCGCCTCGACGCTAGGCTGGTTTTCGGCGAGAGGAGCCCCCGTGACCGATCCGAACAGCCCGCAGCCCGAGAGCGCCGAGCCCCGCAACGACCTGCCCACCGCACCGCCCGTGCCGCCCGTGCCTCCCGCCGGGACAGTGCCGGAGGCTCCCGCCGACTCGGCGCCCACGTACGACGGCGCCCCGTATGTCCCGCCGACGGCGCCGTCGTACGACACGAGTGGATACGGCACGGATGCGTACGGCACACCGCCCGCGCCTCCCGCGTATGCACCGCCGACGTACGCCCCGCCCGCTTATCCGACCTCGCCGTACGGCGCTGCACCCGCCGGCGCTCCCGCCTCTCCGGTGCAGACCGCGCCGGGCGCGGCGCCCGCTCTGCCCTACGGATACGGCGGCTACGCGCCGGCCCGTAAGACGAACGGTCTCGCTGTGGCCTCGATGATTCTGTCGATCGTCGGCTTCCTGTGGATCCTGCCGTTCGTCGGATCGCTCGCCGGCGCGATCATGGGGCACATCTCGCTCAATCAGATCAAGCGCTCGGGCGAGGGTGGCCGCGGCATGGCGCTCGCGGGCATCATCGTGGGATGGGCGGGCCTCGCGCTGCTCGTGATCGGTGTGCTGTTCTTCGTCTTCGTGATCGCGTTGGGAGCGTCGTCGGGCGCGCGCTACGGGGCCTGATCGCACGGCCCGCTCCGTGTGCGAGCCCTTCGGGGCGGCGTAGGCTGGTGGCACCGTGAAGAACTCCCCGACTCAGTCTGCGACCTCGCTGCCGCGCGCCCCGCGGGACGACGCGCACAGCCGCATGACGAAGTACTTCACGATGATGGCGATCAGAGTGGCGTGCTTCGTACTGATGGTCGTCGTCCAGCCCTACAGCTGGTACACGTGGCTGTTCGCGGTCGGCGCGATCTTCCTGCCGTATGTCGCTGTCGTCGTCGCGAACGTCGCCGCGGCTCCTGCGGAGCGGGCGGTGCCGCCGGAGCGTGCACTGGAGGCCCCCCGCGTCGAGCCCGTCGATACCGGCCTCTCCCCCGCGGTACCCGACGTCATCCGACTGCAGGAGAGCCCTCCGCGCCCCGCGGCCGGGGAAGGTGAGCGGCGATGATCCCCGAGCACGTCGATATCGTCTGCTCCCGCGCAGGATGCCGCGACGGCGCGCATTGGCAGGTCGTCTGGCGCAACCCGCGCATCCACTCGGCTGACCGTCGCAAGGTCTGGGCGGCGTGCGATGCGCACGTCGACTTCCTGCGCGACTACCTCGCCGCCCGCGAGTTCCCCGTCGTCGTCGAGCCGCTCACGGGCGCGCCGCTCACGGGCGCGGAGGGCAACGTGACCGGTGCGCCCGCCGGGACCAAGCTGTGAATCGCACGGCGCTGCGCTGGACGGGCTATGTCGCGATCGCCGTCCTGTTCGCGATCGCCTGCGCCTTCCTCTCGAACTGGCAGTTCTCGCGCAACGAGGAGCGGGAACGCCAGCTCTCGCTGATCGCCGCGAACTACGACGCGACGCCGTCCGCGCTCGGCGACCTCATCGGAGCGGACGGCGCCTTCAACCCCGAGGACCAGTGGCATCCCGTCGAGGTCCGCGGCGAGTACCTCGTCGATCACACCCTCCTCGCACGGAACCGCGCGCACGGCGGCACTGCCGCGTTCGAGGTGCTTGTGCCGCTGCGCACCGACACCGGACAGATCCTCATCATCGATCGCGGGTGGCTCGCCCCGGGCAATGATCAGCCCGAGCCGGATGAGGTGCCCGCCCCGCCCACCGGCACCGTGACCGTCGTCGCGCGTCTCATGCCCGGCGAGCCCCTGCGCAACGCCACGCAGTCGGCGCCGGATGGACAGGTGCCGACGATCAATCTGCCGCTCATCGCCGAGCAGACCGGCCTCAGCGGTGTGGTCACGGCTGCCTACGGCCTCATGGCCTCGGAGGATCCCGCGCCCGCCACCGTCCCGAACGCGCTCGAGTCGCCGTCCGAAGACCCCGGTCCGCACCTCTCGTATGCGATCCAGTGGATCCTGTTCGCGGTGATGGGGTTCGTCTTCATCTGGTACATGATCCGCACCGAGCTCCGTCATCGGCGCGAGGACGCGCAGGATGCCGCGGAGGCCGCCGCGGTCTCGGCCGGCGATCCGAGCGCGGCCCCGCCCGCGGCATCCGCCGCACGAGAATCCGCGCCGCGACGCCGCCGCCGCGGGGAACCGCGCCCGAAGGACCGCGACATGGCCGAGGAGGATGCCCTCCTCGACGAGGTCAGTCCGCGCTGAGCCGCCGACACGGCTCTCTCCGAGTCCGCGGCAGCGCGTCACGCCAGTTCGATGAGATCGACGTAGTCGCGGCCCCAGATGTCCTCGACACCGTCGGGCAGAATGAGCACGCGCTCGGGGTTCAACGCCTGCACGGCACCCGAGTCGTGCGAGACGAGAACCACCGCACCCTCGTAGTGCGCGAGTGCGCCCAGGATCTCTTCGCGCGATGCCGGGTCGAGGTTGTTCGTCGGCTCATCGAGGAGCAGCATGTTGGCGCTCGAGACGACGAGCGTCGCGAGCGAGAGTCGCGTCTTCTCCCCGCCGGAGAGGACTCCTGCGGGCTTCAGCACGTCGTCGCCCGTGAACAGGAACGAGCCCAGCACCTTGCGCGCTTCGGTCGCGTTGATGTCGGGAGCCGCCGACATCATGTTCTCCAGCACCGATCGGTTGACGTCGAGGTTTTCGTGCTCCTGCGCGTAGTAGCCGATCTTCAGACCGTGGCCCGGCTCGAGCTCTCCGGTGTCGGGCTTGTCGACGCCGGCGAGAATGCGCAGGAGTGTCGTCTTGCCGGCGCCGTTGAGACCGAGCACGACGACCTTCGAGCCGCGATCGATCGCGAGGTCGACGTCGGTGAAGATCTCCAGCGATCCGTACGACTTGGAGAGATTCTTCGCCATGAGCGGCGTCTTGCCGCAGGGCGCCGGCTTGGGGAAGCGGAGCTTCGCGACGCGGTCCTCCTGACGCACCTCCTCGAGGCCCGAAAGCATCTTCTCGGCGCGCGCCACCATCTGGTGTGCGGCGGCAGCCTTGGATGCCTTGGCCCCGAACCGCGCGGCTTGCAGCTGCAGTGCGGTGGCCTTCTTCTCGATGTTGGCGCGCTCCTTCTTGCGACGCTCCTCATCGGCCACCCGCTGGCGCAGGTAGTTCTTCCAGTTCATGTTGTAGGTGTCGATGACCTGTCGCATCGCGTCGAGGTAGAAGACGCGATTGACGGTCTCGCCGACGAGTTCCACATCGTGGCTGATCACGATCAGCCCGCCCTTGTAGTTCTTCAGGAACTCGCGCAGCCACACGACGCTGTCCGCGTCGAGGTGGTTCGTCGGCTCGTCGAGGATCATCGTCTGCGCGTCGGAGAAGAGGATCCGCGCGAGCTCGATGCGTCGGCGCTGACCGCCCGAGAGCGTCTTCAGCGGCTGGTCGAGGATGCGGTCGGGAAGCGACAGGTTGTGGGCGATGGATGCCGCCTCCGCCTCCGCCGCGTAGCCGCCGAGCGCCTCGAATCGCTCCGTGAGGTTGCCGTAGCGGCGCATCGCCTTCGCGGCGACCTTCTCATCGGCATCCCCCATCTGCAGTGACGCCTCGTGCATCTGCAGCGCGAGAGTGCCGAGCCCGCGGGCGTCGAGGATCCGGGTGCGGGCGAGCATTTCGGGGTCACCCGACCGGGGGTCCTGCGGGAGGTAGCCGAGTTCCCCGGAGCGCTCCACCTTGCCGTCGGCGGGAATGAGGTCGCCCGCCAGGACCTTGGTCAGCGTCGTCTTGCCCGCGCCGTTGCGCCCGACGAGACCGATCTTGTCGCCGTCGGAGACGCGGAACGACACCTCCGACATGAGGGTGCGCGCGCCCACGCGGATTTCGAGGTCGTGCACGGCGAGCACAGCAGACGTCCATTCTTCGGCGGGAGGGTGTGGCCGCGAAGCGGGCCAGCCTCTCAGTCTACCGGGGTCGACGAGCCCACAGTCGCCGGCCGTGCCGTGCAGGTGAGTCCACAAGACCGTGCGGCAACTTCAGTGCACGGCGTCCAAAAGTTGCGGCGGCTGCGCCCCTAGGCTGAATCGCAACCCGGCCGCGTGTGCCGAAGCCGACGCAGAGTCCCCTCCCCAAGGAGCCCCCATGTCCCTCGCCGTTCCCGCCCGCCGCCCCGTGCTGGCCGATCTCATCGCCCGCCCCTCCGACCGTGCTCGCGCCGTCGCGCTCGACGCCGGCCTCGTCGTCGCCGGTGCGGCGGTCGTCGCCGCTCTCGCCCAGGTCGAAGTGCCGCTGTGGCCGGTTCCGGTCACGGGGCAGACTCTTGCTGTCGTCGTGGTGGGTGCCGCGCTCGGCGCGCGCCGTGGCGCCGCCGCGCTCGCCACCTATCTCTTCGCGGGTCTGGCCGGCCTTCCCGTCTTCGCCGGCTTCACCGGCGGGTTCCTCGCCGTCGCCAAACCGAGCTTCGGCTACATCATTGGGTTCGTCGTCGCCGCGTCCGTGGCGGGCTGGTTCGCGGAGCGCGCATGGGACCGCAAGCCCCTCCTCGCCTTCGCCGGATTCATCCTCGCCAGCGCGATCCCATTCGTCTTCGGCATCCCGTACATGGCTTTCATTCTCAACGTCGTCGGCGCTGGCTCGTTCGGCGTCGGCGAGATTCTGCAGTTCGGCCTGTGGCCCTTCGTCGTCGGCGGACTCGTGAAGGCCGCGATCGCCGCCGTCGCGATCCCCGCCGCGTGGGCCGCCGTCCGCGCCGTGGACACGCGCAAGAACGCCTGACCTCCAGTTCTGCGAAGACGGCCCCCGCCCGGATGATCCGGGCGGGGGCCGTCTGGCGTGCGTGCGAGAAGTTCAGCCCTTCGCCGTCGCGACGGCCGCGGCGAGCTTGTCGGTGAGCGTCGGCAGGATCCAGGGCAGCGTCAGCGCCGTCGGCGAGACGGCCGAAGCGTTCTGCGCCCCCACCATCGCCGCGACGGCGCTCTTCGCCACCGCGGGGATCAGCTTGCCGCGGTCGGAGGTCAGGAACTCGTCGAGCGTCGCCTGGTCCTCGGCCTGCGTGAGGACGACCTGCGCGTCGATCTTGTCGAGGTTCTCGTAGCTGACGGTCGTGTAGAACGTGCCCTCGCCGGTGTCGAGCGACGTGACGCTCGGGGGCGTGACGAAGCCGAGGTCCTCGAGGATCTCGACGCGCGCGTCGGCCGGGAGGTACAGGTAGAACGTGTCGACGTCGTCGTCCACGTACGCGATCGTCGTGCCCGCGAACTCGGGGTGCGCTGCCGCGGCGTCGGCGACGCGAGCGTCCAGACTCTGCAAGAGCGCGTCGGCCTCGGTCGGCAGACCGAGAGCCTTTCCGGTGATCGTGATGACATCGCGCCACGGCGTCGTCCAGGGAGCATCGGGGTACGCGACGACGGGGATGCCGGCAGCAGACACCGCATCGAACTCCTTCTGCGTCAGTCCCGAGTAGGGTGCGAGCAGAACGTCGGGATTCGTCTTCAGGAGGGCCTCGAGCGGGATCTCCTCGGCACTCGAGTCGAGGATCGTGGGCGCCTCTCCCCCGACCCTGTCGACGGCCTCAGCGATCCAGTCGGGCATCTTGTCGTCGCCGCCGGAGTAGTCGTCGGCGGGGATGGCGACCGGCTGGATGCCGAGAGCGAGAACCGCGTCCGTCGCACCCCAGCCCCACGTGGCGATGCGCTCCGGCTTGCTCTCGATGGTCGTGTCGCCGAGGGCAGACGTGATCGTCACCGGAAAGGCTCCGTCGGCCGATCCCGCGGGAGCGCCGGAGCTCCCAGCGCCCGCACCACCCGAGCATGCGGTGAGGATGAGGACAGCTGCCGCACCGAGGGCGGCGACGCCGGTCGCGCGGCCGCGCGCCTTTCCGAGGGCCTCGCGCAGTGATGTCATGAATCGTTCCTTTCGATGGGGGCACGGGCAGCCGACACGGGGTCCGCGTCGGTCGGGATGGGGACGACCAGCGGCGTGCCGGTCAGGGGGTCGGGCATGACGAGAGCGTGCAGGCCGAAGGCATCGGCGACGACCTGCTCGGTGAGGACCTCGGCAGGTGTCCCGTGGGCGACGACCGCACCGTCGCACATGACGACGAGCTGATCCGCGTACCGCGCGGCCAGGTTGAGGTCGTGGAGCACGGCGACGACAGTCGTGCCGCGGCTGCGGTTCAGCGCGCGCAGCAGGTCCAGCACTTCGATCTGGTGGGTGAGGTCGAGAAACGTCGTCGGTTCGTCGAGAAGGAGGATGCGGGGGTCTTGCGCGAGGGCCATGGCGATCCATACGCGCTGACGCTGGCCGCCGGAGAGGTCGCCGACGGGACGGTCGGCGATGTCGGTGATGCCCGTCAAGGCCATGGCCTCGTCCACGTGCGCCGCGTCGTCGACGCTCCATCGCTGGAAGAGACCCCGATGCGGGTGACGCCCCCGACCGACGAGTTCCGCGACGCTGACGCCGTCGGGGGCACTGGGGTGCTGCGGCAGCAGACCGACCGTCTGCGCGAAGCGGCGCCGTGGGATGCCGACGACATCCTCGCCGTCGAGTTCGACGCGTCCGCTGAGCGGCGCCCGCAGCCGGGCGAATGTTCCGAGGAGCGTCGACTTTCCCGACGCGTTCGCGCCGATGATCATCGTCACCTTCCCGGGCGCGAGGTCGAGGTCGAGCCCGTCGATCACGCGGCGGCCCGGATAGCCGGCGGCGAGATCGCGGGCCGTGAGGCGCGGAGCGGGAGAGGGTGCCGCGTACGAGGAGGATGCCGAGGTCACAGCTGTCGTCCTTTCGAGGTCGCCAGGAGCCAGAGGAGGAAGACCGCACCGACCGCGCCCGTCACGACACCGACGGGCATCGACAGCCCCGGGATGGCGAACTGGGCGAGGAGATCCGCGACGAGCAGCAGGACGGCGCCCAGCGCACCGCTCGTCGCCACGCCGACGGCGCCGTGCCCGAGGAGGGGGCGAGCGATCGCCGGGGCGCAGAGCGCGATGAACCCGATCGGACCGACGAAGGCGCATGTCGCGGCGGTGAGCAGCACGGCGACGCCGACGATGACCCAGCGCACACGCTCGGAGCGCACGCCCAGACCGCTTGCCGTCTCGGGACCGAGCTGGGTGATCGGGAGCCAGCGCGTTGCGGCGACGAGTGCGGGGATGCTCGCGATCAGCACCGCGAGCACAGTGAGCACCTGCCACCACGGCGTGGAGGAGAGGCTGCCCGTGAGCCAGAGGAGGGCGGTCCGCGCCTCTTCGACCTTCGCGCGCACCATGAGGAAGTCGATGGCGGATGCCGTGAGGAAGGAGATTCCGATACCGGCGAGGATGAGCCGGAATCCCCCGTCGCGGAGCGCGCGACCCGCGATCATGAGGATGATGGCCACGACAGCGCCCCCGACGAATGCGCTCAGGGCGAGGACGGGCCCCGTCGTGCCCAGGGCGAGGATCGTGAAGACCGCGGCGAACCCGCTCCCGCCGGAGATACCGAGGAGATCGGGGCTCGCGAGGGGGTTGCCGAGGTACGACTGCAGCAGCGCGCCGGCGATGCCGAGCGCTGCACCGGTCACGAGCGCCATGGCGGTGCGCGGCGCCCGCACCTGGAAGACGACGTACTGCTCGATGCGGGTTCCCGAGCCGGTGAGCGTCTGCCACAGCCGGTCGGGCGAGAGCGCATAGTCGCCGATCGACAGTGCGACGCCGGCCGCAACGACGGCGAGAACGAGGGTGATGGTGACGACGCGCATGCGGCGCCGGGCGGCTCCGGCGCGGATGTTCAGGGAGATGCTCACAGCGCCACCCGCCTCGGCTGCAGCACGAGCGCGACGAGCAACGGCGCACCGAGGAACGCGACGACGATGCCGGCCTGCACCTCGCCGGGGAGGGCGACGACGCGGCCCAGCACGTCGGCGAGGAGGAGCAGCGCGGCGCCCAGCGGCATCCCGATCCAGAAGAGCCGCCCGTAACTGCCCCCGACCAGCGGGCGGAGAACGTGCGGGACGAGGAGCCCGAGGAACACGATGGGCCCTGCGATCGCCGTCGCGCCGCCGCAGAGCAGGATGGCTGCGGTGATCCCCAGTGCGCGGCTGCGGGCGACGTCATGCCCGAGCCCCGTCGCCGTCGCCGCGCCCAGCGCGATGAGATCAAGGCCCCGCGCCGAGGCGAGGGCGAGAATCGCGCCGACAGCGAGGGCCGGCAGCACGAGCGCGACAGCGTCGAGGCCCCGCGCGGTGAGGCCGCCGACGGACCAGTATCGGTAGACGTCGAGGGCGTGGATGTCGGTTGTGAGGATGAGGAACGTCGCCGCCATGAGTCCCGCGGTCACCGCGGCACCCGTGAGCGCGAGTTTTGCGGGATCCGCGCCGTTCGGCCCGCGGCCGCCGATGAGGGCGACCAGGACCGCCGCTGCCGCGGCGCCGACGAAGGCGAACCAGATGAAGCCCGTCGGGGTGACGAGGCCGAACAGCGTGATCGCGACGAGCACAGCGACCGAGGCACCCGCGTTGACGCCCAACAGCCCCGGGTCGGCGAAAGGATTGCGCGTGAGTCCCTGCATGACGGTGCCGGCGAGGGCGAGCGCCGCGCCCGCGCACAGGCCGATCACGGTGCGCGGAACGCGCTGGGTGAGGACGACGACGTGGTCGGGGTTCGTGGCATCCGGCGCGATGAGCGCGCGCCAGACATCTGCGAGCGCGATGTCACGCGCTCCGATGGTGAGAGAGAGGACGACGGCGGCGAGGAGCACGACTGCGGCGGACGCCGCGACGAGCGTCGTGCCCCGATGCGTGCGCGTGCTCGCGCGCGGGGTCGTCCGGTGCGCGCTCACTCCGCTCGCTCAGCCTGTCCGAGCCGCCAGTAGCCCATGAAGGCGACACGGCGCCGATCGACGCCGCAGTCGCTGACGAGGTGGCGGCGGAGCGTCTTGATCGTCGCGGCCTCCCCCGCGATCCACGCGTAGAACTCCCCCTCACCGGCGGCAGGGCTGTCCCACAGCAGGTCGCGGTCGACATCCACGTCTTCGAGATGCTGCTCGCGCGGAGCCGCGGCTCGCTCGAGCACCGCGCGGTTCTCGGTTGTCCAGGCCGCCACGGCGGAGATCAGCTGCGCCCCGTGATCGGCGTCGCCCCGCGCGAGCCAGCGCACCCGTGCGCCCGCGGGAGCCGCGATCTCCACGGCGTCGAGCGCCGTCGGAACCTCGACGAAGACGTCGGCGTCGGAGCGCGCGTCGAGGGACGCGAGGATGCCGCTGATCGCGGGCACGGCCGTCTCGTCACCGACGAGCAGCAGTCGGCGCGCGGTGCCCGGATGCCAGTCGAGGCCGATGCGAGACTGCGCGCTGCGCTCATCGGGCCCGACGACGATGACGCGGTCACCGACGGTCGCGGCCTCGGCCCATGCCCCTGCCGGGCCGGGGTCGCGATGCGTCACGAAGTCGACGTCGAGCTCGCGTGCCACGGGATCGATGCGGCGCACGGTGTACGTGCGGAACGGGCTGCGCTCACTCTCCGGCAGTCCACGCCAGCGCTCGTACCAGTCTCCTGCCTCCTCGTCCTGACCGAAGTCGGCGTATCCGCCCACGAGGTGCGCCAGCGGCAGGACGACCTTGATCCGCTGATCAAGCCCCGCCGTGCCGAAATGGACGAGGTCATCGCCGACGAACGTCACCCGGATGAAGTGCGGGCTGAGCCTGCGCACAGCGCCGACGCTGACCGCGTACGGGCGGTAGGCAGGCCGAACGGCGGTGTCGAGATGGGGCATGCCATTAGGGTAGCCTTACCTCACGTCAGACCCAAACCGTCACCGTCGCAGGCCCTCACTTTCGGCGACGTGCCCCATCCGCAGTCCCGGCAGCACCGCGATGACGGCGAGTGCCGTGGCGATGAGGAAGACGGCGGGGAATGCGGCATTCGATGCGCTGAGCGCCACGAACGTGAGTCCCATGACGGCGATGGATGCCGAGGCGCCCACCGAATCCGAAATCGACAGCGCCGAGGAGTTGAAGCCCTGGTTCTGCGGCGTCGAGTACGCCAGCGTCAGAACCGTCAGACGCGGGTACATGAGCCCCATTCCCGCTCCCGCGAGCGCCCAGCCCGCGATGAGCACCCAGGGCGGCAGGTGCCACGCGGCGGTGGCTGCTGCGGCGAGCGTCGCCGCGATGAGCAGCGACGCTCCGACGAGGGTGATGCGCGCGTTGCCGAGGCGGTCGCCGACGCGTCCCTGAACGTCCGCTCCCACCGCCCACAGGAGAGCCGCGCTCGTGAGGCCGAGCCCGGCCGTCGTAGCGGAGAACCCGTAGTCGTCGATGAGGAGGTACGGCACGTAGATCTCGGCGCCGAACAGCGCGCCCGCGATGAGAGCGCGCATGAGGACGACGCTCGGAAGTCCGCGTCGAGCGATCAGGGTGCCCGCAGGCAACAGCGGACGGATCGCCACGACGATGAGGACGAGCGCCGCGGCGATGACCGCGGGCGCGGCGGCGCCCGTCTCCCCCGCGAGGCTCAGCCCGAGTGCGCCGGCCGCGACGACGCACGCGAGAGCCAGTCGCCGGGCAACCGGCTCGCGTGAGGGTTCCGCGGTACCGAGCGGCAGCGCGTGGAGACGGAGATAGACCACGGTGAAGGCGATGAGGGTGAGGACGGCCACACCGAGGAACACCCAGCGCCAGTGGGCCTGTTCCGCGACGAACCCCGCGAGGAAGGGCCCGACGATCGACGGGATGACCCACGCCGCGGAGAACGCGGCGAAGACGCGCCCGTGGAGGGCCGCGGGGAACACGCGCGCCACGACGACGTACAGCGCGACGGTCTGCCCACCCGTGCCGAGGCCCTGCAGCAGACGTCCGAGCACGAGGACGGGCATGGAAGGCGCGAAACCGGCCACGAGCAGCCCCGCGATGAACAGCGCGACCGCTGTCGTGAGCGGCAGCACGGGATCCTTGCGGTCGCACCACGCCCCGACAGCAACCATGCCGATCACGCTCGTGGCGAGCGTGCCGGCGAAGGCGACGGCATAGAGCTCCGCGCCGCCGAGGTCGGCGCTCACGAGCGGCATCACGGTCGTCACCGCCAGCGCCTGAGTTGCGGCGAGGAAGATCATCGCAACCGCGCCCAGCGTCACCCAGACGTAGCGCGGGTTCCAGATCGTGACTGCCGGCGCGTCGTCGTTCACGCCCGCCACTCGGAGTCCGCGAACGCGGCGATGCGCTCGACGGCCTCGGTCAGCAGCTCCGGCGAACATCCGAAGTTCAGCCGCACGTACCCGGCGCCGGGCGCGCCGAACTCCGGTCCGTGGTGCAGGGCCACCTTCGCCCTGTGCCGCAGCAGCGTCGCAGGGTCGTCGCCCCAGCCGTACGCCGATACGTCGATCCAAGCCAGGTAGCCTGCGTCCGGCTCCCGATACACCGCGCGCGGGAGCTTCTCGGCGAGCAGACGCGTCAGCAGCGCGCGATTGTGCGCGAGGGCCGCGCGCAGGGCGTCCAGCCAGGCATCCGATGCCTCGTCGAACGCCGCGACGCCGGCGAGAGCACCGAACAGACCCGTGCGCCACTCGACCTCCGGGTTGAGCCCTCGGACGACGCCCGTCGTCGCGTCGTCCGCGGTGACCATGAGGGCGCACTTCAGCCCGGCGAGGTTGTACGCCTTCGATGCGCTCGTCACGGTGAAACCGACGCGAGCCGCAGACGCGCCGGCCGTGAGGAAGGGGGTGTAGTTCACGCCCTCCGCGACGAGCGGAGCGTGGATCTCGTCGCTGATGACGACGGCGCCGTGACGCTCGGCGACCTCGGCGAGAGCGGCGAGGGCGTCGGCGGAATGCGCCGTGCCGGTCGGGTTGTGCGGATTGCACAGGAGCACAGCCCTCGCGCCGGCCTCCAGCGCCGCCTCGATGCCGACGAGATCCATCTCCCATGCCGATCCCGTATCGCGCAGCGGAACGGGGACGGTGACGCAGCCCGCCTCCGCCGTGCAGATGGCGAACGGCGGGTACACCGGCGGCATGATGACGACCCCGTCGCCGGGCTCGGTGGTCGCGCGCAGGATCTCGACGACCCCCATCATGACGTCGGCCGTCGTTCGCACGCGTGCCGGGTCGACTACCCAGCCGAATCGACGCGCTGCGAACCCCGCGAACGCGGTGCGGATACCGGGATCGGGCGGCGTGTAGCCCGTGTCGCCGCTCGCGACAGCCTCCGCGAGCACCGCTGTGATCGCGGGCGCAAGCGCGAAGTCCGTCTCCGCAACGAACATCGGCAGCACGTCCTCGGGATACGTCCGCCACTTCGTACTCGAACGGCGGCGCAGGGTCTCCAGGGGCAGTGCTTCCAATGGGGTGATGCTCACCACACCGAGCCTACCGGCGCTGTGCGCCCCTCTTCCCGCCGGACGGCGGGCCGACGTCAGATGGCGAAACCGAGAGCCCGCATCATGTCGCGGCCGTCGTCGGTGATGCGCTCGGGGCCCCACGGCGGCATCCAGACCCAGTTGATGCGGAAGCGCTCCACGACGTCGTCGAGAGCCTGAGCGGTCTGCTCCTCGAGGACATCGGTGAGCGGGCATCCGGCGGACGTCAGGGTCATGTGGATGACGAGGGCATCGTTCTCCTCGTCCCACGAGAGGTCGTAGATGAGACCGAGGTCGACGACGTTGATCCCGAGTTCGGGATCCATGACGTCCTTGAGAGCCTCGGTGACGTCGTCGTACTTCTCGGGACTGAGAGTCGCGGTCATGCGTCGATCCTAGGCTTCGACCACGTCGGACGGCTCGAGATAGCGGTCGTAACCTTCGTTCTCAAGGCGCTCGGCCAGCTCCGGGCCGCCCTCTTCCGCGACGCGCCCCTTGACGAGCACGTGCACGAAGTCGGGCTTGATGTAGCGGAGGATGCGTGTGTAGTGGGTGATCAGCAGCACGCCGAGGTCGGTCGACTCCTTCGCGCGGTTGACACCCTCGGACACGATCTTCAACGCGTCGACGTCGAGGCCCGAGTCGGTTTCGTCGAGCACCGCGATGGCGGGCTTGAGAAGCTCGAGCTGCAGGATCTCGTGACGCTTCTTCTCGCCGCCCGAGAAGCCTTCGTTGACGTTGCGGGCGGCGAACTTCGGGTCCATGCGGAGGTTCTTCATGGCCTCCTTGACGTCCTTCGTCCACGCGCGGATCGCGGGGGCTTCGCCTTCGATCGCGGTCTTCGCGGTGCGGAGGAAGTTCGTGACCGTCACACCCGGGATCTCTACCGGGTACTGCATCGCGAGGAAAAGGCCCGCGCGGGCGCGCTCGTCGACCGACATCGCGAGGACGTCCTCGCCGTCGAGAGTGATCGTGCCCTGTGTCACCGTGTACTTCGGGTGACCGGCGATCGTGTACGCCAAGGTGGACTTGCCCGAGCCGTTGGGGCCCATGATCGCGTGGGTCTCGCCCGTGCGGACCGTGAGGTCGACACCGTTGAGGATGGGGGTGGTCCCCTCGTCGGTCTCAACCGTCACGTGCAGGTCGCGGATCTCGAGAACAGCCATGTCAGTTCCTTCTTCAGTTCACATCTTTGGTGACGGCGGGGTCGATGAGGATGTCGTCCCCATCGATCGTCACTTCGTACACGGGCACCGGCTCGTACGCCGGCAGGTTGAGGGGGCGGCCGGTGCGCAGCGAGAACGCCGAACCATGCGCCCAGCACTCGAGCGTGTCGCCTTCGACGAAGCCGTCCGAGAGCGAGATGTCGCCGTGCGTGCAGGTGTCGCCGATCGCGTGGACCTCGCCGTTCCCGTCGAGCACGACCGCCATCGGAACACCGTCGACCTCGACGCGCACCGCGGTGTCCTGCTCGAGATCGCTGAGGTTCAGCACCTTCTGCGCGCTCATGCAGACGCCTCGGTGGATGCCGCGGCTGATGTCGAGAGCGCGAGCTCGGCCTCGATGGCCTCGATGAGCTCGTCCTGGATCTCGTCGATGCCGATCTTCTGCACGATCTCCGCGAGGAAGCCGAGCACGACGAGGCGACGCGCCTCGTCTTCGGCGATGCCGCGGGCCTGCAGGTAGAACAGCTGCTCGTCGTCGAAGCGTCCGGTGGCGCTCGCGTGTCCGGCGCCGAGGATGTCTCCGGTCTCGATCTCGAGATTCGGGATGGAGTCCGCGCGCGCGCCCTCCGTGAGGACGAGGTTGCGGTTCGCCTCGTAGGAGTCGGTGCCCGTGGCATCCGGTCCGATGAGTACGTCGCCGATCCATACCGTGCGTGCACCGGCGCCCTGCAAGGCGGCCTTGTAGAGCACGTCGCCGGTCGTGTGCGGACCCTTGTGGTGCAGGTACACCTGGCTTTCGAGGTGCTGGCCGGCGTCCGAGAAGGCGAGGCCGTAGAGCTTGCCGTCGGCGCCCGCTCCCGCGAGTTCGACGGAGGGGTTGACCCGAACGATGCCACCGCCGAGGCTCACGACGACGTGGGTGAGTGAGGCGTCGCGGTCCACGCGGGCTTGGTGGGCGGCGAGATGGACGGCGTCGTCGTCCCAGCGCTGCAGGGAGACGAGCGTCAGCGCGGCGCCGTCACGGACGATGACCTCGACGTTCTGCGCCTGCTGGGCGGTGCCCTCGTGACGGAGGATGACGGTCGCACGCGAGTGCTGCTGCGCCTCGATGACGACGTGTGCGTGCGCGACACCGCCGCGGCCGGTGAGACGGACGACGACGGGCTCGTCGAGCTCGACGTCCTGCGGGATGCGGATCAGCGGCGCGAGCTCCTCCTGGTGCCAGGCGATCGCACTCGGCAGGTCTTCGGGGCGGAAGACCTCCCCGCGCGGAGCCTCACCGATCGCGAGGCTGCGCTGCTCGACGGCAGCCGGCGCGCTGACCTCGACGCCGATGACGTCGTGCGCCGCCGGCTCGTCGCGCAGAAGAGCCGCGAGCGGCTTGAGCGGAGTGTGCTTCCAGTTGACCTCTGTACCGACCGGCGTGCCGAAATCGGCGGGATCGAACGATGTCGGTCGCTCGGAGCGTGTCTGCACGGGCACGAACGTGTCGGATTCGGGGATGCCGGGCTGGCGGCCGTTCACCAGGCGCGCGGCAGGGTCGAGGTGACCCTCCACGTGCTCCTGTCCGGAAGCGGCGGGGGTCTGAGTCGCTGTCGTCATCAGCCGACGGATCCTTCCATGCCCATCTCGATGAGCTTGTTGAGTTCGAGCGCGTACTCCATCGGCAGCTCGCGAGCGATCGGCTCGATGAAGCCGCGCACGATCATCGCCATCGCCTCGTCCTCGGGCATGCCGCGGCTCATGAGGTAGAAGAGCTGCTCTTCGCTGACCTTCGACACGGTCGCCTCGTGGCCGAGCTGCACGTCGTCGACGCGGATGTCGATCGCCGGATACGTGTCCGAGCGCGACTTCGTGTCGACCAGCAGCGCGTCGCAGCGGACGGTGTTCGCCGAGTGATGCGCCTTCTCGTCGACGCGGACTTCACCGCGGTAGCCGGCGCGGCCCCCGCCGCGCGCGATCGACTTCGAGACGATCGACGACTGCGTGTAGGGCGCCATGTGGATCATCTTCGCGCCGGCGTCCTGGTGCTGACCAGGACCGGCGAACGCGACCGACAGCGTCTCACCCTTGGCGTGCTCGCCCATGAGGTAGATCGACGGGTACTTCATCGTCACCTTCGAGCCGATGTTGCCGTCGATCCACTCCATCGTCGCGCCTTCGTGGGCGACGGCCCGCTTCGTGACGAGGTTGTACACGTTGTTCGACCAGTTCTGAATCGTCGTGTAGCGCACGCGGGCGTTCTTCTTGACGATGATCTCGACGACAGCGGAGTGCAGGGAGTCGGACTTGTAGATCGGTGCCGTGCAGCCCTCGATGTAGTGCACGTAGCTGCCCTCGTCGGCGATGATGAGCGTTCGCTCGAACTGGCCCATGTTCTCCGTGTTGATGCGGAAGTAGGCCTGCAGCGGGATCTCGACGTGGACGCCGGGGGGCACGTAGACGAACGAGCCGCCCGACCAGACGGCGGTGTTCAGCGCCGCGAATTTGTTGTCGCCCGCGGGGATCACCGTCCCGAAGTACTCCTCGAAGAACTCCGGGTGCTCACGGAGGGCCGTGTCGGTGTCCATGAAGATGACGCCCTGGCGCTCGAGCTCTTCGTTGATCTGGTGGTAGACCACTTCGGACTCGTACTGCGCAGCGACACCGGCGACGAGGCGCGCGCGCTCCGCCTCGGGGATGCCGAGCTTCTCGTACGTGTTGCGGATATCCTCCGGGAGGTCCTCCCAGGACTGCGCCTGCTTCTCGGTCGAGCGCACGAAGTACTTGATGTTGTCGAAGTCGATCTCGCTGAGGTCCGCGCCCCACGTCGGCATCGGCTTGCGGTCGAACAGCTGCAGCCCCTTCAGCCGCGTCTTCAGCATCCATTCCGGCTCGGACTTGAGCGCGGAGATGTCCTTGACGACGGCGTCGCTGAGGCCGCGCTTCGCGCTCGCCCCCGCGGCATCCGGGTCATGCCATCCGAACTCGTAGACGCCGAGTCCGTCGAGCTCCGGTCGGTCGATGAGCACATCCGACATCGCTTTCCTCCTTCGTTCCCGACGGTGTCATCCGTCCCGGCATTCCGGCTCCCCCGGGAGTGTGCGAGGGTCGGATGCCGCTGTCAGGGCCGTTGCGTCGTGCGTTGCGGCGCGTCCTGCGCGCCTAGACTGTGGGTGGGCTTCCGGCGCAGTCACCATCGTGACGCGTCGCCGTTCCCACAGATCAAGTCTATAGGCAACGCCCCCGATCGGGCGCGGCCGCGCCCACCCGAGGCGCATCCCTGGAGGCGACCCATGTCCCACGCGCCCGCCACGGCGGCATCCCGCCCGTCCGCCGTCCAGGCTCTGCTCCCCGATCGCATCACCCGCTATACACGCGTGCTCGCCTGGCTGGTGCTCGTCACCAACATCGTGATCGTCGGAACCGGTGGACTCGTGCGCCTCACGGGCTCGGGCATGGGCTGCGAGACGTGGCCCTATTGCACGTCGGATTCGCTCGTGCCCACACCGGAACTCGGCGTTCACGGCCTCATCGAGTTCGGCAATCGTACGCTGACCGGAGTCCTCGTGATCGTGGCGCTGCTGGCATTCCTCTCTGTCGTTCGACTGTGGAACGCGCGGCCCGAGCTGCCCAAGCTGACGCTCGCCGTCGGGATCGGCATCATCCTGCAGGCCGTCATCGGCGGCATCACGGTCTGGCTGCACCTGCATCCCGCGATCGTCGGCCTCCACTTCCTGATTTCCGCGGCGCTCGTCGCCGTCGCCGCGGCGTATGTCGTGCGGGTCTACGCGGCGCCGGGGCCCCGCCGGCTCGCGGTGCCCGGACGGTACGCGGCTCTTGTCCACGTGACGAGCGTGTTCGTTCTGATCACCGTCGTCATCGGCATCCTGCTCACCGGATCCGGCCCGCACGCGGGCGACGACGCCGCCGCGCGCAACGGGCTCGACCCGATCCTCTGGCAGCACGTGCACAGTTGGCCGGCCTATATCCTGCTCGCGCTCACGCTCGTCGTCTTCGCGGGGTCCTTCCGGATGCCGAGCGTGCTGCGTCTGCCGCTGTGGAGCGGCTTGCTGCTCGCCGTGGAGGGCCTGCAGATCGTCGTCGGGCTGTGGCAGGCGCGCACGGGACTGCCGATCGCGCTCGTCAATATCCACATGGTCCTCGCAGTCTCGCTCGTCGCGGCGATGACCTCTCTCGTCCTGCACCTGAAGGCGCCGCTGGGCGTCCTGACTTTCGCAGACGGCTCCACAGCGGGATCATAGGTGGTGCATCGCTCGCACTCGGGCGGTTCGCAGATAGTCGAAGAGCCGCATCGGATGACGCGGCACGACATGAAGGAGTCCCGCATGCCCACCACCCGCCTCAGCCGCAGCATCCCGTTCTGGGTGCTCGTGGCGGGATCCGTCGTCGCGATCGCCGGCGGCGCCTACTTGCTCATCACGAAGCTCGCGGTGATGGCCTCCACCTTGACCGACGGGAGCGCCACCGGTGTCGAGGTCTACGCCGGCCAGACGTGGGCCGTGATCGGCGGCATCCTCGTGGGAGCCGGCCTGGTCGGCCTCGCCCTCGCGTTGACCCTCGCGGCGCTGCGCGCCGTCGTGGCGCCGCGTGCGATCGAGGTCGAAGCCGTCGAGGTCATCTCCGCCCCCGCGTGGGAGGACGAGGTCGTGGAGACCGTTCCCGCATCCCGCGCCGAGGCCCGCACCGCCGCCGCTCCGGTGACGGCCGCCGCTCCGGCGACCGCTGCCTCAGACCCCGAGGTTGCGTTCGCAGCCGAGGAGCCCGACGCGACGTCCCCGACCGACGCGGAGACGCCCCGCGCCTGACCGCGCGCGAAGAACGACCCCGGTGCCGCCGCGCGGACCGGGGTTGTTCTTCGTCCGGCGCCGGTTCAGGCGCCGAAGGGCGCGCGCGTGGCGATGACGGTGACAAGTCGCTCCACGGCGAAGACGGGGTCGCGCGACGCGCCCTTGACCTCGGCATCTGCGCGCGCCGCCGCCTGGATCGCCATGCCGAGCGATGTCTCGTTCCAGCCGGTGAGATCACGGCGGGCGCGGTCGACCTGCCAATCCTTCATGCCGAGCCGCGCCGCCAGGGCGCGCGCGGGCTCACGGCTGCCGGCGACACGAGCCATCGTGCGCAGCTTGGAGGCGATCGCGGCGACCAGCGGAACCGGGTCGGCTCCGCTCGCGAGAGCGTGACGCAGCGCGACGAGCGCATCGCCGTACCGCCCCGCGATCGCCGTGTCGGCGACGGTGAACGCCGAGGTCTCGACCCGCCCGCCGTAGTAACGCTCGACGATCTGTTCTGTGATGTCGCCGGGAACGTCGGCGATGAGCTGCTGACACGCCGCGGCGAGTTCGGTGAGATCGTCGGCGAACGCGCCGACGAGACCACGCAGCGCGAGGGGTGCGATCTTCCGGTGCGCCGACTGGAACTCGCCCGCGGCGAAGTCGAAGCGATCGGAATCCCGCTTGACCGCGGGGCAAGCGATCTCGATACCGCTCCCCTGTCCGGCCCTGATGGCGTCGAGCAGCTTCTTGCCTCGCACGCTCGACCCCGTGTGCCGCAGGACGACGGTGGCGCCGTCCTGCGGTGCGTCGAGGTAGGCGAGAGCCTCGGTGAGGAACGAGTCGGAACACTTCTCGACGCCCGAAACCCGCACGAGTCGCGGTTCGCCGAAAAGGGACGGTGAGGTGAGAGCGAGCAGGCTCCCGGACGCGTAATCGTCGGCGCGGAGGTCGGAGACTTCGAGGCTTGCGTCCTCTGCGCGGAGGAAATCGCGGATGCCTGCGATCGCGCGCTCGGCGCACACTTCCTCGGGCCCGGAGACGAGCACGATGGGTGCGGGCTGCGGCTGGCGCCACGAGATCTGCGGGATCGCCGACGCTGCGCGGGTGGGTGCTCGACGCGGCGCGGGGCTCATGGCATCAGCCTACCCATCGGGTGCGACAGCAGCCGGGGCGCGCTGACGCCAGGCGCGCAGTCCCGTATCGTCCTTCCAGACGGCGAGAAGTCCGCTCTGATCGGTTCGCAAGGCGAAAGTTCCGACGGTGGCGAGCATGGCGAGCGTCTCGGCGCGCGGGTGACCATAAGTGTTCGGGCCGACGCTGACGAGCGCGATGGCCGCGCCGATTCGCGCGTACAGGGCCGGGTCCTGATCTGCGCTGCCGTGGTGCGCGACCTTCACGACGTCGTACGCGGTGAGGAGCGCGGCACCAGTTGCCATGGCCCGCTGCCCCGCAGCGGAGAGGTCACCGAGGAAGAGCGACGACGGCACCGTTCCCCCGCTGAACTCGACGGTCACGCTGCCGTCGTTGCCGCCAGGCGTGTCGGGGCGGGGCCAGAGTATTCGCCACCGCGCTTCTCCGAGTACTCCCGTCATCCCCCGGGTCGCGGAGGTCAGCGCGGCGCCATCGTCCTGGAGGGAGCGCAGGGTACGTTCGTCGTCCGCCTCGGCGACGGGCCCGTGGAGGACACGGTCGACCCGCCCGACCACTGCGGCGACTCCGCCGCTGTGGTCGTGATCGAAGTGGGTCAGAACGAGCAGATCGAGCCGCGCGATCCCCAGCACATCGAGACAGCGGGCAAGAGGCTCCGGGTCGGGACCCGTGTCGACGAGGGCCGTGGCGCCCTGGGATCGCACCAGCACCGCGTCGCCTTGTCCGACATCGCAGGCCGCGATCGACCACTGTGTGGGCAATGCCGCGCGGTCGACGACGTCGGCGACAGGACCGAGCGCGAGTCCGACGCCGATCGCGGCGGAGATCGTCCATGCCGCGGCGACTCGCGCTGCGGGCCGTGCCGGAAGGACCAGCCCGCAGACGGCGACGCCGAGGACGCTCAGCGCGACGAGGCCGCCCCATCCCTCCGGCCAGGGCAGGACGCTCCCCGGGAGGCTCGCGAATGTCGTCGCCGTCGCCGCGATCCACGTGGCCGGCAGCCACGCAAGTGCCGCGAGACCGCTCCCGAGCAGCGGGATGCCGGCGCACAGGCACGCGGCGAGTCCCAGGATCGTCCCCAGCGGCGCCGCGGGAGCGGCGAGCATGTTCGCGACGACGCCGTACACGGAGAGTTGAGGGGCGATCAGGACGATGAGAGGACCGCAGGCGATCTGAGCTGCGAGCGGTACCGAGATCGCGAGAGCGAGCGGCTGCGGCATCCACCGCGACAGGCCGTCGGCGAGGGGGCCGGCCCCGACCAGGAGCGCGCCGGTCGCCGCCGACGACAGCGCGAATCCGAGCGACAGCCCGAGCCACGGGTCGCTGACGAGGAGGACGGCGATCGCGGTCGCGAGAAGCGAGAGTCCCCCGCCGGGGCGACCGAGCACGATGCCGAGCATCGCGATCGCCGCCATCGCCGCGGCGCGCACGACGCTCGGTTCCGGCGAGACGAGGACGACGAACGAGCCGAGCGCGACGAGACCTGCGCCGACGCGCACGCCTCGGCGGGCGCGGCACAGTGCGGCGAGCCCGAATGCTCCCGCCACGATCAGCGCGCAGTTCGCGCCGGAAACCGCGGTGAGGTGGGACAGCGAGGACGCCTTCATCGCGGCATCCAGCTCGCGGCTCACGCCGCTGGTGTCGCCGACGGCGAGTCCGGCGATGAGTCCGGCCCCCGGCGGGGGCAGTCCGGAACTCACGTCAGCGAGCCCAAGGCGGAGCGCCGCGGCGACCGCGAGGGGCCCGGCCGCCTGCGCGTCCACGCGGGGCGCGCCGTTCGCGTCGATGACGAGGACGGCGCGCTCGCCCGGGTCGGTGCGCCACGCGGTGCCGGTGATCGTGACGAGGGCGCCGAGGTCGAGCCCGGCCGGTCGCTCCTTCGTCCGCACGAGGACGGGGACGCCGGGGATGGCCACCGCACCGTCCACGTCGTCCCCGCGCTGGAGGCGGTCGAGCATGCCGTCGAAACGCCATCCGTCGGAGCTGGGTTCGATCTTGCCGACGGCCCGCACCTGGGCGGTGAGGACACGACCGCCCTCCACCTCGGCGCGCGCGACCTCATCGCGCGCCGGCTGCGCCAGTGCGACATGCGTACCGACGGCCGCGGCCGCCGCGAGGATCACGGCCCCGAGCGCACACCACGTACGCGCGCGTTGCCACCGTCGTCGCCCGGCGACGACGAGAAGAACCAACGCCCCACCCCAACACGCGAGAGCGGTCGCGCGCGCGGACTCCGGGAAGAGTGTCGTGAGCGCCGCAGCAAGCCACGCGGATGCCGCGACGGGCACCATTCGCGCGTCGCGCCGCCGCAGTCGTCGGAGCGAGTGCGACGGCGGCGGTGGCGGTGGCGTCGGCTCGCGCGCGACCGTGCTCGTCACACCGTCACCAGATCGCGCAGCGATGCCAGCATCTTGTCGCCGATGCCCGGCACGGAGAGAAGATCGTCGACGCTCGTGAACGGCCCGTTGTCTTCGCGCCACTGAATGATCCGCTCGGCGATCGCCGGGCCGACACGAGGCAGCGTGTCGAGAGCCGAGACATCCGCTGTGTTGAGGTTGACGCGCCCGTCGCTCGCGACGCCCGGTGCTGCTTCACCGGTGGCACGCGCCTCGCCGACGACGGGAACGCGCAGCTGCTCGCCGTCCGAGACGCGCCGTGCGAGGTTGACAGCGCTCTCGTCGGCGTCCGGCGCGAGTCCGCCCGCCGAGGCGATGACGTCGACGACACGGGCACCGTCGTCGAGCCGGTAGAGACCGGGACGGACGACGGCACCGAACACGTGCACGTAAACGCTCGCGGGCGCGGGTGCCGCGGCGGACACGGCAACCTGCTCCCCCACCGCGTCCGACGTGGCGGAGGTGCGGACGATCCCCACCACGACCGATGTCGCCGCGGCCGCCAGCACGAGCACGATCGCCGCACCGACGCCCAGGCTGCGCCTCGCGGGTCTCTCGAGCGTCGCGCCGGTCACTCGGTCACTGTGGCAGTGCTCCGACCGTCACGGCCGCCGTGACCCCCGATCGGTGGAGAACTCAGCGGCATCGCCTCCTGTGGAGGAGGCGATGAGGTCTCACGCGGTTGTGAAGCTCACGACCTTCGGCGCACGGACGACGGCGCGGGTGATCTCGCGCCCTGCCAGCGCGCGCACGACCTTCTCATCCGTGCGGGCGAGGGTCTCGAGTTCCTCGGAAGAGATGCGTGCGGGGACAGTGAGCGTGCTGCGCACCTTGCCGTCGATCTGCACGACCGCCGTCACCGACTCCTCGACGAGAAGGGTCGGGTCGGGCTGACGCCAGGTCGCGAGGCCGACGAACGGCGCGTAGCCGAGCAGCGACCACATCTCCTCCGCCGTGTGGGGCGCGAACAGGTCGAGAATCAGCGCGAGCGCCTCGGCAGCCTCGCGGACGGCGGGGTCAGCGGGACCCGCCGGACCGTCGATCGTCTTGCGCGTCGCGTTCACAAGCTCCATGAGGCGCGCGATGACGACGTTGAACTTCGTCTGCTCGATGAGCCCGGGAGCGTCGGCCCAGAGGCGGTGGGTCACGCGGCGGAGCGCCTGATCGCCCTCCGCCCACACCACGTCGGTGGGGCTCGAGACCTCGTTCGCGATGCGGAGGGCGCGCGCCAGGAACTTCTGCGCGCCGGTGGTGGACACGTCCTCCCAGTTGATGTCGTCTTCCACGGGTCCTGCGAAGACGATCGCGACACGACTCGCATCGGCCCCCGGGTCGACCATGCTGGCGGCGAACTCGACGAGGTTTCCCTTGCTCTTGGACATCTTGCCCCCGCCGAGCAGAACCATCCCCTGGTTGATGAGCGAGGAGAAGGGCTCTGTGAAGTCGATCATCCCGATGTCGAAGAGGAACTTCGTGATGAAGCGTGCGTAGAGCAGATGCAGGATCGCGTGCTCGACACCACCGATGTACGAGTCGACCGGTGCCCAGCGCAGCGCTTCGCGCTCGGAGAACGGCTCGGCGGCGTCGTTCGGGGAGAGGAAGCGCAGGAAGTACCACGAGCTGTCCACGAACGTGTCCATCGTGTCGGCGTCGCGGAGGGCGGGCTCGCCGGTCTCCGGGTCGACGGTGTGGATCCACTCGGCTGCGCCGCCGAGCGGCGATGTTCCCTTCGGTTTGAGGTCGAGCCCCTTCGCGTCCGGCAGGACGACCGGGAGCTGATCCTCCGGCACCGGCACGATGCGGCCGTCTTCGGTGTGGATCATCGGGATGGGGGTGCCCCAGAAGCGCTGGCGCGAGATCAACCAGTCGCGCAGCCGGAAGGTCTTCGCCGCGCGCCCAGTACCGGCCGCCTCGAGTTCCTCGATCACGCGTGCGATCGCGTTGCGCTTGCTCATGCCGTTCAGCGAACCCGAGTTCGTCAGGCGTCCGTCACCCGTCAGTGCGATACCCGTCGTGGCGGGATCGAGGTCGCCGAGTGCGGGGCCTGGATCGACCGGAACTCCGTCGTCGTCGAGTTCGATCACAGGGATCGCGCCGGTGACCGGCGCGGTCGTGTCGACGACGACGCGGACGGGCAGGTCGAAGGCGCGCGCGAAGTCGAGGTCGCGCTGGTCGTGAGCGGGTACCGCCATGACGGCGCCGTGACCGTAGTCGGCGAGCACGTAGTCCGCCGCCCAGATCGGCAGCCGTTCCCCATTGATCGGGTTGATCGCGAAGCGGTCGAGGAAGACACCCGTCTTCGGCCGGTCCATCGTCTGTCGTTCGATCTCGCTCGTCTTCTGCACGGTCGCCAGATACTCCTGGAACCGCGCCCGCACCTCGTCGGACGATCCCGAGACGAGTTCTGCGGCCAGGTCGGAGTCGGGCGCGACCACCATGAAGGTCGCGCCGTGCAGGGTGTCGGGTCGCGTCGAGAAGACGGTGACCTTGGCATCCCGACCCTCGATCTCGAAGTCGATGTCGGCGCCGACGGAGCGTCCGATCCAATTGCGCTGCATCTGGAGCACTTTGTGCGGCCAGAAGCCCTCGAGCTGGTTGAGGTCGTCGAGGAGGCGGTCGGCGTAGTCGGTGATCTTGAAGTACCACTGCGTGAGCTTCTTCTTGACGACGACGGCTCCGCTGCGCTCGGAGGTGCCGTCGGGCAGGACCTGCTCGTTCGCGAGGACGGTCTGATCCACCGGGTCCCAGTTGACGACGCCGTCCTTGCGGTAGGCGAGCCCCCGCTCGTACAGCTTCTGGAACAGCCACTGGTTCCAGCGGTAGTACTCGGGGTCGGAGGTGTGGAGAACCCGGCTCCAGTCGTACGACGAGCCGAACTCACGGAAGCTCTTCTTGTGCTGATCGATGTTGGCGTACGTCCACTCGCGCGGGTCGGAGCCTGCACCACCCTTGATGGCGGCGTTCTCGGCGGGCAGCCCGAAGCTGTCCCAGCCGATGGGGTTCAGTACGTTGTAGCCGCGGTGCCGCCAGAAGCGCGCAACGACGTCGACGTAGGCGTAGTTCTCGGCGTGGCCCATGTGCAGATCGCCGGAGGGGTAGGGGAACATCCCGAGGATGTACTTGCGGGGGCGCGTATCCTCGTCGCCGCCGGCGCGGAAGGGGTCCTGCTCGGCCCAGAGCCGCTGCCACTTCTCCTGGATCGCGTGCGTGTCGAATGCGCCGCTGTCGGAGGCGGGCGCAGTGTCAGTAGGAGTGCTCATGGAGGAGGAGGACCAATCTCGGGCGGGGCGACGCGTGCAGACGCGCGAACACGTCTTTCCAGATTACCGGAACGGCCTCACCAACCGACCGGGGTCGCCGCCCCGAGTGCGGCGAGCGGGCCGCGCGCTTTGAGCCCGACCTCCGCGACTTCTTCCGCGGCGTTCGACAGCCACGTGATGCCCCCGCCCGCCCCGACGTACGCTCCGCCCGGGTGCACGACGATGGAGCGGATCGTCATCGCGAGGTCGAGGCTCCCGTCGTCGCCGATCCATCCGAAGCAGCCCGCATAGATACCGCGCGGCTGCGCCTCGAGGGTGTGCAGGATCGACATCGCCGACAGCTTGGGCGCCCCTGTCATGCTCCCGGCCGGGAATGCGGCATCCAAGAGGTCGGCGAGCGTCGTCCCCTCCCGCAATCGCCCCGCGACCGTGCTGACGAGCTGGTGCACAGCGGAGTACGACTCGACCTCCAGCAGACGCTCCGCAGCGACCGAACCCGCGTGGCATACACGCTGCAGGTCGTTGCGCATGAGGTCCACGATCATGACGTTCTCCGCGCGTTCCTTGACGGATGCCGCGAGCTCGGCCGCCGCGCGGATGTCGGCCTCGGCATCCGCCGAGCGCGGACGCGTGCCTTTGATCGGGTGCGTCCTGACGGTGGCGCCGCGGACCTCGAGGAACCATTCCGGGCTTCCACTGAGAAGTGCGTGCGGGCCGACCCGGACGATCCCGCCGTGGTGCGCGGGAAGTGTCTCGCGCAGTCGCAGATAGGTCGCGGCCGGGTCGATCGGATCGTCGCTCGCCACGGTGAAGCGCGTCGTGAGGCACAGCTGGTACGCGTCGCCGGCCCGGATCGCATCGCGGCAGCGCTCGATCAGGTCGGCGTATCGTGCAGCCGTCACGCGCGCGGTCGCCGCGCGGGGCCGAGTCAGGGTCGGCACGATGGGATCGGACGTCAGCCAGCGGTCCAGGTGCGTGGCCGCATCCTCCCGCGCCGTTCCCGGCGCGAAGAGCCACGCCTCCTGCCGGGCATGGTCGAAGGAGACGAACCACGCGACGTCGAGACCGGCGGTGTCGGGGACGTCCGCGTCGACGAGGGCGGGCGCTCCCGCTCGTGCGGCGGCGCCGTCGTACCCGAACCAGCCCACCCATCCCCCGCCGAAGCGCCCGGGAAGATGGTCGTCGCCTGCGCCGATCACGGCCGCAAGCGGAGGCGGCGCGGGCGTGCCGACACCCAGATGGCTCCATCCCTCGCGGGCGTCGGGTCCGGCGTCGAGCCAGAAGCCATGGGGCTCGCGCGCCGGTCCACGCACGAACAGCGCGGCAGGATCGACCCACGGCACGCGCACCGCGCCTCGGTCGTCCACGCGGCATTCGGTCACCCCCACAGAGTAGAGGTTCGCGCCCAGGGCTCCCCCGTAGGCTGGAGCCGTGAACGAGTTGCTGACATGGCTCCTGGATGCCGTGCAGAGCGTCGACCCGGTGGTGCGGACGATCTTGGCGGGCGTCGCGATCGTGCTCGAGACAAGTGTGCTCGTCGGTCTCGTGGTCCCCGGCGACACCGTCGTCATCGTCGCCTCGACCGCCGTCGGATCGTTCGCCGAGGGCGCCGTCCTCGTCGTCGTCGTGATCGTCGGTGCGCTCATCGGCGAGAGCATCGGCTTCTGGCTCGGGCGCTGGCTCGGGCCGCGCATCCGCTTCTCCCGACTGGGTGTGCGCATCGGCGAGCACAATTGGGCCCGCTCCGAGCTCTACCTGCGCCGACGTGGTGGGCCTGCCATCTTCCTCTCCCGGTTCCTCCCCGTGCTGCACTCGCTCGTCCCGCTCACGGTCGGGATGAGCGGCTTCGCGTATCGGCGCTTCCTCGCCTGGACAGCTCCGGCCTGCACCATCTGGGCCATCGCGTACGTCGGGGCGGGTGCCGCGGCGGCGGGCACGTATCGCGAGCTCGCCGACCGACTCCATTACGCGGGGTACCTGTTCGTCGCGATCATCGTCGTCTTCCTGGGGCTCGCGTATGTCGCCAAACGCATCATCGTGCGCGGCGAGGCCCGACACATGCGGCACGAGACGAGCGAGGAACCCGACTCCGGCTCATCGTCCCCGACCGGCATGGGAGACTGAAGCGATGCCCTCCGAACCCGCCCCGCGCACCAAGGTGCTATGGATTGCCCGACTGGAGTACCGCTTCCACGCGTGGCGTGAGCGCCGCGCGCGTGCCCGCGGCAACACCCCGAGCGTCTCGGCCTACCCCGGCTACGGCGGCGAGGACTGGGTGCGCGTGCTCGGTCGCGTTCTCATCGTCCCGCCAGTCCGAACGCGCGGAGGCGGCGAGTACGCGAGTGTGCGCGGATGGCGCGCCTTCGCATCGGTACCCGTGGGTTACGCCCAGGTCTCGGTCACGATCGATGAGGTGCAGCACGAGGTGGTCGCCGACCGCGGCGGGGTCATCGACACCGTGCTGCCCGCCCGCCTCGAACCGGGCTGGCAGTCGATCACGATGTCGGTCGAAGGCTCGGATCCCTTCGAGACGCGCGTCTTCATCGTCGGAGCGGACGTCCGCTTCGGCGTCGTCTCCGACGTCGACGACACCGTCATGGTGACCGCCCTCCCCCGTCCGCTCGTCGCGGCCTGGAACTCCTTCGTCCTCGATGAGCATGCCCGCCAGCCCGTGCCCGGCATGGCGGTGCTCCTCGAACGGCTCGTGCGGGACCACGCCGGCGCGCCCGTCGTCTACCTCTCCACGGGGGCGTGGAACGTCGCGCCGACGCTGCAGCGCTTCCTCCGAAGGCACCTGTTCCCGCCGGGAGCACTCCTCCTCACCGACTGGGGTCCGACGCACGACCGGTGGTTCCGCAGCGGCCGCGAGCACAAGCAGGAGAACCTGCGGCGTCTGGCGCGCGAGTTCCCGCACGTGAAGTGGATGCTGCTCGGAGACGACGGGCAGCACGATGACGACCTCTACACAGCGTTCACGAGCGAGTTTCCCGACCACGTGACCGGGGTCGCGATCCGGCAGCTCTCCCCCGCCGAGGCGGTGCTCGCGGGCGGCCGCACCGCGGTCAACGACCATTCCGCGGCGCGCGTACCGTGGGTCACCGCATCCGACGGCGCCGGAATCCTCGATCAGTTGACCGACGTCGGCATCGTCGCCCGCGACTGATCACGCCGCACCGAGTTCGGCACGTCCGCCCCTGTGCGTAGGCTGGCGACATGTGCGGACGTTTCGTGGTGGCCAGCAGCGGATCTGAGCTCGTCGGCGTGCTCCGCGTCGACCTCGAGGCCGATGACCTGCCCGCCCCCTCGTTCAACATCGCGCCCACCGATCGTGTGGCGATCGTGCTCGACTCCGCCAAGACGGAGCCGCCGACGCGGCGCCTCGAAGCCGCCCGCTGGGGCCTCGTCCCCGCCTGGGCGAAGGACCTCTCGATCGGAGCGAAGGCGTTCAACGCCCGCTCCGAGGAGGTGGAGGACAAGCCCATGTTCCGTCAGGCGCTCATCAAACGGCGCGCCGTCATCCCCGCATCCGGCTACTACGAATGGCACACCGAAGACGGCGTCAAGGTGCCCTATTACGTCCACCCACAGGACGATGCGCCGCTGCTGTTCGCGGGACTCTACGAGTGGTGGAAGCATCCCGCGAGATCCGACGACGACCCCGCGCGATGGGTGCTCAGCTGCACGATCCTGACGCGCGCGGCGACGGGTGCGCTGGGCTCCATCCACGATCGGATGCCGCTGTTCATCGATGCAGACTACGCCGACGTCTGGCTCGACCCGACGACGGAGAACGTCGGAGATCTGCTGGATGCCACGATCGACGCCGCCCCGGCGCTTGTCGATGGGCTGTCGATGCGCGAGGTCGGCCGCGAGGTCGGCAACGTACGCAACAACGGGCCGGAGCTCATCGCCCCGGCCCGTTGTGGGTGCGGATCAGTCGAACGAGACCGTGGCGTTCTCGTCGTTGAGGACGATCACGGGCGTGACGGCCGACAGGCCCGCGGAACGGATCTTGTCGACGTCGAACCGGATCAGGGGCGTCCCGGCGCTGACCTTGTCGCCTGTCTTCACGAGCGTCTCGAAGCCGTCGCCCTTGAGGCCCACGGTGTCGATGCCGATGTGGATCAGCAGCTCGGTGCCGTCGTCGAGCGCGAGCCCGATCGCGTGACCGGTGGGGAACACCGAGGCGACCGTGCCATCGGCCGGCGCGACGATCGTGTCGCCGGTCGGGTCGACCGCGATGCCCGGGCCCATCGTGCCCTGCGCGAACATCGGGTCGGGTACCTCCGCGAGCGGCACGACGGTGCCCGCGACGGGCTGGCGCAGCGTCAGCACACGCACGGTCGCCGTGGTGGTGGCGGTCGTCGTGGTGGCGGCCGGCAGATCACCGGCGGCCTGTGCGGCCTCGATGCGGGCCGTGCGGCCGGAGATGAGGTCGTCCATGGCGTCCTTCACGAACTGCACGTTCAGGCCGTACACGACCTGCACGGAGTGGCCGCCGGCCTTGATCGTGCCTGCCGCGCCGGCCCGCTTGAGGGCGTGCTCGTCGACCTTCGCGGTGTCGGCGATCTCCATGCGCAGTCGCGTCGCGCAGTTGTCGACGTCGAGGATGTTGTCCTTGCCGCCGAGAGCTGCGATGAACTTCTCCGCCGTGCCGTGGTACCCGGTGAGGCTCGTCTCGATGTTGTCGGCGTCCTGCGTGTCGATCTCCTCTTCACGGCCCGGCGTCTTCAGATTGAAGCGCTTGATGAGGAAGTAGAACGTGAAGAAGTAGATGAAGAACCACGCGACGCCCATGAGGAGAAGGATCCAGGGATTCTGTGCGAGGGGGTTCATCCACTGAAGCACCATGTCGATGAAGCCGCCGGAGAAGCCGAAGCCGAGCCTGGTCGGCAGCATCGCCGCGATGCCGACCGAGATGCCCGTGAAGATCGCATGCACGAGGTACAGCCACGGCGCGACGAACATGAACGAGAACTCGAGCGGCTCGGTCACACCGACGAAGAAGGAGGCGACCGCACCGGAGAGCATGATGCCGTACGTCACCTTCTTGCGCTTCGAGTCGGCGGTGAGATACATCGCGAGCGCGGCACCGGGGAGGCCGAACATCATGACCGGGAAGAACCCGGCCATGTACTGGCCCGTGACGCCGTACACGCCGTCGCCGTTGGCGCCGTTGAGGAAGTTCGTGAGGTCGTTGATGCCCGCGACGTCGAACCAGAAGACCGAGTTCAGGGCGTGGTGGAGGCCCGTCGGGATGAGGAGGCGGTTGAAGAAGCCGTAAAGGCCGGCACCGAAGGGGCCGAGCGTCGAGATCCACTCACCGAACCAGACGAGGCCGCCGTAGACAACCGGCCACACGAAGAGGAGGACGACAGCGACGACGAGTGACAGGCCCGCGGTGACGATCGCGACCGATCGCTTGCCGGAGAAGAACGACAGGGCGTCGGGGAGCTTCGTGTCTTTGAACTTGTTGTAGCACCACGCGCCGATGAGGCCCGCGATGATGCCGACGAAGACGTTCTGGACCTTGCCGAACGCGGGATTTACGTTCTCGAGGGCGTCGATGCCCATGAGTCCTTGGACACTCGCGGGGCTGAGGAGGGTCGTGATCGACAACCAGGACACGAGACCAGCGAGGGCGGAGGTGCCGTCGGTCTTGTTCGCCATGCCGATCGAGACGCCGACGGCGAACAGAAGCGGCATGTTGTCGAGCAGCGCGCCACCGGCAGATCCCAGGAACGTCGAGACGACGTTGGCCCCGGCGGCCGAGCTGATCCAGTACGAGATGCCGGACAGAATCGCCGCGACCGGCAGCACAGCCACCGGAAGCATGATCGATCTGCCGAGCCTTTGGAAGAACTTCATTCGTCCCCTCCGAGATGCTGATGGCGAGTGGTTCCTGCGCCTGGGACGACGGTAGTCGCGATCGGACCGGACGTACAGCGTTCACTCAGGAATGTGGAGATCACGTACGCCTTTCGGCGGGGTATGCGGCGCACGAAAAAGACCCCGACTCTCGTCGGGGCCTTCATTTTGGTGGACCTGAGGGGACTCGAACCCCTGACCCCCTGCATGCCATGCAGGTGCGCTACCAGCTGCGCCACAGGCCCATTCTCTGGGATGTCACCGCTCCCGCGGCAACCCTTCGATGCTACTACATCGGGCGGGATGCCACGAACCGGGCGGCTACTCGGGCGCGTCGACGGGGACGCCGGTCGGGATGACCGGGCAGTCCGTCCAGAGCCGCTCAAGCCCGTAGAACACACGCTCCTGCTCGTGGAAGACATGGACGACGAGATCGCCGAAGTCGACGAGGATCCAGCGCGCTTCGTGCTTGCCCTCACGCCGCAGTCGCTTGACGCCCTGCTCGAGCATGGCCTCCTCCACGGCATCCGCGATGGCGGCGACACCCCGCTCGCTCGTGCCCGTCGCGAGCAGGAATGCATCGACGAGCGGAAGGGGCTCGGAGACGTCGAAGGCGACCAAGTCCTCGGCGCCCTTGCTTTCCGCGGCGGCCGCCGCGATCTGGACGAGTTCGGCAGTGCGTGCAGAGGCGGTCAACGGAAGGCTCCCGTGAAGAGGGCGACGATCAGCACGCCCATGAGGGCGAGCGCGAGCGCGCCGGCGGTGATGCCGAGGGCGATCATGAGGCGGCTCCCCTTTTCAGGGGCCGGCGGTTTGATGATGTCCTCGGCACTCTTGATGGTGCTGATCGCCGAGCTCGCCGCGATCGGCGTCGGCGATGAGGTCGCGGGCAACTCACCGTCGACGAGGATTGCGTCGATCTCCTTGCCGTCCGACGATCCGCGCGACGTTCCCGTCGATCCGAAGGACTCCGGGAGATTGTACGTACCCGTGACGAGAACCTCGCCCGTCCCCGCGATCGGCGAGGTGAACGATCCGGTGTCGGGCGTTTGCGACAGGATCAGCGCGTTCGACGCGGCGAGTGATCCGGTCGCCGCGCTGCCTCTGGTGAGCAGCTGATCGAAGGATGCCGGCAGCTCGAGCTCCACGCCCTCGCCGGCGAGCAGACCGGAACCGAACGTCGGTGCGACGACCGCGCGCGGTTCGTCCTCGGCATCCTCGGCGTCGGCCGCTGTGTCGACGGTGTCGACGGTGTCGACAGCGTCGATCTCGACGTCCGGCGCTTCTGCCTGCGCGTCTGCGAGAGCATCGGCGGCAGCATCAGCGTCCGCGGCATCTCTCGCCTCGGATTGTCCGAACCCGGCGTGCTCCGACTCGACGGGCTCCGGCTCGGCAAGCTCCTGCGCAGTTCCCTCCTCGTCGACGACCGGGACGGACGCGGTCCGCAGGCGTTCCTGCTGCCGGGCCGCGCGGCGGGTCAGGGCCGGTGAGCCGAGATCGACGTCGTGCTCGGCGGGTGGCTCTTCGACCACGACGGGCTCGGCGGCGCGCGGCAGCGGCGCGACGACCGCCGCGGCGCTCTCCTGCGCCTGCTCCGGCGTGATGATCGGGTTCGACGCGGTGTTGCGCAGCTCCCGCAACTGACGGCGGGTCAGCTGGGGAGTGTCGGGCTGATCGGGTGTGCTCATGCCTCGCTCCGGTACAGGTGGTGCTTCGCAATGTATTGGACGACGCCGTCGGGCACGAGATACCACACCGGGTTTCCCGCGCGCACGCGTGCGCGGCAGTCGGTCGACGAGATCGCGAGCGCCGGGATCTCGAGTTGGCTGACGTTCGCCGTCGGCAGGCCCTCCGTGCTGAGGACGTGCCCCGGCCGGGAGACGGCCACGAAGTGCGCAAGGCCCCACAGTTCACCGTGATCGCGCCAGCTGAGGATCTGGGCGATGGCATCCGCCCCGGTGATGAAGAACAGCTCGGCATCCGGCCGTGCCTGCTTCAACTCCCGAAGCGTGTCGATCGTGTAGGTGGGTCCGTCCCGGTCGATGTCGACGCGGCTCACGGTGAATCGTGGATTGGATGCCGTGGCGATGACCGTCATGAGGTAGCGGTGCTCGCTCTCGGTCACCTTGTCCTTCTGCCACGGCAGCCCCGTGGGCACGAACACGACCTCGTCGAGGTCGAAGGACTGAGCGACCTCGCTGGCCGCGACGAGGTGTCCGTGATGGATGGGATCGAACGTCCCGCCCATGACCCCGATGCGCGGGGCGCGCTCCGAAACCATCGGCCTGCCTCAGTGGTGGCCGTGGCCCACCTGCGCCTGGTCGACGGGGTGCGCCTTGGCGTAGGCCTCGGCCTTATGGGCGTGACGGTTCGCCACGTTGCGGTACGACAGGGTCACGAAGCCGAGCGCGAGGAAAACCACCATCGCGATCGCGCCGAAGACGAAGGTCTCGCCCTGGACGTTGCCGTGATGCTCCGCCGTCTCGGTGGCGAGGGCGATGATCGTGGCGATGGTCATTCGGGCTCCGTTCGGTTCGGGTGAGTCAAGTTTATGCGGTTCAGGCGCGAATCTGCCCGGCGCCGCGCGCGAGCCACTTCGTGCTCGTGAGCTCCGGCAGGCCCATGGGTCCCCGCGCGTGCAGCTTCTGCGTCGAAATGCCCACCTCGGCGCCGAATCCGAACTCGCCTCCGTCGGTGAAGCGCGTCGAGGCGTTGGCCATCACGACAGCGGAGTCGACTTCCGCGAGGAAGCGCTCGGCGTTGCGCTCATCGGCGGTGACGATCGACTCCGTGTGGTGGGTCGAGTAGCGGCGGATGTGGTCGAGCGCCTCGTCGAGGTCGTCGACGACGCGCATCGACAGGTCGAGGCTCATGTGCTCCGTGGCCCAGTCGGCGTCCGTCACCGGAACGGCGCCGGGGACGAGAGCCCGGACGGCGTCATCGCCGTGGATCGTGACACCGGCGCCTTCGAGCGCTGCCGCGACCGACGGGATGAGGCGGTCCGCGGCATCCCGCAGGACGAGCACCGTCTCGACCGCGTTGCAGACGCTCGGGCGCTGCACCTTCGCATTCACGACGATCTGCTGCGCCCACTCGAGGGGCGCCGAGGAGTCGAGGACCACGTGCACGACTCCGGCGCCGGTTTCGATCACCGGCACCGATGACTGCGTCACGACGGTCTCGATGAGCTGCGCGCTCCCGCGCGGGACGAGCACATCGACGAGCCCGCGCGCCTGCATGAGCGCATCGGCGCCCTCGCGGCCGAAGTCGTCCACCGTCTGGACCGCCTCGGGATCGATGCCGACCGAACCCAGGGCGCCGCGCATGACAGCGACGAGTGCCGCGTTGCTCGAGAGCGCCGCCGTCCCGCCCCGAAGCACGACGGCGTTGCCCGAACGCAGCGCGAGGGCGGCGATATCGACGGTCACATTCGGCCGCGCCTCGTAGATCGAGCCGATCACGCCGAACGGCACGGAAACCTTCTGGAGCCGAACGCCGTTCGGCAGCGTGCGCTCGTCGAGGAGGCGCCCGACAGGGTCGGGCAGTGCGGCGACATCCCGCACGGCGGCAGCGAGAGCACGCACACGAGCATCGTCGAGCCGCAGTCGATCGCGCAGGCCGGTCGACAACCCGCTCTCGTCGCCGCGCCGCAGGTCCTCGGCATTCGCGGTGACGATATCGCCCGCGGCTTCCTCGATCGCGGTCGCGATCGCCCGCAGAGCCTCGGCCTTGGCGCCGTCGCTCAGCAGGCCGACGCTGCGGGACGCGGTCTTCGCGAGCTCCATGCGCTCGCGCGCCGTCGTCGCGGTCATCGCGGGGGAAGTCATCCGCCCAGTGTATCCAGCCGTCGGATGAAGACGCGTTCGATCAGGACGCGATCGCGCCCGTGCGGACGTTCCCGGTCGCCGCTCCCGGCGTCGCGTCGGAGTCGGGAGCGAACCAGGTCCCGACGGCGCCGCCGCTGAGCGCCTCGACGACGAGATCCGCGCTGGTCACGAGCACGCCGATCCCGGCGGCCGCGGCCAGCCGTGCGGCGGACACCTTGGTCGCCGCACCGCCGGTGCCGACGCTGTTGACGACGACCGAGCCGAACTCGAAGCCAGCCAGGTCGTCGCCGAACGCGACGGTGTCGATCGGAAGTGCTCCCGGCTCGCTCGGCGGTCGCGTGTACAGGCATTCGATGTCGCTCAGGAGGACGAGCGCGTCGGCCCCGATGAGCTCGGCGACCAGTGCGGCGAGGCGGTCGTTGTCGCCGAAGCGGATCTCGTGCGTTGCGACAGTGTCGTTCTCGTTCACGATCGGCAGGATGCGCAGGCCGAGCAGACGCTCCATCGCTCGGCGGGCATTGGAGCGGTGCGTGGCGTTCTCGAGGTCACCCGCGGTCAGCAGCACCTGGCCGGCCACGATCGCGAAGGGGCGCAGGGCGTCTTGATAGCGGTAGATGAGAACGTTCTGCCCGACGGCCGCGGCCGCCTGCTGGGTCGCGAGGTCGACGGGACGCTCGTCCAGAGCGAGGTACGGCATTCCGGTCGCAATCGCACCCGATGAGACGAGAACGACCTCGGTTCCCCGTCCGTGTGCTTCGGCGAGAGCCTCGACGATCGGCTGGATCTTGCCGGCGTTCTCCCCGCTGATCGACGATGAGCCGACCTTCACGACGACACGGCGCGCTCCGTTCAGGTCTGCGCGCGAACGCACGCTCACGCGTCGTCCTCGTCGTCCCAGCCGCCGTCGTCGACACGGGCACCGCGGTTCTCGAGGCGCTCCTGTTCGAGTTCAGCGCGAGCCTCGGCCTTGGCATCCATGCGCTCGTGGTACCGCTCGCGGCGCTGAGACGTCGTGCGACGCGGGTTGAGGTCGAGGCGCGGGTCCGTACCGCGGGGCGCCGTCATGAGCTCTGCGGCCGACGACAGCGTGGGATGCCAGTCGAACACCACCCCGTCGCCGTCACCGATCACGACGGTGGAACCCGCCTCCGCCCCTGCGCGGTAGAGCTCGTCTTCGACACCGAGCTTCTCGAGGCGGTCGGCGAGGAAGCCGACGGCCTCCTCGTTCTGGAAGTCGGTCTGCTGCACCCAGCGCACGGGCTTCGCCCCCAGGATGCGGAAGATGTTGCCGTACGTGCCGCCTTCGACGCGGATCTGGAACTCGCGCTCGGCGCCCTGCGGGCGGATGATGACGCGCTCCGGCGCGGGAGCGGCAGCCTGCTCTGCACGATGGTGCGCGACGATGTCGGCCAGGGCGAAGGTCAGTGGCCGCAGTCCTTCGTGGCTGACCGTGGAGATCTCGAACACCCGATAGCCGCGTGCCTCGAGATCGGGCCGCACGAGGTCCGCGAGGTCCTTCGCCTCGGGCACGTCGATCTTGTTGAGGGCGACGAGTTGCGGGCGCTCGAGGAGAGGGACCTGACCCTCGGGCACCGGGTAGTTGCGGAGCTCGTCGAGGATCACGTCGAGGTCGCTCAGCGGGTCGCGGCCGGGTTCGAGCGTTGCGCAGTCGAGCACGTGCACGAGCGCCGTACAGCGCTCGACATGTCGAAGGAACTCGAGCCCGAGGCCCTTCCCTTCGCTCGCGCCCTCGATGAGTCCGGGCACGTCGGCGACGGTGAAACGCACGTCGCCGGCCTGGACGACGCCGAGGTTCGGGTGCAGCGTCGTGAACGGGTAGTCCGCGATCTTCGGCCGCGCCGCAGACACGGATGCGATGAGGCTCGACTTGCCGGCCGAGGGGAACCCGACGAGCGCGACATCCGCGACCGTCTTGAGCTCGAGCTGAACGTCGCCTTCCCACCCCGGTGTTCCCAGCAGAGCGAAGCCCGGCGCCTTGCGCTTGGGGTTCGCGAGGGCGGCGTTGCCGAGACCGCCCTGTCCGCCCGGAGCCGCGATGAAGCGCGTGCCGGGGACAATGAGGTCGGCGAGGACGTCACCCTCGGCATCCTTCACGACAGTGCCGACGGGGACGGCGAGCTCGAGGCTCTCCCCCGCGGCGCCCGAGCGGTTGTCGCCCATGCCGAATCCCCCGTTGCCGGCACTGCGGTGCGGCGAGTGGTGGTACGACAAGAGCGTCGTCACCTGCGGGTCCGCGACGAGCACGACGTCCCCGCCGTGGCCGCCGTTGCCGCCGTCAGGGCCAGCGAGAGGCTTGAACTTCTCCCGGCGCACCGAGACGCAGCCGTTGCCGCCCTTGCCCGCACGCAGGTGCAGCGTGACGCGATCGACGAAGGTCACCATTGTCGGTCTCCTGTCCGGGAACGAACGAGGGGCGAGCCGAAGCCCGCCCCTCGCGAAGTGTGTGTCGCTCTTACTCGGCCGCCGCCACGATGTTGACGACCTTGCGGCCGCCCTTCGTGCCGAACTCGACCGCGCCCGCCTCGAGGGCGAACAGCGTGTCGTCGCCTCCGCGGCCGACGTTCGCGCCGGGGTGGAAGTGCGTGCCGCGCTGGCGGACGATGATCTCGCCGGCGAGGACCTGCTGGCCACCGAAGCGCTTCACGCCCAGTCGCTGTGCGTTGGAGTCACGCCCGTTACGGGTAGAGCTCGCGCCCTTTTTGTGTGCCATCTCGTCTTCTCCCGTGGCTTACTTGATGCCGGTGATCTTGACGCGCGTGAGGTCCTGGCGGTGCCCCTGGCGCTTCTTGTAGCCGGTCTTGTTCTTGAACTTCTGGATCACGATCTTCGGACCGCGCTCATCACCGAGGACCTCGGCGGTGACCGTGACCTTCGCGAGCTTGTCCGCATCGGTGGTCACGGCGTCGCCGTCCACGAAGAGGACAGCGGGGAGCTCGATCTTGTCGCCGACCTTCGCCTGCTGACGGTCGAGGACCACGACCGTGCCGACCTCGACCTTTTCCTGCCGGCCGCCGGCGCGCACAACTGCGTAAACCACTTCACACCTGTTTCTTCTGTGGAGCGCTCGGCTCCGATTGTCTTCCGAGGCGAGACGCCTCTGACGAGTCTGCGGGCGCGGAGGCGGGACCTCGACGCACCAAGGGACTACTTTACCGGATGCACGCCCAGCGGGCAAAAGCATGCGTTGCGCGTGTCGCGGATATCTACGATGGGTCAATGGCGATCCTGATCGACGACCCCCGCTGGCCCGCCCACGGGCGGCTCTGGGCGCACCTGGTCAGTGACAGCGATCTCGACGAGCTTCACGCTTTCGCGGCCGCGCAGGGGATCCCGCGTAGGGGCTTCGACCTCGACCACTACGACGTCCCCGAGGACGCGCACGCGCGCCTGATCGCCGCCGGGGCGCAGCACGTGAGCGGGCACGACCTCGTACGTCGGCTCATCGCCTCGGGCCTGCGAGTGACGGCGCGAGAGCGGCGCAGACCCGGCGCGAGCTGACGAGCGTGCGCCGAGTCTGCGCCGAGCGCGTCAGTTCTCGGTGGCGACGGGTGTCGCGTCCACCGGCGTGCCGCTCAGAGCGGCCGTCGTCACACGGCGACGGCCGCGTCCCTGACCGGGCGCCTTGGGTTCGGGAAGTGCGCTCAGCACCGAGTCGAGCAGCAGATCCTTCTCCGTCTTCGGGGATCCGCCCTCGGGCCGGTCTCCCCTCTCGCCGCGCGCACGGCCCTCACCGCGCTTGCGCCGCGGCTTCTTGGCGGCGGTGCCTGCGGCGTCGCGCGCCTCGTCGACGGCGACCGTCGGCGCAGTCGCATCCTCTGCGGCGTCGACGACGGCTTCTCCCGTCGCCGGGTGGATGGTGGATGCCGCAATGGCCGCCAGCGCCGACTTCGCGCCCTCGGTGATCACGTGCGTGCCGCCGCCGTTTCCACCGGTCGCAGATGAGGAGCTCGTGGGACGCGAGCGCCGCCCGTTCCCCGAACCGTTCGAGACGGGAGCACCCCGGTGCTTCACGACCGGATCGTGGTGGACGATGACGCCGCGCCCCGCGCACACCTCGCACGGCTCGCTGAAGGTCTCGAGCAGTCCGAGCCCGAGCTTCTTGCGGGTCATCTGCACGAGCCCGAGCGAAGTGACCTCGGCGACCTGGTGCTTCGTCCGGTCCCGGCTCAGGCATTCGATGAGTCGGCGCAGCACGAGGTCGCGGTTGGACTCGAGCACCATGTCGATGAAGTCGACGACGATGATGCCCCCGATGTCGCGCAGGCGCAGCTGCCGGACGATCTCCTCGGCCGCCTCGAGGTTGTTCTTCGTGACGGTCTCTTCCAGGTTGCCGCCTGAGCCGACGAACTTGCCGGTGTTGACGTCGACGACCGTCATCGCCTCGGTGCGGTCGATCACCAACGAGCCGCCCGACGGCAGCCACACCTTGCGATCGAGCGCCTTCTCGATCTGCTCGGTGACACGGAATCGGTCGAACGGATCCTGGTCTTCCTCGTACTTCTCAATGCGCTCGAGGAGATCCGGAGCGACGCCTGCGAGGTACGACGTGATCGTCTGATAGGCATCCTCGCCCTGGATGAGCATCTTCGAGAAGTCCTCATTGAAGACATCGCGGACGATCTTGACGAGGAGGTCGGGCTCGGAGTGCAGCAGGTATGGCGCCTGCTGCGTCTCGACCTGCGCGGAGATGTGCTCCCACTGGCTCGTGAGGCGCTGCACGTCGCGGGTCAGCTGCTCCTCGGTCGCGCCCTCGGCGGCTGTCCGCACGATGACGCCGCTCGACTCGGGCAAGACCTCTTTGAGGATGCGCTTGAGGCGTGCTCGCTCGGTATCGGGGAGCTTCCGCGAGATACCGTTCATCGCGCCGCCCGGCACGTAGACGAGGTAGCGGCCGGGCAGGGAGATCTGGCTCGTGAGGCGCGCACCCTTGTGCCCCACCGGATCCTTCGTGACCTGCACGAGCACACGGTCCCCGCTCTTGAGCGCGAGTTCGATGCGGCGCGGCTGGTTGCCGGTCTCCACGGCGTCCCAATCGACTTCGCCCGAGTACAGCACGGCGTTGCGGCCTCGGCCGATGTCGACGAACGCGGCTTCCATCGAGGGCAGCACATTCTGCACGCGCCCGAGGTAGACATTGCCGATGAGCGACGACTCCTGGCTGCGCGCGACGTAGTGCTCGACGAGCACGTTGTCCTCGAGCACGGCGATCTGGATGCGTCCGTTCTTGGAGCGGACGATCATGTCGCGGTCGACGGCCTCGCGGCGGGCAAGGAACTCCGCCTCGGTCACGACCGTGCGTCGGCGGCCCGCCTCGCGGCCGTCGCGGCGGCGCTGCTTCTTCGCTTCGAGACGCGTCGAACCCTTGATTCGCTGGGGCTCCGTGATGAGCTCGACCGCACGCTGGCGCGGCTGACGGCCGCCGCGTTCCCCTCGCTCGGAGCGATCGGAGCCGGATGCCTCGTCTCCCTCGCCGTTCGCCGCGCCCCCGCGGCGGCGACCGCGTCGGCGCGCACTGGATCCACCGGGCGCACCCTGATCGTCGCGGTCGTCGTCCTCCAGGCGCGACGGCAGAGCGATGACCTCCGGCGCGTAGAAGAAGAGCTGCGTGGACACCTGCGAGACGAACTCCGCCGGCAGGAGGCCGAGCGACACGGCGGTGACCGGCTGCGGCTCCGCCGGCGCCTCGGCTGCCGTCGCGGCCTCGGCATCGGTCGCGGCCTCGGCATCCGAAGTGATCTCCTCCGCGTCTGCGACGACCGCCGCTTCGGCGACCTCCTCCGCAGCGGCGGCGTCGTCGACGATGCTCTCGGCGTCCGCCACGGCGGCAGCGTCCGCTCTCTCGTCGGCGGCCGCTTCGGCGGCGACGATCTGTTCGGCCTCGGCGACGAGGTCACTCTCGGCGGCAGCCTCGGAGACGTCGTCGGGGACGAGTGCCTCGGGAGGCGTCAGCGCCGCAGCGGCGTCGTCGTGGTCGGATTCGGGAAGGTCATTGCGCTCATCGGCCATCTCTGGCGTACTCCTTGCGGGGCGGCTCCGCGGGCCACTCCCGGCAGATCTGGCGGTCTCGCTCCGGTCCGGAGGTGCCGCGAACTCATACGGTCTGCAGCCTCACCCGCTCGGCGGCGGGGCTCGTACTGCGAAGGGCGTTCATCGCCCGAAGTCTTCGGTGATGCGCTGCGGCGCGGCCGCGGCGGCATCGGCCTCATTATTCCACTTTCCGCTTCCGATTGCGCGAGAAGGTGCGCGCCGGCGTTCCGCAACACGCATTCTGAGCGCAACGCAAAGGCACGGATGCCATAATCGCGCCATGTCAGCGCGCACGATCGAGTCACGTCCGAAAGCCCTCGCCGTCTGGCTCATCATCGCGGGCGTCATCGGGTGGGGCGCGGCGTTCGCGCTCACGGTGGAGAAGTTCCACGCGCTGCAGAACCCCGATTCGGGTCCCGCCTCGTGCGACTTCAGCATCATCGTGCAATGCACCGCGAACCTCGACTCGTGGCAGGGCAGCGTCTTCGGGTTCCCGAACCCGATCATCGGCCTGACCGGATGGGTGGCACCGATCGTCGTCGGAATGGCCGTGCTCGCAGGCGCCCGGTTCGCGCGCTGGTTCTGGCTCGCCTTCGCCGCCGGAATCACGTTCGCGTTCGGATTCGTGCTGTGGCTGATCGGGCAGAGCATCTACATCCTCGGCACCCTGTGCCCGTGGTGCATGGTGACCTGGCTCGTCACGATCCCGACGTTCTACGCGGTGTGGGTGCACCTGCTTCGCGCGGGGGCGATCTCCGACTCGGCGCGCGTCCGTGCGGTCGGCGCGAAGCTCGGCCCGTGGGTGCCGCTCTTGGCGATCCTCACGTACGCGATCGTGCTGCTCCTCGCACAGGTGCGGTTGGATGCCATTCCGCAGCTCATCGACGTCATCTTCTGACGCGCAGACGCGCGTCAGAACCAGATGGCGAGCTCCCGCGCGGCGGACTCGGGGCTGTCGCTGCCGTGCACGAGGTTCTGCTGCACTTTGACGCCCCAGTCCCGGCCGAAGTCCCCGCGGATCGTACCCGGCGCCGCGCTGGTGGGGTCGGTCGTACCCGCGAGGGAGCGGAACCCCTCGATGACGCGATTGCCCGCGAGACGGATCGCGACGGACGGGCCGGACAGCATGAACTCGATGAGCGGCTCGTAGAACGGCTTGCCCTCGTGCTCCGCGTAGTGCTGCGCGAGCAGATCACGGTCGGGCTCGACGAGTTTGATGTCCACGAGCGCGTAACCCTTCGCCTCGATGCGGGCCAGGATCGCACCGGTGAGTCCGCGTGCAACACCGTCCGGCTTCACGAGGACGAGCGTCTCTTCCGTGGGCATGTCATTCTCCATTCATGTCGCTGGCGGCGCGCTGCGCGTTCGCTCTGTCGAGGGCGCCTCCCTTGATCGTCGCATACGCGTACATCGCTCCGAAAACCAGGCCGACGACGGCGAGGGCGGGCTCGAGGAAACCCGCAAGGACGATGACCAGCTGCCAGAACCAGCCGAGCGCGATCCCCCAGTCGTTGCGTACGAACGCCGACGTCACGACGAGCAGCACGGCGAGCACCGAGCCGATGACGATCCCCCACCACGGCTCGAGTCCCGCGGGGAGAGCTTTCAACCCGTACAGCACGAGCCCCCCGAGGAAGACGACGAGCGTTTCGCACCCGAGGACGATGGATGCCAGTGACTCGCGCGCGCCGCGTTGCCGACGCACGCGCGGGGCACGTCGCGAAGAGCCGGCGGAGTCTGCGCTCACGCCTGCCACCCGTCCTTCCAGTTCTCCTCCGCCGCGAGCTGCAGCGCCTCACCCGCGAGGACGACGCTCCCTGCGATCACGACAGCGCGCCGGTCCGAAGCCGACGCCCATTCGCGCGCCGCTTCCGCGGCCTCGGCGAGGTCGCGGTGCACGCTCACCTGGCCGCCGAGGCCTTCCACGAGGTCCGCGATCGTGTCCGCATCCGCGGCGCGCTCCGATTCGGGGGCCGTGGCGAACACGTGTGTCGCCGCGGGCGTGATCGCGGCGACGATGCCCGCCACGTCCTTATCTCCGAATGCTCCGAGCACGACCCCCCACTCGTCGAAGTCGAACGAGTCGTCGAGCGCCTGCACGAGCGCGCGCGCCCCGTGCGGGTTGTGCGCGGCGTCTACGAGAACCGTCGGCGCCACGCCCACGAGCTGGAGACGACCGGGCGAGGTCACCTGCGCGAGGCCGTCGGCGACGACATCCGGCGCGAGGGCCTGCGCTCCACCGCCGATGAGTGACTCCACGGCGGCGATGGCGAGAGCCACGTTGTGCCCCTGGTGCGCGCCGTAGAGCGGCAGGTAGAGATCGTCGTAGCGCCCCGCGAGGCCCTGGACGCTGATCTGCTGACCGCCGACGGCGAGATGCTGCGCGGACAAGCCGAAGGCGTCGCCCTCGACGGCGAAGGCGGCCCCGCGCGCCGCGGCTGTGCGCCGCAGGACGCCGAGTGCCCCGGCATCCTGCTCGGCGGAGACGACCGTGGCGCCGTCTTTGATGATGCCGGCCTTCACGGTCGCGATCTCCTCGATCGTCTCGCCGAGCTTGTCGGCATGGTCGAGGTCGATCGGTGCGAAGACGGCGACGTCACCGTCGGCGGTGTTCGTCGAGTCCCATGACCCGCCCATGCCGACTTCGATCACCGCGACATCCACGGGTGCGTCGGCGAACGCGACGAAAGCGAGGACCGTCAGTAGCTCGAAGAAGGTGAGAGGAGCGTCGCCCGTCGCCTGAAGCTGCGCGTCGACGATGCCGATGAAGGGCTCCACTTCTGCCCAGGCATCCGCGATCAGGCCATCGTCGATGGGCTCGCCGTCGATCATGATGCGCTCGGTGAACCGTTCGAGGTGCGGACTTGTGAACAGACCGGTCCGCAGGCCCGTCGCGCGCACGACCGACTCCGCGATCCGCGCCGTCGAGGTCTTGCCGTTCGTGCCGGTCACGTGAATGACGCGATACGTCTTCTGCGGGTCGTCGAGCAGCTCCAGAACGCGCCGAGTGCGCTCGACGCGCGGCTGCACCCACTGCTCGCCCTGCCGGGTCAGCAGCGCCGAGTAGACGGCGTCCGCGCGCCTGCGGTCGTTCATGACTGTCCTCCGAGACGAGTGACGGCGACGGAGAATCCCCCGGCGTTGGCGTAGGTGCCCGCGGTGACGGATGCCGTGTACTCCGCATCGACGGTCTCCGCTGCGGCGAGAACAGAACCCTCGCCGAGGAGCGCCTGACCACCGGGCGCGACGACGGCGAAGTCGAGCGCGAGCGTCTCGGCTGCGACCTGCGCCGTGTCGAAGGCGGACGCGACGGCGCGGGCATCATCGTCGTCGTCGAAGAGAAGCTGCAGGCGGATGCGGTCACTCACGTCGAACCCCGCGGCCTTACGTGTGTCCTGCACGGCTCGGATGACGTCGCGCGCGAGTCCCTCCGCCTCGAGTTCGGGAGTCGTCGTCGTGTCGAGGAGGACGAAGCCGTCGCCCGCGAGGAGAGCGATCGCCGTGCCCTCCGCGACACCGCCCGCCTCGAGCGTCAGCTCGTACTCGCCCTCGGCAAGGGCGACCCCGTCGACGACGACGACGCCGTCCTCGACACTCCACACGCCGGCCTTGGCGCCCGCGATCACGTGCTGCACCTGCTTTCCGAGTCGCGGACCAGCGGCGCGTGCATTCACGGCCAAACGCTGACTGATGCCGTACTCCTCGGCGAGACCCTCGGTGAGGGGGACGAGCTCGACCGCCTTGACGTTGAGTTCGTCACGGAGGATGTCCTCGAACTGCCCGAGGGCATCGGCCTCGGCGAGAGCGACCGTGAGGCGCGGCAGCGGCAGCCGCACGCGCTTGCTTTCCTTCTTGCGCAAGGCGTTGGCGACGGACGACACCTCGCGGACGGCATCCATCGCGAGGCGGATTTCGGGCGATGCGGGGAACGCGGCGGGGTCGGGCCAGTCCTCCAGGTGCACGCTGCGACCCCCGGTGAGGCCCTGCCAGATGCGCTCCGACACGAGCGGAATGAGGGGCGCGGCGACGCGGGTGAGTGTCTCGAGAACCGTGTACAGCGTGTCGAAGGCCTCGGTGGATGCCTCGTCCTCGGCATCCACGCCGACCCAGAATCGATCGCGGGAGCGCCGGATGTACCAGTTGGTCAGCGCCTCGGCGAAGTCGCGCAGACGCGCGGCCGCAGTGGTCGAATCGAGCGCATCGAGGTCGGACGCCACGTCGCGGACGAGGTCGCCCAGAAGCGCCAGGATGTAGCGGTCGAGGACGTCCGTCGAGTCGGTGCGCCACCGCGCCTCGTAGCCCGCTCCCCCGTCACCGCCGGCCGCGTTGGCATAGGTCGCGAAGAAGTACCACGCGTTCCACAGGGGCAGCAGGAACTCGCGCACGCCGGCTCGGATCCCTTCCTCGGTCACGACGAGGTTTCCGCCGCGCAGCACCGACGACGCCATCAGGAACCACCGCATGGCGTCGGACCCGTCGCGATCGAACACCTCGCTGACGTCGGGGTAGTTGCGCAGAGACTTCGACATCTTCTGCCCGTCGCTGCCGAGGACGATGCCGTGGCACGCCACACCCGAGAACGCCGGACGCTCGAACAGCGCCACCGACAGGACGTGCATGACGTAGAACCAGCCGCGGGTCTGCCCGATGTACTCGACGATGAAGTCGGCCGGTGCGTGGGTATCGAACCATTCGCGGTTCTCGAACGGATAGTGCACCTGTGCGTAGGGCATCGATCCCGAGTCGAACCAGACGTCGAAGACGTCCTCGATGCGCCGCATCGTCGAACGGCCGGTGGGGTCGTCGGGGTTCGGCCGCGTGAGATCGTCGATGTACGGGCGATGCAGGTCGACCTCTCCGGCCTCGTTGCGCGGGAGGCGTCCGAAGTCGCGCTCGAGCTCTTCGAGCGAGCCGTAGGCGTCGACGCGCGGATACTCCGGGTCGTCGCTCTTCCACACGGGGATGGGCGAGCCCCAGAACCGGTTGCGGCTGATCGACCAGTCCCGGGCGCCCTCGAGCCACTTGCCGAACTGACCGTGCTTGACGTTCTCGGGCGCCCAGGTGATCTGCTCGTTCGCCGAGATCAGGCTGTCCTTGATGTCGGTGACCCGCACGAACCAGCTCGATACGGCCTTGTAGATCAGGGGGTTGCGGCACCGCCAGCAGTGAGGGTACGAGTGCTCGTACGACGCTTCGCGCAGGAGTCGTCCCTCGGCCTTGAGCAGACGGATGAGGGGGCGGTTGGCGTCCATCCAGAGCTCACCGGCGACGTCGGTCACCTGCGGCAGGAACCGTCCGCCGTCGTCGAGGCTCATGATGAGCGGGATGCCGGCCGCCGACGTGACCCGCTGGTCGTCCTCACCGTAAGCGGGCGCCTGGTGGACGATGCCGGTTCCGTCGGTGGTCGTGACGTAGTCGTCGACGAGGATGCGCCAGGCGGTGCCGGTGCCCCACGTCTCGGCATCCGCGTAGTAGTCGAAGAGCCGGTCGTAATGCACGTCGCGCAGCTCTTCGCCGCGGAGCGTGCGCTCGACGGCCTCCACCGCAGCCGCCGCGCCCTCGTAGCCGAGGTCCTTCGCGTAGTTCGCGAGCAGGTCGGATGCCAGCAGGTAGCGGTGCGCCGCCGCGCCCTCGCTATCGTCTCCTGCCTTCACGTCCGCGGCGCCGGCAGGCCCGCCCGGGACGACGACGTACTCGATGTCGGGGCCGACCGCGAGGGCGAGGTTCGTGGGCAGTGTCCACGGCGTCGTCGTCCAGGCGAGCGCGCGGACACCGGTGAGCCCGAGGGTCTCCGCCTTCGCGCCGACGAGGGGGAAAGTCACGGTGACTGACGGATCCTGGCGCATCTTGTAGACGTCGTCGTCCATGCGCAGCTCGTGGTTCGACAGCGGGGTCTCGTCGCGCCAGCAGTACGGCAGGACGCGATGGCCCTCATAGGCGAGGCCCTTGTCCCACAGTGTCTTGAACGCCCACAGGACCGACTCCATGTATCCGGTGTCGAGGGTCTTGTAGCCGCGTTCGAAGTCGACCCAGCGGGCCTGGCGGGTGACGTAGTCCTCCCACTGCTGGGTGTACTCCAGCACCGAATCCTTCGCCTTCGCGTTGAACGCGGCGATGCCCATGTCCTCGATCTCGCTCTTCTCGGTGATGCCGAGCTGCTTCATGGCTTCGAGCTCCGCAGGGAGGCCGTGCGTGTCCCATCCGAACACACGGTCGACCTTCTTGCCCCGCATCGTCTGGAAGCGCGGGAAGAGGTCCTTCGCATACCCCGTGAGGAGGTGGCCGTAGTGCGGCAGCCCGTTCGCGAACGGCGGGCCGTCGTAGAACACCCACTCGTCCGCTCCGTCGCGCTGCTCGATCGAAGCGCGGAAGGTGTCATCGCGCTCCCAGAAGGCGAGGACGTCTCGCTCGATCTCGGGGAACCTCGGGCTCGGAACGACCTCGGCGGCGGGGCCGAAAGCGGAAGTGCGAGGGTAGGTCATGTCTCTCCAGCAGGTGCGTGCGATGCTTCCTGCGAGGACGATCTGCGCTTTCGCGGCAACCGCGGTACCACCCCGCTTGTCCACCCGACGGCGGACCACTCTCCTGCGGCGATGACGGGCCTGCCCCGCGCGGTTCTAGTCACCTCGATGCTCCGAGGCTTTCTTCCGCGAGCTCCCCGGTGATGGCCGGATCGATGCTGCTGCGTTCATCATACCCGCCGTCTAGGCTGGCCGGCATGGCCCCATCCCGACGCGCGCCCGGGCCGCGGGCTCCACGCACGGCGTCTCCTGACGTGGCCGCCGTGACCCACGACGAGGTGGTCCTCGCACCCCGGATGGAGGGATTCGGTGCGCGTCTGCGCGCGTCCGGCCCCGAGGCGAGCGCCGCGCACGCGCACCTCGTCGAGTGCCGGCTCGACGAGGCATCCCTCACCCGACTCGACCTCGCCGGCGCCACTCTGACCGATGTCGCAGTCACAGGGCTGCGCACGGCCGAGGTCAGCGCGCCCGACGGCGCGTGGCGGAACGTCGAGGTCACCGGTGGCCGCATCGGCACCCTCGCCGGGCTGCGGATGCGATGGGACGCCGTCACCCTGCGGAGTGTGCGCATCGACTACCTGTCGCTGCCATCCGCCGAGATGGCCGATGTGCTCATCGTCGACTGCACGATCGGCGCGCTGGACCTCCCCGAGGCGCGCCTGGACCGCGTCCGTTTCGACGGTACACGCGTCGACGAAGTCGACACGCGCAGGATCAGGGCGACCGACCTCGACCTGCGAGGCCTCGAGGCCGCTTCGTTCACCGACGTGCGCGCGCTCGCGGGCGCCTGGCTGGAGCCTCGCCAGGTCGAGTTTCATGCCCTCGCATTCGCGGAGGCCCTCGGCATTCGCGTGACCTCATGATCCTGAAGACCGCGCGCCTCGATCTGCGCGAGCTGACGGATGAAGACCTGCCGGCGCTCCGGCGCATCCTGCACGATCCGCTCGCGATGGTCGCCTACGAGGGAGCGTTCGACGACGACGAGTCGCTCGCGTGGCTGCGGCGCATGCAGCGGCGCTACCGTGAGGACGGTTGCGGTCTGTGGGCGGTGGTGCTGCGGGCGACCGGCGAGATGATCGGCCAGTGCGGCATCACCCGGCAGTTCATCGACCGCGACGAGGTCTTCGAAGTCGGATACCTGTTCGCGCGCGCACACTGGCATCGCGGCTACGCGGTCGAAGCGGCAGCAGCGTGCCGCGACTGGGCGTTCGAGACCCTGCCCATCGATGAGCTCTACGCCAAGGTGCGCTCGACGAACGTCGCCTCGATGAACGTTGCGATCCGGCTCGGGATGACCGTCCGGCGCACGTTCACCACCCACTACCGCGGCATCGACATGCCCCATCTCGCCTTCGCCCTCTCGCGGAGAGCCTGGGGCCGAACGCGATAGAATCGGCCAACAACCACACTCAGGCACGCTCACACAGTGCCGCCCATATCGCTCGAGGAGATACCCATGGCCGACGCGCAGATTCCCGACAAGCCCGCCCTGGAAGGCCTCGAGCAGAAGTGGGATGCCGCGTGGGCGGCGCAGGGCACCTATCTTTTCGACCGTGAGACTGCCCAGGCCAAGGGACGGGCGGGCGTGTACTCGATCGACACTCCCCCGCCGACGGCGTCCGGGTCGCTGCATATCGGCCACGTCTTCAGCTACACCCACACCGACGTCAAGGCCCGCTTCGAGCGTATGCGTGGCAAGACCGTGTTCTACCCGATGGGCTGGGACGACAACGGCCTGCCGACCGAGCGCCGCGTGCAGAACTACTACGGCGTGCGCTGCGACACGTCGCTGCCCTACGACCCCGACTTCACGCCGCCCTTCCGCGGCGACGCGAAGAGCCTCAAGCCCGCTGATCAGGTGCCGATCAGCCGCCGCAACTTCATCGAGCTGTGCGAGGAACTGACTCTCGAAGACGAGAAGCAGTTCGAAGCGGTGTTCCGCCAGCTCGGGCTCTCCGTCGACTGGACGCAGACCTATCGCACGATCTCGGACGACACCATCCGCACGAGCCAGCTCGCGTTCCTGCGCAACCTCGAGCGCGGCGAGGCGTACCAGGCTATGGCGCCGACCCTCTGGGACATCGACTTCCGCTCCGCGATCGCCCAGGCAGAGCTCGAAGACCGCGAGCAGCAGGCGAGCTACCACCGCCTCGCCTTCCACAAGACCGACGGCTCGGGTGACATCCACATCGAGACGACCCGCCCCGAGCTCCTCGCCGCGTGCGTCGCGCTCGTCGCGAACCCGGGCGACGAGCGTTATCAGCCGCACTTCGGCAAGACCGTCCGCACCCCGATCTTCGATGTCGAGGTGCCTGTGCTCGCCCACCCTCTCGCGCAGCAGGACAAGGGGTCCGGCATCGCGATGGTCTGCACCTTCGGCGACGTGACCGACATCGTCTGGTGGCGCGAGCTCGATCTGCCGAACCGAACGATCCTCGGGCAGGACGGTCGTGTGCTGGCCGATGCGCCGGAAGCGCTGACGACGGATGCCGCGAGAGCCGCCTACGCCGAGATCGCGGGCCTCACGGTCTTCAGCGCGAAGAAGAAGATGGTCGAGTTGCTCGAGGCCTCCGGCGAGCTGATCGAGGTGTCGAAGCCCTTCAACCACCCCGTGAAGTTCTACGAGAAGGGCGACCGCGCGCTCGAGATCGTCTCGACGCGTCAGTGGTATCTCCGCAACGGCGCACGCGACGAGGCATTCCGCGAGAAGCTGATCGCGCTCGGGCGCGGCATGGACTGGCACCCCGACTTCATGCGGGTGCGTTACGAGAACTGGACGAACGGCCTCACCGGAGACTGGCTCATCTCGCGCCAGCGCTTCTTCGGCGTGCCGATCCCCGTCTGGTACCCCCTCGACGAGCACGGCGAACGGGTCGAGGGCGGTGTGATCACTGCAGAGGGCGCGGCGCTCCCGGTCGATCCGACGATCGACGTGCCCCCGGGGTACACGGAGGACCAGCGCGGCGTGGCGGGCGGCTTCGAAGGCGAGAAGGACGTCTTCGACACCTGGGCGACGTCCTCGCTCACTCCGCAGCTCGCCGGCGGGTGGCAGCGCGATGACGAGCTCTGGACCCTGGTAGCCCCCTTCGACGTGCGCCCGCAGGGTCAGGACATCATCCGCACGTGGCTGTTCTCGACGATGGTGCGCTCGGCACTCGAGGACGACCGCGCGCCGTGGACGGATGCCTCGATCTCGGGCTTCATCGTCGACCCCGACCGCAAGAAGATGTCCAAATCGAAGGGCAATGTCGTGACCCCGGCCGACATCCTCGAGCAGCACGGCACCGACGCGGTGCGGTACTGGTCGGCATCCAGCCGGCTCGGTGCCGACGCGGCTTTCGACCCGCAGAACCCGACGCAGGTGAAGATCGGCCGCCGCCTCGCTATCAAGGTGCTGAACGCCGCCAAGTTCGTGCTGTCGTTCCCCGCGCCCGAGGGCGCGCGGGTGACCCATGACCTGGATGCCGCGATGCTCGCCACGCTCGACGAGGTCGTCCGTGACGCGACGAAGGCCTTCGAGTCCTACGACCACGCCCGCGCGCTGGAAGTGACCGAGTCGTTCTTTTGGACGTTCTGCGACGATTACCTCGAGCTCGTGAAGGAGCGCGCGTATAACCAAGCCGATGCCGGGCAGGCATCCGCCGCGCTGGCCTTGCGCCTTGCGCTGTCGACGCTCCTGCGCCTGCTCGCTCCGGTGCTCGCTTTCGCGGCCGAAGAGGCGTGGTCGTGGTTCGAGGAGGGGTCGATCCACACGGCGGCGTGGCCGACGCCGCTCGAGATCGACGGCGATCCGGCCGTGCTGAAGGCCGCGAGCGAGGCGCTCATCGGCATCCGTCGCGCGAAGACCGAGGCGAAGGCCTCTCAGAAGACGCCCGTCGCACGACTGGCGCTCACGGCGGATCCGGTGACGGTGGACCTCATTCGACGTGCCGAGGGAGATCTCCGCGCCGTCGGACGCATCGCGCAGCTCGACCTCTCCACCGACGAGCAGCGGTCGGTGGGGTTCACGATCGACGCGGTCGAACTCGCGGATGGGGAGGCCTGAGGTGCAGCTCGGCACCCGCTGGACCAGCGGCGACGAGCCGCCGGCAGCGGTGCCTGCGATGTTGCACGCGCAGATCCATGCCGTCGACCGTGCGATCCCCGGCGACGATCTCGGTCAACCGCGCCCGCGGTGGACGCTGACCTTCCTGGAGGGGAGGCCGATCGCGGAGCTCGACACGGGCATGATCGTCGAGCTGACCGCCGGGGGTGAGGTCGTCGTGCGCCACGACGAGGAGGACGAGTTCGGCTGACCCGGCTCGAACTCGGCTAGCGCAGCCCGAGCAGATGCGCTCGCGCGCGTTCAGCGTCCCGCGCGGCAGATAGCTCATCGTCGGTGCGCAACCGCTCCAGCGTTCGTTCACGGCGCGCCTCGCGGCGCTCCATGCGGTCGGCGACCCACGTGCTCAGCGCCGCCGCCGCGCCGAGAGCGAGACGTTCCGCGCGGGTTGGCGCGGCGAACCGGCTGTGGACGAGTGCCATCAGCGGCCTCCCTCGGCGGGGGAACTCGACGTCGCGTCGATCGGGAACATGTCGAGACGGATCAGGTATGGACGGACGTCGTCACCCTCCTGATCGCGGTGATTCTCCACGGCAGCTGTGATGATGCGGTTGATGTCTGCCGCGATCTCGGTGAACTGCGCCCGGGTGAGCCGAGTCGTCGCCGTCGACAGTTCGGCCGCGGGATGGATTTCGCCTTCGTCGCGCAGCGACTCGTCGATGAACCGCATGAGCTGCTCGTGCCGCTGACGGTACGTCTCGGTGACGACGATCTGAGAGGCCGCCCGCCCCGACGGCGTCCGCAGCGACTCCTCACTCGATATCGACACCGCGCCACGGGGCCGCTCCCACCAGCGTTCACGCGCGGTACCGCGTCCCTCGACCTCCCGAATGAGGTCGTGCTTGGCGAGTGCGCGCAGATGGTAACTGGTGGCTCCGCTCGACTCCCCCAGCCGCTCCGCGAGGGAGCTCGCCGTCTGCGGCCCGTACTGACTGAGGATGTCGAAGATCCGCACCCGGAGCGGATGCGCGAGCGCCTTCAGTGCCCGCGCATCCAGTGTGCGTGGGCTCGTCGCGTCGGTCATAGTGCAAAGATATCGCTGCAAAGAGGACTTTGCAAGTGTTTCTTTGCAGAAGTCAACGCGGAGCCATCTAGGCTGGGCGGGTGACCGACGCCGCACTGAACCCCCTCCTCATCGATGCTCCGCTCCCCTACGGCCTTCCCGACTATCGGACGATCGCGCCGGAACACTACCTGCCGGCTTTCGAGCAAGCCTTCGCCGAGCACCGGGCCGAGATCGACGCGCTGACGCGGGTGCGGTCCATGCCGACGTTCGAGAACACGATGGTGGCCTGGGAGCGCTCCGGCGACCTGCTGGGCCGTGTCGCCCGCACGTTCTACACGGTCTCCTCCGCGGATGCGACGGCAGCGATCCAGCGGATCGAGGAGACACTGGCCCCCCTGATGGCAGCGCATGAGGATGCCATCCTGTTGAATTCCGCCCTCTACTGGCGGGTGAAGGTCCTGCACGACGCCCTCGACCAGCTCGGGCTGACGGCGGAGGAGCGCTACCTCGTCGAACGCCGCTACCGCGAAATGACGCACGCGGGCGCCGCACTCGACGACGAGCAGAAGGAGCGCCTGACAGAGCTCAACCAGCGCCTCTCGGTGCTGACGACGACGTTCGAGAAGAACCTCCTCGCCGACACGAACGACCTCGCCGTGGTGTTCGAGGACGCCGCGGAGCTCGACGGTCTCACCGAGGGCGAGCTGTCCGCGGCGGCGCAGAACGCCGTCGACCGTGGACTCGAGGGGAAGTTCGTCATCACCCTGACCCTGTTCACGGGTCATCCCTACCTCTCAAGCCTCACGAATCGTGAGAGCCGACGTCGCCTGCTGACCGCCTCCCGCTCCCGCGGGTCGCGCGGCAACGAGAACGACAACACCGCCGTCCTTCGGGAGATCGTGCGGCTGCGCGCGGAGCGCGCGGCGCTCCTCGGGTACGACAGCCACGCCGCCTACGTGACGAGCGATGAGACGGCGGGATCACCTGAAGCTGTGCACGCGCTCCTGCGGCGACTTGCCTCCCCGGCCGCGGCGAATGCGCGGGTCGAGCAGGCCGCCCTCCAGGCGATCGTGGATGCCTCGGACGCGCCCTTCTCGCTCGAGGCGCACGACTGGGCGTACTACACCGAGCGTGTCCGCGCGGCGAAGTACGATCTCGATCGCACCGCCCTGCGCCCGTGGTTCGAAGCGGAGCGGGTCCTTCAGGACGGCGTCTTCCGAGCCGCCACGGAGCTCTACGGCATCACGTTCACCGAGCGAGCCGACCTGCCGGGCTATCACCCCGATGTGCGAGTCTTCGAGATCCACAACCCCGACGGCTCAGGGCTCGGGCTCTTCCTCCTGGACCTGTATACCCGCGACACGAAGCGCGGCGGAGCCTGGATGAACTCGATCGTCTCCCAGTCGGCCCTCCGCGGTACGTCCCCGGTCGTCGTGAACAACCTCAACGTCCCCAAGCCTGCCGACGATCGCCCCACTCTCCTCACACTCGACGAGGTCACGACGCTCTTCCACGAATTCGGTCACGCGCTGCACGGCCTGTTCGCCACCGTCACGTTCCCGCACTTCGCCGGTACGGCGGTCTTCCGCGATTTCGTGGAGTTCCCCTCGCAGGTGAATGAGATGTGGATCCTCTGGCCGGAGATCCTCGCTGCGTATGCGCGTCACGTCGACACCGACGAGCCGCTCCCCGCCGACGTCGTGGAGAGGCTGCATGCTTCGGAGGCCTTCAACCAGGGCTTCGCGACGAGCGAGTACCTCGCAGCGGCGTGGCTCGATCAGGCGTGGCACGCGCTCGGCGCAAGCGCCGCAGAGTCTGTGGAGGATGTCTCGACGTTCGAGGCAGCGGCCCTCGCCGATATCGGCCTCGACAACCCCGCCGTCCCGACCCGCTACTCGTCGACCTACTTCGCGCACGTCTTCTCGGGCGGGTACAGCGCCGGGTACTACTCCTACATTTGGAGCGAGGTGCTCGACGCCGACACCGTGGAGTGGTTCCGCGAGAACGGGGGGCTCACCCGCGCCAACGGAGACCGCTTCCGGACGCGCCTGCTCGGTGTCGGAGGCTCGAAGGACCCGCTCGAGGCGTACCGCGACTTCCGCGGCCGTGACGCCGACATCGCACCGCTCCTCGTCCGCCGCGGTTTAGGGGGCTGACCGCCGTCAGTCGACAGCGGGTGCCACCGCGTACACCAAGCGCGCGAACTGACCGGTGGCATGCGCCGAGAGCAGGCGCAGGCGGTCAGAGGCGAGGTGGCGAGGGAGGAGCGGGGCGCCGCCCGTGAGAAACACAGGAGCAACCGAAAGCGCAATCTCATCGAGCGCGCCGGCGTCGAGGAACTGACCCGCGAGGTCTCCACTGCCGACGACCCATACGTCTCCGTCACCCGCCGCCTGGATGGCAGGGAGCGCGACTGCCACGGGCCCCGAGACGAATCGGACGTCCGCACCTTCCGGCGTCGTCAACGATCGCGTCGTGAACACGAACGTGGGTCGATCTCCGTGGAACCCGCGCCACTTCTCCGGGTGGTCGAGGATGTCTTCCTCCGCAGGGATCCATTCGTAGGTCGTCGAACCTTCGACCAGCACGGTAGCGTTCGCCGGCAGCATCGTGGCGTCCGGCTCGGAGCCGCCGTCGACGCAGCGGCGAGCTGTCCGGGTCAGGCGCTCTTGCGCTTGCGCTCCAAGACGAGGGTGGGTGCCGCGCCTTCCGTGACCGACGCCCGGGTCACGATGACCTTGGCGACGTCGTCGACCGAAGGAATCTCGAACATGATCGGCCCGAGCACGTCCTCGAGGATCGCCCGAAGGCCGCGGGCGCCGGTCTTGCGCGCGACGGCGAGATCGGCGATCGCCATGAGCGCGTCGTCCTCGAACTCGAGTTCGGCGCCGTCGAGCTGGAACATGCGCTGGTACTGCTTCACGAAGGCGTTCTTGGGCCCCGTGAGAATCTCGATGAGCGCCTCCTGGTCGAGCGGAGCCACCGACGTGACGACGGGAAGGCGCCCGATGAACTCGGGGATGAGGCCGAACTTGTGGAGGTCTTCCGGCTCCACCTCGCTGAAGAGATCGAGCTCCTTGCCCTTCTCCTGCAGCGGCGCTCCGAAGCCGACGCCGTGGCGCCCGACGCGCGACGAGATGATGTCTTCGAGACCCGCGAACGCACCGGCGACGATGAAGAGCACATTCGTCGTATCGATCTGGATGAACTCCTGGTGCGGGTGCTTGCGTCCACCCTGCGGCGGAACCGAGGCGACGGTGCCCTCGAGGATCTTCAGCAGCGCCTGCTGCACGCCCTCCCCCGACACGTCCCGTGTGATGGACGGGTTCTCGGCCTTGCGGGCGATCTTGTCGACCTCGTCGATGTAGATGATGCCGGTCTCGGCGCGCTTCACATCGAAGTCGGCGGCCTGCAGAAGCTTGAGAAGAATGTTCTCGACGTCCTCGCCGACGTAGCCCGCTTCGGTAAGGGCTGTGGCATCGGCGACCGCGAACGGCACGTTGAGCCGCTTGGCCAGGGTCTGAGCGAGGTAGGTCTTGCCGCAGCCAGTGGGCCCCAGGAGCAGAATGTTGCTCTTCGCGATCTCGACTTCATCGGCGCGCTGCTCCGCGGTCTGGATGGTGCCGTGCGCACGGACGCGCTTGTAGTGGTTGTAGACGGCCACGGAGAGGGCGCGCTTTGCGGCATCCTGCCCGACGACGTACTCCTCCAGGAACGCGAAGATCTCCCGCGGCTTCGGCAGGTCGAAGTCGGCGACCGTCCCCTCGCCAGCCTCAGCCATGCGTTCTTCGATGATCTCGTTGCACAGCTCGACGCACTCGTCACAGATGTAGACACCGGGACCGGCGATGAGCTGCTGCACCTGCTTCTGGCTCTTGCCGCAGAAGGAGCACTTGAACAGGTCGGCACTCTCACCGATGCGAGCCATGACCACTCCTTCAGAGAACTCTCAGGGATTCGAGCCTAACCGCTGACACCGACATCGCGGCGGATTGCGACGCGACGTGTGGACAGTCCGCACGCACGACGGCCCCGACCGCGGATCGCCTCCGCGCGTCGGGGCCGCTGTCTGCGGCATCCAGTCAGGACGACAGCGCCGCCGGAAGGCGCTTGCGCGACGTGAGCACCTGGTCGACCAGGCCGTACTCGAGGGCTTCACTCGCGGACAGGATCTTGTCGCGGTCGATGTCCTTGTTCACCTGCTCCTGCGTGCGGTTCGTGTGCCGGGCCATGGTCTCCTCGAGCCAGGTGCGCATACGCAGGATCTCGGCAGCCTGGATCTCGATGTCGGAGGCCTGCCCGTGTCCCGACTCACCGACGGCGGGCTGGTGCATGAGGATGCGCGCGTTCGGAAGCGCAAGGCGCTTGCCGGGTGCGCCGGCGGCGAGCAGGACGGATGCTGCCGATGCCGCCTGGCCGAGCACCACCGTCTGGATCTGCGGCGACACGTACTGCATCGTGTCGTAGATCGCGGTCATGGCTGTGAATGAGCCGCCGGGCGAGTTGATGTACATGATGATGTCGCGGTCGGGGTCCTGCGATTCGAGGACGAGCAGCTGAGCCATGACGTCGTCCGCGGACGCGTCGTCGACCTGCACGCCCAGGAAGATCACGCGGTCTTCAAACAGCTTGTTGTACGGGTCCTGGCGCTTGAAGCCGTAGGCCGTGCGCTCCTCGAACTGCGGGAGGATGTAGCGGCTCTGCGGCATGAGGCCGGGCTGGAGGCTGTGCGGCGCGCCGAAGGCGGGTGTGTTCATTCTGATATCTCCTTCGGTCAGTTCGCGTCCGTGCCGCCGCCGCCGACGACGTCGGCCGCCGACTCGCGGATGTGGTCGACGAACCCGTACTCGAGTGCCTCATCGGCCGTGAACCAGCGGTCGCGGTCGCCGTCGGCGTTGATCTGCTCGACGCTCTTGCCGGTCTGCGCGGCGGTGATCTCGGCGAGGCGGTTCTTCATCGAGATGATGAGCTGCGCCTGCGTCTGGATGTCGCTCGCGGTCCCGCCGAAGCCGCCGTGCGGCTGGTGCAGCAGGACGCGAGCGTTCGGCGTGATGTAGCGCTTGCCCTTCGTACCGGCAGTGAGCAGCAGCTGGCCCATCGAGGCCGCCATGCCGATGCCGACGGTGACGATGTCATTCGGCACGAACTGCATCGTGTCGTAGATCGCCATTCCCGCCGTGATCGAGCCGCCGGGCGAATTGATGTACAGGTAGATGTCTCGCTCGGAGTCTTCGGCGGCAAGGAGCAGGATCTTGGCGCAGATCTCGTTCGCGTTGTCGTCGCGCACCTCCGAGCCCAGCCAGATGATGCGGTCCTTCAGCAGTCTGTCGAAGACGCTCGTGGCGACAAGTGGTTCAGCCATGGATACTCCTGATTCCGGGTTTCCTTACGTCATCGAATCTACCCAGGCGGGCGCTGGTGCCCGGCCGTGTTCGCCGTCGGCGGAGCGCGTGTCGAGGCGGGTCGGTCGCGGACGACGATGGGCCGGATGCCGTGGCATCCGACCCATCGATCGTGCGGTGTCAGCCTTACTCTGCGTCGGCCTTCTTCGCGGGAGCCTTCTTCGCCGCCGGCTTCTTGGCGGCGGGCTTCTTCTCTGCGGGCGCTTCGGCGGCGTCGGCGCTCGCGTCCTTCTTCGCGGCGGGGGCCTTCTTGGCGGCGGGCTTCTTGGCGGGCGCCTTCTTCGCGGGCTTCTCCTCAGCGTCGTCGGCAGCGGCGTCCGCCTCGTCCTCGACGGCGACGAAACCGGTGAGGTCGACGGGCTTGCCGTTGGTGTCGACCACTTTCACCTTGCCGAGCGCGATCGCAAGCGCCTTGTTGCGGGCGACCTCGCCGACCATGAGGGGCAGCTGGTTGCCCTGCTGCAGCGCGTCGACGAACTCCTGAGGCGCCATTCCGTACTGCGCGGCGGACTGGATGAGGTACTGCGTGAGCTCGTCCTGCGAGACCTGCACGTCGTGCGCCTCGGCGAGCTTGTCGAGGATCATCTGGGTACGGAACTGCTTCTCGCTGGCCTCCGTCACCTCCGCGCGGTGCTCGTCGTCCTCGAGGCGGCCCTCGCCCTCGAGGTGCTGGTGCACCTCGTCCTCGACGAGCTGCGCGGGCACGGGGATGTCGACCGCGGCGATGAGCGCCTCGACCAGCTTGTCGCGGGCGGCAGCTCCCTGCACGAACACCGACTGCTCGGCGACGCGCTCGGCGAGGCTGTCGCGCAGCTCCGCGATCGTGTCGAACTCGCTGGCCATCTGCGCGAAGTCGTCGTCGGCGTCGGGCAGTTCGCGCTCCTTGACGGCGGTGACGTTCACCGAGACCTCGGCCTCCTCGCCGGCGTGGTCGCCGCCGACGAGCTTCGAGCGGAAGGTCGTGTCCTCGCCGGCGGTCAACGACTCGACGGCCTCGTCGATACCCTCGAGGAGCTCGCCCGAGCCGACCTCGTAGGACACGCCTTCGGCGCGGTCGATCTCGGCGCCGTCGATCGTGGCGACGAGGTTGAGCTCGACGAAGTCGCCCTTGGCAGCGGGACGGTCGACCGTCACGAGCGTGCCGAAGCGACCGCGCAGGCGGTCCAGCTCGGCATCCACAGCGGCGGCGTCGGTCTCGACCGGCTCGATCTCGACGGTCACGCCGGAGAGCTCGGGGAGGTCGAACTCGGGACGCACGTCGACCTCGACCTCGACCTTGAGGTCACCGGAGAAGTCCTTATCGCTCGGCCAGTCGATGACCTCGGCAGACGGGCGGCCGACGGTGCGGACCTCGTTGGCCGTGACGGCCTCGCGGTAGAAGCCGTCCAGACCCTCGCTGACGGCGTGCTCGATGACGGCGCCGCGACCGACGCGCTGGTCGATGATCGGGGCGGGCACCTTGCCCTTGCGGAAGCCGGGGATCTGGATGTCCTGCGCGATGTGCTCGTAAGCGTGCGCGATCGACGGCTTGAGCTCGTCGGGGGTGACCGAGATGTGGAGCTTGACCCGGGTCGGGCTGAGCTTCTCGACGGTGCTGGTGACCATGCCTGTTCGTTCTCCTCGTGTTCGGTCGCGCGCGGGCGCGTCCGGTTCTGGGTCTGTGGGGTCCGTTGGTCGGGGCGACAGGATTTGAACCTGCGGCCTCCCGCTCCCAAAGCGGGCGCTCTACCAAGCTGAGCTACGCCCCGGGCGCGCACGCGAGCGAGCGCCGAAAAACGGCCGTTGGTCAGTCTAGCCGACGCGACCTTGTACACTCTTCAAGGTGCTGCTTCACAGCAGCTCCGGGGATGTAGCTCAATGGTAGAGCTTCAGTCTTCCAAACTGACGGCGCGGGTTCGATTCCCGTCATCCCCTCCACATCGCCTTCGCGTCCGCGGAGTTCAGCTCATCGGCTCCGCCGACGCGTGGTTCGCGGAGTGAGCGCGGTAGATCTCTGCATTTCGCAAGATGCCGGCGCGCTCCTCGTCCGTCAGCGCGCGCCGTACTTTCGCCGGCACGCCGGCGACGAGCGAACCGTCGGGGATCTGCGCGCCCTCCAGCACGACCGCTCCCCCGGCGACGAGGCATCCCGATCCGATCACGGCACCGGAGAGGATGACGCTTCCCATGCCGATGAGGGTGCCGTCGCCGATCGTGCAGCCGTGCACGACGGCGTTGTGACCGACCGAGACGTCGCGTCCGATGACGACCGGGTGCCCGGCATCGACGTGCACCGAGACGTTGTCCTGCAGATTGCTGCCGGCGCCGAGAGTGATCGCATCGCTGTCGCCGCGGACGACGGCGTTGTACCAGACGCTTGCCCCCTCCTCCAGGGTGACGTCGCCGATCAGCCGCGCACCGCTCGCGACGAACGCCGCTTCGTGCAGGCGGGGTGAAGATCCGGAGAGCGAAAGGACTGAGGCGTCGGCGGCGATCGTCATGCCGCCGACGATAGCCGCATTCCGCCACGATCCGACGGACCTAAGCCCAGCCTTGTCTTGCTTGCGGAATGCGGGGGCCTGAGTAGCATTGGATGAGACGAGGGGGGTATCCCGCCCCGCCCAGTGGAGGAGCAGAGCAATGACCAAGACGCAGACCATCTCGATGACCGCGACCGGCCCCGAGGCCGCGTCGAGCACGGCGCAGTTCCTCACTCCCGTCGTCCTCGGCCTGCAGGCTCTCGCCGTCAACGGCAAGCAGGCGCACTGGAACGTGCGCGGCGCCAACTTCATCGCCATCCACGAACTGCTCGACAGCGTCGTCTCGAACGCGCAGGGTTTCGCCGACCTCGCCGCCGAGCGCATCGTCGCCCTCGGCCTGCCGATCGACGCGCGCGTATCGACGATCGCCGAGAAGACCGGGGCGTCGCAGGTCCCCGCAGGCTTCGCGCAGTGGCAGGACGAGATCGTGGCGATCGTCACCGACATGGATACCGTGATCGCCGATGTGCAGGCCGCGATCGACGGACTCGATGAGACAGACCTCACCAGCCAGGACGTCGCGATCGCGATCAAGGCCGGACTCGAGAAGGACCGCTGGTTCCTCTCGGCGCACCTCGCCGCCTGACCGCCGCTGCAGGATTCGGATGCCCCGGGCGCGGCCCGGGGCATCCGCCGTTTCATGCCAAGAAGGTGAGACGCCCTTCCAGGAGCGTGGCCTGCACCTGGGTCCCCCGGAGCGCGGTTTCGTCGACGGCGAGGGGATCGCGGTCGACGACGACGAGGTCGGCGAGGTCGCCCGGCATGAGCGTGGCGCGCGTGAACGAGCCACCGGCGGTGGAGGCGGCGAGGGCCGTCCCGGCATCCAGCGCTTCGTCAGGTCGCCAGGCGGGGCGTCCGTCGCGTGTCCGGAACACGGCGGCGGCCATCGCCGCCCAGGGGTCGAGCGGTGCCACCGGAGCGTCCGATCCGAACAGGAGATTGGTGCCGGCCGCGGCGAGCGAGCGCAGCGGATACGCGATACCGGTCTGACCCGACCAGATCGAATCGGTCATGTCGCGATCGTCGATCGCATGCTCGGGCTGCACGCTCGCGGAGACGCCGAGTCGGGCGAACCGCGGGATGTCGGCGTGCGCGAGCAGCTGGGCGTGCTCGATCGTGCCCGTCGCCCCGGTCGCGGCGAACGCGTCGAGCGCGTGCGAGTTCGCGACATCGCCGATCGCGTGCACGGCGCACTCCAGACCCGCCCCGGTCGCGCGGGTCATCATCTCGACGAGCGCGTCCGGCGCCACGGTCAGGACGCCGTGGTTGTGCGGATCACCCGGGTAGGCGCGCGCCGTGGCGGCCGTGCGCGTGCCGAGCGACCCGTCGGTGATGATCTTGAGAGCGCCGACGCGGATGAGCCCCGCCGGATCGAGCGCGTCGCCGGTTTCGAGTCCTTCGGCGATCGCGCGTTCGAGTTGCGGCGGGTAGATCCCGAACCGGATGCGGGTCGCGTCGAATCCGGCATCCCGGCGCCGGACCCACGCCTCGGCGTTCCATGCCATGTCCAGATCGACGACGCCGACGATCCCGCGGGATGCCGCCTCGCCGAGCGCAGCGGTGACGAGGCGATCGCCGTCGAGCGGGTCTGCAGCGTTCAGGCGGCGCGAGATCTCGAAGGCCGGCTCCTCGCGGAGCAGCCCGCTGTCGTCGAGCGCGAAGCCCTCTCGACGGAACGCGGCGCTGTTGAGCCACACGCTGTGCACATCGGCATTGATGAGGTAGGTCGGGACGTCGCCCGTGACGTCGTCGAGGAGAGCCAGGGCGGGGGCATCCGGCCACAGCGCATCGCGGAAGCCGGTGCCGACGCGGCGGCCGTCCGGCAGGACCGGCGCATGCGCCATGATCGCGGCGGCTTCGGCTGCGGACTTCGCACGCCCGAGCGCCTCGCGCTGTGCGACGAGCGCCCACTGCACGGTATGCACGTGATGATCCCAGAGCCCGGGGATGACCCATCCGCCCGCTGCCTCCACGACGGCGCCGCGGCGGGGCAGCGCCCCGGCGGGTGCGATGTCGGCGATCACGCCGCCCGCGAGATGTACGTCGACCAGGTCGTCGCCGAAGGGGTCGAGCCTCTCGGCTCCGGTGAGACGCGCGTTCGCGATGACCGTGGGCCGGTCGCCCAGGATCACGATCGTCCCGCTCGGGCAGCGCGGAGCGCGTCATGCGCCCGCCGCATCTCGTCCGCCAAGCGGGCGTCCGCATACGGACCAGCGCCGGCTTCGAGCTGCGTGATGATCGTGTCGACAACCTCGTCGGGACGGTTCTGGCTCAGCTTGCGCTTGGCCACCACTTTCGTCGGCGTGAGGCGGAAACCCACCGTCCCGCGCTCGAGGCGACGCACATACTCCTCGTCGTTGGGGGGCTGCCAGAGATCCCGCGGCTGGGGAAGTGTGCTCTCGAAGCGCGCGACGAGCCTATCGAGCACACGGAGGTTCTCGTCGGGGTCGAGGATCTCCGGTGTGCCACTGAGATGAGCCGAGACGAAGTTCCACGTCGGCACGCCCGGACCCTCGCCGTACCACCCGGGCGAGATGTAGCCGTGCGGACCCTGCACGATCACGAGCAGTTCGCGCTCGCCGAGGCCGAGGATCGCATCGTCGGGCTTACCGACGTGACCGACGATCGTGAGATCATCGCGGTCGTCGTCGAGGAGCACGGCATAGTGCGATGCGACGAGGCCCGCATCCGTCATGCTCACCAGCGTCATCCAGGGGTTCAGATCGATGACGCGGCGCAGCTCCGCGACATCCGTCATCGCGAAACTCGGGTTCTGTCTCATACGGCACTCACTTCTGACAGGACGGACACCAGTAGAGCTTGCGCGCGCCCATCTCCTCGAGGACGATCTCCGTCCCGCAGACACGGCAGGGCAGGCCGGCGCGGTGGTACACCCAGTGCCGGTCGTCGCGGCTCGCCATCGCGCGGCGATAAGCCTCCGGGTCGAGGTCGTCCATGGTCATCATCTGGCCGGTTTCGACGCCGATCCGCAGGAGCGTGGCCCAGTCGTGCCAGACCGCCCGCACGAGCTCCTCGGGGACGAGCTTGCCGGGAGTGTGCGGGTCCAGAAGCGCCCGGTAGAGCAGCTCGGCGCGATAGACGTTGCCGATGCCGCTGACGACGCTCTGGTCCATGAGCAGCAGGCCGATCGGTGTGGGCTTTCGCCGCACGACCTCGACGAAGCGCTCCTCGCCCTCTGCCGGGTCGTCGACGAGCGGGTCGGGGCCCAGCTTCGCGATCGTCGCCTGGACGTCGTGGGGCGTCTGCAGCTCGCACGCCGTCGGGCCGCGCAGGTCGGCACAGGTCGCCTCGGTCAGCAGACGCAGTCGCACCTGACCGACGACCGGCGGGGGGAACACGTCGTCCTCCCCTTCCAGACCCCGGGTCTGCTCACTCATCCGCACGCGGCCTCGTGCGCGGCGCGGCGCACCGATCGAGCTGAGCGAGTTCTCACCGGCGCCATCCAGGACGGGCTCCCCGAGGTCGGTCCCCCGCTGATTCGTCTGCCCCATCCGCCCGTTCGCCGAAGCGATCGTCGGATCCACGAGGATCTCCCCCGCGAAATCCCACGCCCCGTACATGCCGAGGTGGACACGCAGCCACAGATCGCCCTCGAAGCCGAGGAACATCTGCTTGCCGACCGCGCGCACCGAGACCGCCTCACGCCCGTCGATCAGCGCGGCGCCCTCGGCGAATCGGCCCTGAGGGCTGGAAGCCGACACGGCGCGCCCGACGAAGTTCCGGTCGAACTGGCGCGCGATCCGGTGGACGGAGTGGCCCTCGGGCATCAGCCGGCTTCGGGGTCGAACGCGTCGATGGACTCGCCGCCGGACGGGGCGGACTCGCCGGCACGTGGGTCGGGCAGCAACGAGCCGTCGCGCTCGAAGTCGGCGAGCTGCGCGATGCGGCGCGCGTGGCGCTCCTCCCCCGAGAAGGGCGTCGCTATGAAGCGGTCGATGAACGTCACCGCCTCCTCGAACGTGTGTTGGCGCGCCCCGATCGCGATGACGTTGGCGTCGTTGTGCTCGCGCGCGAGCTCCGCCGTCGCGATCGACCACACCAGCGCGGCGCGCACGCCCTCGACCTTGTTCGCGGCGATCTGCTCGCCGTTGCCGGAGCCGCCGAAGACGACGCCCAGCGTGGGGATGCCGGCGCGCTGGTCACGGACGACGGCCTGCGCCGCGCGGATGCAGAAGGCCGGGTAGTCGTCGAGCGGGTCGTACTCGATCGGGCCGTGATCGACGACCTCGTGCCCCTGGGCGGCGAGATGGTGCTGAAGCTGGGTGGAGAACTCGAGGCCGGCGTGGTCGGTCGCGATGTGGATACGCATGCGTCCATCCTAGGGAGCCGCGCGAGGAGCCGATCGGGAGATCGCTCATCGCCGATATGATGACTTCATCATGTCATTGACTCATCGTGAGAGGCCCCTCTACGAGCTGAAGGCGAACCTCTTCAAGGGACTCGCCCATCCGTTCCGTATTCGCATCCTCGAGCTTCTCAGCGCCGCGCCGGAGTGCAGTGTCGCCGAGCTCCAGGAGCAGACCGGTCTCGAGGCATCCCACCTCTCGCAGCACCTCGCAGTTCTGCGCCGGCACCGCCTCGTCGTGTCGGAGCGCCGGGCCAGTCACGTCTACTACCGACTGACGGGGCCGTCGGTGGCACGTCTGCTCGCTGCGGCGCGCGAGCTGCTGCTCGACGTCCTGGCCGCCGACGGCGACCTTCTCCGCGACGCACAGGCGCTCCCGGTGATCGGGAGCGCGAGATGAGATGGGGGCACCTCCGCTCGTCGGCCCGGGCGCTGCTGCCCTCACGCGCAGACTACGCACCCGCCCGGCGGACGTGGCGCGGCGACCTCCTCGCGGGACTCACGGTCGGCATCGTCGCGCTTCCGCTCGCACTCGGGTTCGGCGTCAGCTCGGGCCTCTCGGCCGAGGCCGGGCTCATCACGGCGGTCGTGGCGGGCTTCCTCGCCGCGGTCTTCGGGGGATCGCACGTGCAGGTGTCCGGTCCGACAGGAGCGATGGTCGTGGTGCTCCTGCCGATCGTCGCGACACACGGCGTCGGCGCGGTCGCCGTCGTCAGCCTCCTCGCCGGCATCGTCGTGGTCCTTGCCGGGGCCCTTCGGCTCGGACGCGCCGTGTCGTTCATCCCGTGGCCCGTCATCGAGGGGTTCACGCTCGGCATCGGCGTCATCATCTTCGCGCAGCAGATCCCGGCGCTGGTCTCCGCACACACTCCCGCGGCGTCCGAGCACAGCTCCAACGCACTCGTCGCAGCCGCGCAGTCGCTCGCGGCCCTCGATCCGACCTATCTCCTCTGGGCGCTGGGCGCCGTGGCCGTCGTCGCCACGTGCATGCTCGTCGCGCCGCGCGTGCACCGGGCCATCCCGGGGTCGCTCGTCGGCATCGTCGTCGCGACGGTCGCCTGCCTCCTCCTCCCCGCACCGCTCGCACGCATCGGCGCGCTGCCGGCGAGTCTGCCCGCACCCGCTCTGCCGTCGATGGATGCCACGACGATCGGCGCGCTCGCCGTCCCGGCGCTCACGGTCGCCGCGCTCGCCGCGATCGAGTCGCTGCTGTCCGCCCGCGTCGCCACGACGCTCGCCGACACCGGTCCGTTCGATCCGGACCGCGAGCTCGTGGGTCAGGGGCTCGCATCGATCGGGTCGGCGTTGTTCGGCGGCATGCCCGCGACCGGCGCGATCGCGCGGACGGCCGTCAACGTCCGATCCGGCGGCCGCTCCCGCATCGCCGCGATCGTTCATGCGGTCGTCCTGCTCGCAGTCGTGCTCATCGCGTCGGGACCGGTCGGCGCGATTCCGTTGGCCGCGCTCGCGGGCGTCCTGATGGTGACCGCGACGCGCATGGTGCATCTCGGCACGGTGCGCTCCCTCCTGCGGTCCACACGTGCGGACGCGGTCGCGTTCGTCGCGACCGCCGTCATCACGGTGTCCTTCGACCTCATCGTCGCCGTCGCGATCGGGGTCGTCTTCGCGGGGATCGTCGCGCTCCGCGGGCTCGCCCGGGCGTCCGCGGTGCGGCGCGAGCCGCTCGAAGGCGCCATGGAGCCGGGCGACGAACGCATCGCGGTGCTGTGCATCGAGGGGCCGCTCTTCTTCGCGGGCGCCGATCGTGTGCGCGCGGAGGTCGACGCCGTCACCGACGTCGACGTCGTCGTGTTGCGCATGAGCCGCGTCGAACTGGTGGACGCGACCGGCGCCCGCGCGCTCGGCGACATCGTCCAGAGCCTCGAGCGCCGCGGTGTGACCGTGCTGATCAAAGGCATCCAACCGCGCCACGAAGGCCTCTTCCGCACGGTCGGCGTGCTCGCCGCACTTCGCCACCACAAGCACCTCTTCGACGACCTGCCGGCCGCCGTCGCCCATGCCCGCACGCATGTGCGGCGCGAAACGCGGACCGCGTAGGCTGGACCGGTTGCCGTCGACGCCAGCAGCGCGACGGTGCACTTCCACACCCTCACCAACGGGAGTACCCCAGTGCCTGGACAGAATCTCACCCGCACCGAAGCGCAAGAGCGTCGCACGATCGTCAACACGCACAGCTACGACGTCGCGCTCGATCTGACGAAGGGCGCCGAGGTCTTCGGCTCGCGCGCCGTCGTACGGTTCAGCGCCACCCCCGGAGCGGCGACCTTCATCGACCTCATCGCACGCGATGTGCGCGAGATCACTCTCAACGGTGTCGCGATCGATCCGGCCGCCGCGTTCCTCGACTCGCGCATCAGCCTCGAGGGCCTCGCCGCCGAGAATGAGCTCATCGTCGATGCGGACTGCCTGTACACGAACACCGGTGAAGGGCTGCACCGCTTCGTCGACCCGGTCGACGGTGAGGTCTATCTCTACTCGCAGTTCGAAGTGCCCGACTCGCGGCGTGTGTTCGCCGTGTTCGAGCAGCCCGACCTCAAGGCCACCTTCCAGTTCACCGTGACCGCGCCGGCCGCATGGAAGGTCATCTCCAACTCCCCCACCCCCGATCCCGTCCCCGCGGGCGAGGGCACGGCCACGTGGGCGTTCGAGCCGACCCCGCGCATCTCGTCGTACATCACGGCGATCGTCGCGGGACCGTACGAGGCGACCTTCTCCGAGCTGACGAGCGCCTCCGGTCGGGTCGTCCCGCTCGGCGTGTACGGCCGAAAGAGCCTCTGGCAGCACCTGGACGCCGACTACATCTTCGACAAGACGCGCGAGGGATTCGCGTACTACGAGGACAAGTTCGGGTACCCGTACCCCTTCGCGAAGTACGACCAGCTGTTCGTCCCGGAGTTCAACGCGGGCGCGATGGAGAACGCCGGCGCCGTGACCTTCACAGAGACCTACGTCTTCCGCTCGAAGGTGACGGATGCCGTCAAGGAGCGCCGCGTCGTCACGATCCTGCACGAGCTCGCGCACATGTGGTTCGGCGACCTCGTCACGATGAAGTGGTGGAACGACCTGTGGCTCAACGAGTCGTTCGCCGAGTGGGCGTCCACGATCGCGACCGCCGAGGCCACGGAGTGGACCGAGGCCTGGACGACATTCAACGCCATGGAGAAGACCTGGGCCTACCGCCAGGATCAGCTCCCCTCGACGCACCCCGTCGTCGCCGAGATCAACGACCTGCACGACGTCGAGGTCAACTTCGACGGCATCACGTACGCGAAGGGCGGCTCGGTCCTCAAGCAGCTGACGAGCTGGGTCGGAATCGATGAGTTCTTCGCGGGCGTCGGCGCCTACTTCCAGAAGCACGCGTTCGGCAACACGGAACTGCGCGACCTCCTCACCGAGCTCGAGGCGACGAGCGGCCGCGACCTGTCGACGTGGTCGCGCAAGTGGCTCGAGACGGCCGGCGTCAACACGCTCGCGCCGGAGATCAAGACGGATGCCGACGGCAAGATCACGCGCTTCGCGATCGTGCAGACGGCGCCCGCCGATTACCCGACGATCCGTCCGCACCGCCTCGGCGTCGGTTTCTACAACCTCGAGGGCGATGCGCTGGTGCGCACACACCACGTCGAGCTCGACGTCGACGGCGATCTCACCGAGGTGCCGGAGCTCGTCGGCCTGGCCCAGCCCGACCTCGTCCTCCTCAACGACGACGATCTCGCGTACGCGAAGATCCGTCTCGACGAGCGTTCGCTGAAGACCGCGATCGCCCACCTCGGCAAGATCGCCGACCCGCTCGCCCGCTCCCTCGTGTGGGGCGCCGCGTGGGACCAGACGCGGGATGCGGATGCCTCGGCATCCGACTACGTCGACCTCGTCCTCGCGAACATCGGTTCCGAGACGGAGTCGACGACCGTGCGCACGACGCTCGGCCAGCTCCAGCTCGCGGCGAACTCCTACGTCGCCCCGGACCGTCGCCAGGCGACGCGCGAGAAGGTCGCGGACGGACTCTGGGCGCTCGCCCAGGCCGCGGAGGCGGGCAGTGACAGTCAACTGCAGTTCGTCACGGGCTTCGCGAGCGCAGCGGCCACGCCGGCGCAGTGGGAGAAGGTGCGGGCGCTCCGCGCGGGCGAGGCGACACTCGACGGGCTCGACATCGACGCCGACCTCTCCTGGGCGCTCCTCGTCTCCCTCGCCGCCGGGGGCGTCGTGACGGCCGCGGACATCGATGCTGCTCTTGCCGCAGACAACACCGCGAAGGGCGGCGAGTTCGCCGCACAGGCGAAGGCCGCCCTCCCGACGGTCGAAGCCAAGCGCGCCGCTTGGGCGTCGCTGATCGACTCCGCAGATCTCCCCAACACAGTCGTGCGCTCGTCGGCACTCGGCTTCGTCAACCCGAACGGTCTCGAGGCACTGGCATCGTTCGTCGAGCCCTACTTCGAGATGCTCCTGCCGGTGTGGGAGAGCAGGACGTACCACATCGCCGAGTACCTCATCATCGGCCTGTATCCCGCCGCGCTCGCGAACACCGCGCTCCGCGACGCCACGCGCCGCTGGCTCGAGGCGCACCAGGATGCCGCTCCGGCCCTCCGCCGCCTCGTGCGGGAGAACCTCGCGGGCGTCGAGCGCGCCCTCGCCGTGCAGGAGCGCGACGCGGCCTGACCCGCGCACCGGCGCGACGCCGCCCCTACCGATGCCTCCTCACGCCCAGCCGGCGCTGAGGAGGCATCGGTAATATCGGAGCGATGCGCATCCCCCTCCAGACCGCCCCCGAGCCCACGACGGGCTTTTCGTGGGATCAGGTCGGCCCGGACCTTCTGAGCTTCCTCACCGACGCGGGCATGAAGCTGCTCGCGATCGCCGCGATCATCATCGGCGGCCTGATCCTGGCGTGGCTGATGCGTCGGCTGATCACGCGCGTCGTGAACCGGATCGTCCGGGGCGCGAAGAACAAGGCGGCCACAGACGACACCCGGGCCGTCGACAACTCTCCGCTCGCGCAGGTGCGGATCATCCAGCGCACGCGCACGCTGGGTTCGATCCTCAGCAACATCGTGAACACGACGATCGTGATCATCGCGCTCATCCTCGTGGTGTTCACGATCAACGCGAACGTGCTGGGATCGTTCACACTGCTGACCGCGGCCCTCGGCGCGGGTCTCGGCTTCGGGGCGCAGAACATCGTCAAGGACGTCCTCAACGGCATCTTCATCGTCGCGGAAGACCAGGTCGGCATCGGCGACGTCGTCGACCTGGGTCTCGCAACGGGTGTCGTCGAGTACGTCAGCGTCCGCGTCACCCACGTGCGCGACGTCAACGGCACGCTCTGGTATGTGCGCAACGGCGAGGTCACCCGCATCGGCAACATGTCCCAGGGCTGGTCTCGCGTCATCATCGACCTCGCAGTACCCGCCGACGCGGAGATCGGCGATGTCGAGAAGGCGATGCTGGATGCCGCCATGGGCCTCGCGAAGGACCCGAAGTGGCGCACTCGCCTGATCGATCAGCCCGAGATCTGGGGGCTCGAGTCGATCAGTGGAGACGCCCTCGTGATCCGCCTCGTACAGAAGACGCGCACGAACGCGAAGGACGACGTTGCGCGCGAGCTGCGTATGCGCCTCAAGCACGCGATCGACGAGCTCGGCGTGACCCTCCCCCAGCTCAACTCGATCGTCCTCTCGGGCACCGACGGCGCGCAGCGTGTTCGCGGCGCCAATCCGCCGCGGACCAAGCCCACTCCGGTGGCCACGGCATCCGACGCGAAGCCCGTCTGGAAGCCACGCCGCGCACCGAAGAAGAAGGCGCCGACGCTCGACGCGAACACGCTCGACGCCCCGCCGACGGCCCCGCCCGCGCCCGAACCGGAGGACAAGCCGTGACCGACCCGTCGCCCGTCACTTTCTACGACGAGGTCGGTGGGCACGATACGTTCGTGCGGCTCGTCAACGCGTTCTACCGAGGTGTCGCCACCGACCCGGTGCTCAAGCCGATGTACCCGGAGGAGGACCTCGCCCCCGCGGCGGAGCGGCTGACCCTCTTTCTCGAGCAGTACTGGGGCGGACCGACCACGTACAGCGAGCAGCGCGGGCATCCGCGATTGCGGATGCGTCATCTGCCGTTCCACGTCAACCCCGACGCGCGCGATCGCTGGCTGCAGCACATGCGCGCCGCCGTCGACGAGCTCGGCCTGTCGCCGCTGCACGAGGCGACGCTGTGGGACTATCTTCAGCGGGCAGCCCACGCGATGGTGAACACGTTCGACCCGACACCGGGCGCCTGACCACTCATACCGCAGATGTCGACGAAGGAGTCGTCCATGTCCCCGCAGCATCATCACGCGGACGTTCTCGTGATCGGGTGGGGCCTGGCCGGGCTTGTCGCGGCATCCGAGGCCGCTGCCGCAGGCAAGACCGTCGTGATCGTCGACCAAGAGTCACGCGCGAACCTGGGCGGACAGGCATTCTGGTCGTTCGGGGGGCTCTTCTTCGTCGACTCTCCCGAGCAGCGCCGTATGGGCATCCGCGACTCGCTCGACCTCGCCCGTCAGGACTGGTTCGCCACCGCCGGCTTCGATCGTGACGAGGACCACTGGCCCCGGCAGTGGGCGGAGGCCTACTTGCAGTTCGCCGCCGGTGAGAAACGGGCGTGGCTGCGTGAGAAGGGCGTCGGCTTCTTCCCCGTCGTCGGATGGGCCGAGCGCGGTGGATACACGGCGACGGGACCGGGCAACTCGGTACCGCGATTCCACATCACGTGGGGCACGGGCCCGGGGATCGTCGCACCGTTCCAAGCGGCGATCGAGCGCGGAGAAGACAGCGGCCGCATCACGATCCTGCCGCGTCATCGCGTCACCGCGCTCACGACGACGGGCGGGGTCGTGACGGGAGCCTCCGGCGATGTACTGGCCCCCGACGACGCCGTGCGCGGTGCCGCGACTTCGCGCACGGTCCGCGGCGCGTTCACGGTCTCGGCCGGCGCCACGGTCGTCGCATCCGGCGGGATCGGTGGAAACCATGACCTCGTCCGCGCTCAATGGCCCGCGCGCCTCGGCACGGCGCCGACCACGATGATCACGGGCGTCCCCGCCTACGTCGACGGCTCGCTGCAGCCGGTCGCGGCTACCGCCGGCGCGCACCTCATCAACGGCGACCGCATGTGGCACTACGTCGAAGGCATCCAGAACTGGGACCCGATCTGGCCGAGCCACGGCATCCGGATCCTCCCCGGCCCCTCCTCGATCTGGCTGGATGCCACGGGCGCACGCCTGCCTGTTCCCCTGTTCCCCGGCTTCGACACCCTCGGCACACTGGCGCACCTGCGGGCAACGGGCCACGACCATTCCTGGTTCGTGCTCTCGCAGAAGATCGTGGAGAAGGAATTCACCCTCTCCGGCAGCGAACAGAACCCCGACCTCACCGGGCAGGACCTTCCGCTCCTCGTGAAGTCGCGGCTCGGCAAGGGCGCCGCCGGTCCCGTGCAGGCCTTCCTCGACCGCGGCGCGGACTTCGTCGTGCGGCGCACGCTCGGCGAGCTCATCACGGCGATGCAGGCGCTTCCCGGCGGCGCCGCGCTCGATCCGGATGTCGTTCGCCGCGAGGTCGAAGCACGCGATCGCGAGATGGACAACGACTTCACGAAGGATGCGCAGATCGCCATGCTGCGCTCCGCGCGCGCGTACCGCGGTGACAAGCTCATTCGCACGGCCGCCCCGCACAAGATCCTCGACCCCGATTCCGGGCCCCTCATCGCCGTCAAGCTGCACGTCCTGACCCGCAAGTCGCTGGGCGGGATCGAGACCGACCTCGACGGTCGCGCACTCGGCCACGACGGGGAGCCGGTCCCGGGCCTGTACGCGGCGGGCGAGGCATCGGGTTTCGGCGGCGGCGGCGTGCACGGCTACCGAGCTCTCGAAGGCACCTTCGTCGGCGGATGCCTCTTCTCCGGCCGCGTCGCAGGTCGAGCCGCGGCGGCGGCGCTCTGACGGCTGCTCTGTCGCTGGTCGAGCGCCCTGAGAAAGCTGCGCGCCGCTCTCAGGCGGCGCCCGTCGTGCGTACCGCGGTGAGACCGCTGCGCACCGTGTCGCGGACGAGGACGTGCCCGCGCGACAGGCTGACCCGTGTCCACGGCCCCGTCCGACGGATGACCGCCTGCTCCTCCCCCGCGATGAAGCCGAGCGCGAACGCCGCGAAGGCGACGCCGAGCGGCAGCCCGGCAAGGTCCTCGTCGGGGGCTCCCCAGATCGACGCGCGCACAGCGTGCACGACATCGTCCCCGGCATCCGTCGGCACGGCCTCCGCGACCGCGGCGATCCCCCATTGCGCGCGAGACGCGAGCCTCGCGGCCGCCGTCTCACCCGAGGCCTCCCATCCCGACCGGGGAGGTGAGATCCCCGCCCACGGCGCCGTGACCGCCGAATCCGGGAGAGCGAGGTGGGTTTCTCCCGAGGCACGCAGCGTCGACGCGTCGACGACGAGGTCGCAGACGACCTCGGGGTCGACGGCGATGATCCGCATTCCCAATATGGTCGGCGTGGCCTCGAGGAGTGTGCGGGGCGCAAGCGGGGCGGACGTCATCACCAGCAGGCCGTCCTGCGCTCTCAGACGGACCGCGCCGTCGCCGAGCCGGGCCGCGCGCTGCGCGAACACGAGGGCGTCGGAGGCGGTGGGGACATCGGGGAAGCGGAGCTCGTGGGGCATCCGCCCTAAACTATCAAGAGGGCGAGACACGAGCGCCCGCGTGGGAAGCACGCGGATGCCGCAAGGCCGCGACGACAGGAGCACAGTGGGTCAGAGCGAGCAGACGGGCTTCGATCCGGTGACGATGATGCTCGAGGTGATCGATCTCGACTCCGGGGCCGCGCGGACGACGGAGGACATCTTCACCGGCGCTTCGCACCCGATGCCGACGGGCCGCATCTTCGGGGGCCAGGTGCTCGCGCAGGCGATCATCGCTGCGGACCGAACCACGGGCGATGACCGGGTCCCGCACTCGATGCACGGATACTTCCTGCGCCCGGGTGACGCGTCGCAGGGGCTCACGCTGTCCGTCGACCGTATCCACGACGGTCGTTCGTTCTCGACCCGCCGGACCCAGGCGTACCAGCACGGCGTCCCCATCTTCTCGATGATCGCCTCGTTCGAGAGCGAGGACCCGGGTCTCGATCATCAGGCGGCGCCCCCTGCCGGCATCCCCGCACCGGAAGAGCTCGTCTCCGCGGCGTCCACGCGCCCGCTTTCGCGTCGCCTCCTCGCCGACAGCCCCATCGAGGTGCTGCACGCGGAGGGGGGCATCTACGACGGCGTCGACGCAGACCCGGTCGCCGCACAGAACGTGTGGATGCGGACGCGTCGCCCGATCGGCGACGACGCGGCCGTCCACCGGGCCGTCCTGGCGTACATGAGCGATCTCACGATCCAGGAGTCCGTCCTCCGCGCTCACGGGGTCGCTTGGTCGCAGCCCGGGCTCAAGGTCGCGAGCCTCGATCACGCGATGTGGTGGCACCGCCCCGCGCGCGTCGACGAATGGCTGCTGTACGCGCAGGAATCTCCGAGCGCACGCGGAGGGCGCGGACTCGCGACGGGACGGATCTTCACTTGTGACGGTGAACTGGTCGCGACCGTCGCGCAGGAGATCATGATCCGCGTACCGACGGACGACTAAGTCTCACGTTCGGTGCTGCTGCCCGCCGACCTGTGCGTCTCAGCGGCGATGGAATTCGACCGGATCTCCCAGGTAGGGGCTCCACGCCGCACGCATCCGCTCACTGAGACGCACTGGACGGAACGTGTGCGCGTCGACGAGGACGACGGCCGACGACGCCCGTGCGTACAACGTCTGCTGCGTGTCGCTCAGCGGGCTGAAGACTTCGTAACAGACCTCGATGCTCGAGCCGCCGATCTTGCCGAACCACATCTGCACGTCCAGCGGCTCTCGCCGATACGGGACAGGGGCGAGGTACTCGATCTCCTGCCGCGCGATGAGGGTGAGCTCGCCGGCATCCAAACCCGCATCGATCACCGCGGTGTCAGGCGCGCTCTCGCCTCCCACCGGCGACCAGAAGACGCGCACTCGAGCCTCTTCGAGGAGCTTCAGCATCGTCGCGTTGTTGACGTGGTTGAACGCATCCAGATCACCCCAGCGCAGGTGGATCGGGACGTGGATGCGGCGCCCGTCAGTCACGCGTGAGCTTGCGATGCGTCGAACGGTGCGGGTTCGCGGCATCCGGGCCGAGGCGCTCGATCTTGTTGGCCTCGTAGGCCTCGAAGTTGCCCTCGAACCAGTACCACTTGTCGGGCTGTTCGTCCGTGCCCTCGTAGGCCAGGATGTGGGTCGCGATGCGGTCGAGGAACCACCGGTCGTGCGTGATGACCACCGCGCAACCGGGGAACTCGAGCAGGGCGTTCTCGAGGGATGAGAGCGTCTCGACATCGAGGTCGTTGGTCGGCTCGTCGAGCAGCAGCAGGTTGCCGCCCTCCTTCAGGGTCAGCGCGAGGTTCAGGCGGTTGCGCTCACCCCCGGAGAGGACACCGGCCTTCTTCTGCTGATCCGGTCCCTTGAAGCCGAACTTGGAAACGTAAGCGCGCGAAGGGATCTCGGTCTTTCCGACGGTGATGATGTCGAGGCCGTCCGAAACGACCTCCCACAGCGTCTTCTGCGGGTCGATGTTGGCGCGACTCTGGTCGACGTAGCTGATCTTGACGGTCTCGCCGATCTTGAGGTCGCCGCCATCGAGCGGCTCGAGCCCGACGATCGTCTTGAAGAGCGTCGTCTTGCCGACGCCGTTCGGTCCGATGACGCCGACGATGCCGTTCGGGGGCAGGCTGAAACTCAGCCCGTCGATGAGCGTGCGGTCGCCGAATCCCTTGTGCAGCTTCTTCGCTTCGATCACGACATTGCCCAAGCGGGGCCCCGGCGGGATCTGGATCTCTTCGAAATCGAGCTTGCGCGTGCGCTCCGCCTCGGCGGCCATCTCCTCGTAGCGGGCGAGGCGGGCCTTCGACTTCGTCTGACGGCCCTTCGCGCTCGAGCGCACCCAGTCGAGCTCGTCCTTCAGGCGCTTTGCGAGCTTCGCGTCCTTCTTGCCCTGGATGTCGAGGCGCTCGGCCTTCTTCTCGAGGTACGTCGAGTAATTGCCCTCGTAGCCGATGAGCCGCCCCCGGTCGACCTCGGCGATCCACTCGGCGACGTTGTCCAGGAAGTACCTGTCGTGGGTGATCGCGATGACGGCACCCTTGTACGACTGCAGGTGCTGCTCGAGCCACAGGACGCTCTCCGCATCGAGGTGGTTCGTGGGCTCGTCGAGGAGCAGCAGGTCCGGCTTCTGCAGCAGCAGCTTCGCCAGCGCGACACGGCGGCGTTCACCACCGGAGAGCTTGGTCACGGGCTCCTCGCCCGGCGGCGTGCGCAGCGCGTCCATCGCCTGCTCGAGCTGCGAGTCGAGATCCCAGCCATCGGCAGCATCGATCTCCTCCTGCAGAGTGCCCATCTCGGCGAGCAGGGCATCGAAATCGGCATCCGGGTCGGCCATCAGCGCCGAGATCTCGTTGAAGCGATCGAGCTTCGCCTTGATCGCGACACCCTCCTGGATGTTCTCGAGCACTGTCTTGGTCTCGTCGAGCTCGGGCTCCTGCATGAGGATGCCGACGGTGAAGCCCGGCGTGAGCTTGGCCTCGCCGTTGGACGGCGTGTCCAGGCCCGCCATGATCTTCAGAATCGTCGATTTGCCGGCGCCGTTCGGCCCGACCATGCCGATCTTGGCCCCGGGCAGGAAGGACATCGTGACGTCGTCGAGGATCAGCTTCTCGCCCACCGCTTTGCGGGCACGGACCATGGAGTAGATGTATTCTGCCATAACGGCCCAAGTCTACGCGGCGGCGCCGCGCACGATCACCAGTCGATCGGCCTCGTCTGCCCCACGAGGCAGGTGCCGCCGGGCAGGAGCGGGAGCACGAGCGCCGTGGGCGTCGGCGTCGACGGACCGACCTGGCCGACCAGACATTCCCCGGCCCATCGCACGGAGAACTGGATCGAATCTGCTGCGTTGCCAACCGTCGTCTGGTCGTTGGTGAGTTCCATCTCGGCCTTCGGAAAGCCGACCGCGACGAGTGCGTCGACGTAGGCGCGGCCCTGGAAGCGTGCGTCGGTCGCGGCGACTTGGTTCACAACGGCGCTGAATATCGGCAGGTTCTGCGCAGCGGTGCCCTCGGGAACGAACGACGGACCGGTCGCCGTCGGCGTGGGGGACGCAGTCACCGACGGAGTCGACACCGACGGTGTCGGGGCCGGCGCCGGCGTGCAGCCGGCGAGAAGCAACGCGGCCGAGATGAAGGCGCCAGGAACGACGAACCGGAACGGAGGGACAGCGGATCGGCGCACCCGTCGAGTCTAGACGGCAGAGCCGCGCGCTCCCTCAGAGGACGTCGCGAGGCTGTGCTCCGCCCCATGATCGGCGGCGCGCCGTCAGAAAGGCGTCTGCTCGCCGTCGGCCGACGCACCCCACGCGGCGGCGCCGACGAGTTCACCGCTCGGCGCGTCCGCTCTCGGAGCGGTCCCCCCGACCTGCGCGCGGGCGCTCGAGTCGGCGGATTCCGAATGCTGCGCCGGCGACGCCCCGGCGCCGAGGATGCCGTCCGCCGAGCCGGGAGCGGCCCAGGAGGGTTCGGCCTCGAGCGAGGATGTCTCGGCGTGGGCGACGGCGCGCGTCGTCCTCGTGAACGACGCGACGCCGAACATCAGATCCGGACCGAGACTCGACGCCTCGAGGTCCATGCTCGTGCCGCTGCGCCCATTGGACTCCCACGGACGCACCTTGAGCTTGCCGACGACGATGACACGCTGTCCGCGCTCGAGAGACTGGTATGCGTGCTCGGCGAGTTTTCGGAACACGGCGACGTTGTAGTAGTTGGTGTGCACGTCCGTCCAGACGCCGCCGTCGAGGCGGCGTTCCGTGCTCGCGAGTCCGAATCTCACCATGGTCACGCCGCCGGCAACCTCGAGACGTTCCGGCGCCGATGTGAGGTTCCCCGTGATGGAGATGATGTCCGACATTTCTTCATTCCCTTCGTGTCGATCCCCGCGATCACCGCGGGGCGGCCGCTCCGGCACTCGTGTGCCCTGTTCCGAGTGCCGGAGCAGGGAAAGCTTCGCCGGGACGAGCGACTCGTGGTCGCCGCACCCGTTCATCTGTGGACAGATCGATGAAACCTGTCGTTGGGGAGGAGGCGATGATGTGCGTCGCGCGGTGGGTACCCCGAGACGCGACCATGTCGGAGGTCGGAGATATGTTCGACGAAAGGAGGTGGGAGATGCCCCGCATCGATACGGAGATCGTGGCCGGAGTGCGCGGCGTGGTGCTGCTGCGCGTGTCCCCCCGTCGCTGGCGCGTGCTCGATCGGACGGGGCGCGTGCTCGGTCATCTGCGAGCGGAGGACGGCACACTCGGGGTGAGGTTCCACGCCGAGCGATTCGATCTTGCGGCAGCACGGATGCGCGATCTGGGCGCGTTCTGGACGGCGCGCGACGCGGTGGATTGCCTGCGCTATCTGCGTTGACGCCGAGAGATTGCGGCGCTGTCAGATGAGCGCTTCGAGGTAGTCACCGACGTCGACGGGCGCCGCCGCCCGCACATCCGGCCAGAGCTCGGCGAGAACGCCGACGGCGCGACGGAGGTCACGCACCGGAGCGGTGAACGGCAGCCGGAGGTGGCGGTCGTATCCCCCGTCCACCGCGAATCGGCTGCCCGCCGAAAGGTAGACGCCTTCGTTCCGCGCGGCGAGGACGAGTCCCGAGCTCAACGGTGCATCCAGCTCGATCCACAGGGCGACGCCGCCGGCAACGTCGGGGACGCGCCAGTTCGGCAACCGCTCGCGGAGTGCCCGCACGGTCGCGTCGCGACCTTCCCCCAGCAGTTGCGCGCGCTGCGCGAGCACATCGGGCATACGCTCCACAACGCGCGCGGCCACGGCCTGCTCGAACTCCGGTGTGCCGAGATCGCGCGCCGGGCGCGCAGCGATGAGGAGCGAAACCAGCTCGCGGTCGGCACGCACCCATCCGATCCGCAGGCCGCCCCACACGGTCTTTCCAAGCGAACCGATCCGGACGACCGGAGTATGGGAGAAGCTGACTTCTGCAGGGACGGCAGCGGCTCCAGGGATGACGTCGATCGCAAGGTCTGCCGTGGTCTCGTCGATGATCAGAACGGTTCCTGCACGTGCCGCGGCATCGGCGTGCGCCTCCTCTTCGGCGACATCCATCGTGCGGCGGGTGAGTCCAATAGCGTGGTGTCAATTCCCGCGGGGTTCTCGTCGTCGTAGACGGTGAAGGGCCATCGTGGGATGACCAGTTGTTTCCGCCAAGAAGCAAGAAGAGTG